>JBMFQU010000061.1:0-11237 GCA_049968435.1 Brevinematia bacterium | reverse complement strand
GTGGAACCCTCTTAACACACTGAAGGGCGGGTGGGCGGGAAACAAAAATAAGTTTCTTAAAAATCCTAACTCTGTTAGGATAGGTGAGTTTTACCTTTTAATGGAAGTGGTAAAAGTAAGTTTATTTTTCTTGCTTTCTAGCTTATCTGATAGGGGTACCTAAAGGATGGTATAGTCCTCACATGTACTTAAGGGCAGGAATTTGATAAAAGTTTTCCCCAAGCACTATTTTATTCTTATTGAAAGAAATGATATATATTTTTGAAAATTCTTATATACCTTGGGAGGGGAAGATGTTAGATATTTTATTGAGTACTGTTATCTCCTTTATCACTGCTTTTGTTGTTTCTATTGTAGTTAGAAATAGAGATAAAAATGTAACCAACTTTGAGAAATTGAAGAAATTTACTGAAAAACAGATGGAGAATTTTTCTAATTTGGTTAATTCAGAAGAGAAAAAACTTGAAGATCTTCTTTTGAAATTGGATTCTTCTTTAACAGTTGGTAAAAACTTGGTTTTTGCTGTTAATGAAAAGATTTCAGAAATAAAGTCAACTGAAGGAGAGTTGAGTTCTGCTCTTAAGACTATAGATCAAACTAAAAAGGAGTTGTCAAAAACTTTTTCTTCTATTGAAGAGATAAAGAATGAGTTTGAGAGGTTTAAAAGGGAATCCACTCAAGTTTCAAAAGTTTTTAATGAATTTAAAGATATGCTTTCTAAAGTTAATAACATTAAGCTGGAAATAGATAAGAAGATGCAAGAAGTAGATGATAAAGTTATCTTATCAAATAAGAATATTGATACTTTGCTTGATAAGATAAACTCTTTAGAGTCTTCCTTAGATAGTGTATATCAAAACTTTGACAATAAGATTAAAGATATACATAAAGATCTCTCTTCTAAACTTCAGGAAATCGTTTCATTTAGTAATACTATTGATTCTAAAGTAGACAAAGAGATTGACAGAATAATGGACTTGTTAAAGGATAACTTTGAGAAGATAAGAAATGAAGTTGAAAAAGAACTCTCTTCTTCTGCTAAAGAGTATGAAGTTAGACTATCTGAGGAATTAGCTAAAAAGGTTGATCAGCTTAAGGATAGAATTGAGGAAAAGTTAGGTAAGAACATGTTTGAGATTGACAATGTAGCTAATAAGGTAAAATTGCTTGAGAATACAGTTTCAAATTTCATTAAAGAAGTTGGTGATCTAAAAACACAGATTAATGTAGATTTTAATCAAGTGAGTGATAAATTGAATGAGTTTTCTAAGTTTTTAGATGATAATATAAAAGAGAAAAATCTTGAGATTTCGAATCTTCAAAATAGACTTAGTATGTTAAGTAATTCTATGAATGAAATTACTGGTAAGCTTAAGAAGATGGATGTTGATTTTTCTAAAGTTAGGCAAGATATAGAAGATGCAAAAGATTATTACACATCAATGATAGATGCAGAGTTTAACAAGGTAAAATCAATTCTTACCTCTAGTTTAAATGAGAAGATAAAGGAGACAATAGAGGCTATAAATTCTAGTGTTGATGAACATATAAAGGCTAAGTTTTCTGAAATTGATGAGCGTTTTACAGAGAAGCAAGAAGAGTTGTTTAGTAGATTCAAGGAAAGCTTTGAAACGCTTAGAGATAGTATGAGTAGAGAAATTAATGGGTATATAAGGAATTTTGATGCTCAAGTTGATTCTATAAAAGGAGAAATTATTAATGATATTCAAAAGCTTGATAGACAGTTTTCTGAAAAGTTTGAAAAGATTTCTTCTTTGGATGTAAAGTTGTCTGAGATTCAGTCAAATGTTTCTAACATAGATGGTTATGTTCAGAAATATAATGAGATTATGTCTTCAATGTTAAGAGGAGTTGAAGAGAAAGACAAAGAAGTTAGAGATTTATATGTTAAACTTGTAAATGATATGATGAATAAGATTTCAGAATTATCTTTAGATGTAGACTCTAGAATAAAGGTTGTTATCAATAAAGTTGATAAAGATATTCAGTTGGCGAAAGAGAAGTTTAATCAGAATGTTAATGAGGTGTATGAAAAACTTGTCAATGAAATGAAGAATAATATATTACAACATATAGATAATCTAAAAGCAGAATTTAATAACACCTTAAGTATAATGTTATCGAGAGTAAGATCTGATATAGATGATGTTAATGATAGAATAGCAAAAATAAGTTCAGGTTTGAAAACAATAGAATCGGATCTTAGCCAAAAAGAGAATAGTATATTAGAAATCAATAAAAACTTAGATTTAATAAGAGACAATATAGCAAAGATGGTGGATAGCTTTGATGCTATGATAAATAAGGAAGAAGATAAGTTAAGAGAAATTGTTTCGTCATTTAAATCGGATGTTAATAAAATTGTATTAGAGACGGAAGAAAAGTTCTCTTCGGTTAAAGAAAATTTAGAAAAGCTCTATACTTCTAGTAATGAAAAGTTTAGTTCTACTATGGAGAATTATGAGAAAAAATTTAATGAAGTTATATCTAAGTTTGAAGAAGTTATGAATAAGAATTTTGAAAAGTTTAAAGTAGAGATTTCTAAGAATTTAAACGACTTTGTTGCTTCCAAGTCTTCAGAGGTTTCAAGTGCAGTTAATATAATCGTTAAAAACTTTGAAAAAGATTATGAAGGAAATATTTCAATGTTTAAAACAAAGTTTGATTCTTTCATTGAATCTCTTGAAAAAGAGTATTCATCTGTTAAAGAAACGATAAAGGGTTATTTGATGAGTTTAGGCGAGGTAAAGCAAAATATACTTAAAGATTATGATTACCTAGATAAGGATATG
Source organism: Brevinematia bacterium (assembly GCA_049968435.1). Lineage (GTDB taxonomy): Bacteria > Spirochaetota > Brevinematia > DTOW01 > DTOW01 > JBMFQU01. The sequence continues at coordinate 8,424 of JBMFQU010000061.1, read as the reverse complement.
AAGAGTAAGTTTAAAGAATTTGAGGATAAGGTTGTTTTGATATATTCTTCGAGGATAGAAGCTATAAAGGAAAAGTTTAATGAGGTAGTTTCTAAATTTGATTCCGATTTTTCTGAGTTTAAAAAGAATATTAATGATAAATATACTTCAGAAGTAAATAAATTTATGGTTGATTCTAAAAAATTATTTGAAACAGGACTATTTGACATAAATGGTAAGGTTAATGAAAGATTTGAAAACATAAAAAGAGTAATAAACTTTCTTGAAGAGAACTATAAGAGTAAAGAAGATTTCTTAAACAAGAAATTTTCCGAGTTTGAATCCAAAATTGATTCTTCCATTGAAGAATTTGAGAGAAGGATGGATAAATTGATTGATAGTTTTAATCAGAATTTCCTTGAAAATATTAAAGGTTATGATAGAGCTTTTGGTGAGAGAGTTGAGAAGATAGATCAGTTTCTATCTAATACGAAGGTTAAAGTTGAAAGTACTATAGAGGATCTTAAAGCAGAATTCAGTGAAAGAATGGAAGAATACTTAAAGCAGATATCTTTGAAGGTTGATGATGTTGATGCTAAATTAAGTGAATTCTTTGAGAGTTCAAAGAAAAAATTTGATGATGAGTTTGAAGAGATAAGTAAAGGGGTTAACTTTAACATTAAAGCTTGGATTAGCGATTTTAGAAAGGAGTTTGAGAGTGAAAGAAATGAGTTAATGAATAAGATTGGTAATGTTGAAAAGGAAGTAGAAATGAACCTTTCAAAAATTTTATCTTCTGTACAGTCTAAATTAAATTCTTTCGAACTGGAATTCTCGTCTAAGGTTGAAGAAATGAGGAATGAAATTGGAGAAATATATACTAACGAAAAGATATTATTGGATTCACTTATACAGGATGCAAAGAGTAAATTAAATTCGATATCTATTGAAATTAACAATAAGGTTAAAGATTTTAATACCTATGTTGAAGATCAATTTAAGAAGTACAGATCTAATATAGATAATATTTCAAGAAGAATTAGTGAGCTTGAAGGAGCAATTTCTAAAGTGAATAATATTGATGAAATAATATCTACTGTAAATATTAAGTTAAAAGAGGTTAAATCTTTGTTTGACGGTGTTGAGGAGAATAGAAAATTTGTTAATAAGTTAATTAATGAAATAGAAGATATAAGAAGGTATAGAACTGATATCGAAAGATTTTTGAATACTTTTAACAAAAAAGCAGAGATTGTTAATCAAATTGACAACAAGATTAACCAGATTTCTCAGTATATTGATAAAGTTTCTTCGAATGTTGATTATATAACTCAAAAAGAGAAACTCATTTTAGACATCTCTAGCAAAGTTAGTGAATTTGAGAAGAACTTAGAAAATATTGCTAAGAGTATTTATTCTCTCGAGAATAAGAGGGAAGTTATAGAGGATATGGTAAGGCAGATTGGGGCTATTAGGAAATCAATTTCTGAATCCAATGATAGAGTTGTTGTTATTGAGAAGTCTATAAATGAAGTTGATAGAAGAAGAAAAGAACTTATTGATGTATTGAGTATGCTTGAATCTAAAGTTGAGAAGATGTTAGCTAGTATTGATAAGGTTAGTATAGCGGTTGATAGAATAGAGAGTCTTGATGGTCTTATTGCTCATGTTGAAGCTGAAGCTAATAGAGTCAGATCAGTTAAAGAGGATCTTATAAAACTTGAAGCTAGAGTTTCTTCTTCTATTGAAGCTGCTAAGTCCTTATTAGCTAATTTAGAAAAACAGACTGGTATAAAAGCTAATGCTCCTGAGGTTTCTAAGGAACAGATAACAAGCGTTATAAATCTATACAAAAAAGGGTGGGATATAGAAAATATATCTAGGGCTGTTGGTATATCTAAGGAATATGTTTCTTTGATAATCGAAAAGTATATGTGATGGATGGTGAAGTAATTAAAAAGGTTTTAAAATATATTTCCTTCAAGCCTAGAACTGAAAGAGAAGTTATTGATTATTTAAAACAAAAATTAATGCTGGATGATAAAGATATTTCGGAGGTTATAAAGTACCTTAAGGAGAATGGTTTTATTGATGACGATTATTACAAATCTGTTTATATTTCTTCAAAAGTTGAGAGGGGTTTTGGTCCTAAATACATTAGGCATAAACTAAAGGGTAAGGGAATTTATATAAATGATAGTGAGGTTAATGTTGATTTTGAGAGAATTGTAGAAATTATTATAAGAAGATATGGTAAAAGATTGATAGAAAATAAAAGTAAAGCTACGAATAGTGTTGTTAGTTTCTTGGCTTATAGAGGTTTTAGCAAGAGTGAATCAATAAAAATTCTAAATCAAGTTTATGAAAAGCTGGGTATTTAGTTTAATAATATAGGTAAATGATCTGAATTTTTTTATTTACTTACTTTATTTGGTTAATTTTGCTATCTTTTATTTAAGAATTATAATATTAAATTATGAAGAAGGCTGTTAGTTTTTTTATATTTTTGTTTTTATTTTCTCAGTTTTCTTTTGGTTTTGGTAAGAATAAAATAAATTATTATACCCATAATTGGTATGTATATGATTTATCTAAATATAATCTTTTTGTAGATAAATCTCAGACAAACTTATCTAAAATTATTATAAGGGCGTTAAAAGATTCTGATGAAAATTTGAGATCTTTGACTTTTAGGGATCTTGATCAAACTTTTCCTGTTATAGTTTTTCCAAATCAGATTGATTTTCAGGGTAATAACATAAGTGATGAATTTATAGACGAAGGTACAGGAGGTTTTACAGAGGGTTTAAAGAATAGATTAGTTATTCCTTTGAATGGCAATTGGGGATTTTTCAAAAGAGTTTTAAATCATGAGATGGTTCATGTTTACCAATTTGATTCTATGAAAGCCCCAGAAGTTAGGAAAATTTTATCTAAAATGGATATAAATATACCGCTTTGGTTTATAGAGGGTATGGCTGAGTACTATTCTGTTGATTGGGATTTTTCTTCCGAAGAGATTTTGAGAGATATTACTATAAATAACCATATAGTACCTTTAGAAAGATTGTCTGATCTAAGTAGGCTATATCCACAAGAGTATTATCTGATTTACAAAGAAGGTCAAGCTTTTTTAAAGTATATCGGTAATAATTTTGGTAAAGCCTCTATTTATAAAATTTTTAAGTCTTATCTTAATGGTGCTAAGGATCCTTTTAAATCTCAACTTGGTGTTAGCAGAGATGAACTTGAGAAACTTTTTGTATCTGAAACTAGAAAGAAGTATTTGTCTATGGTAAAAGATTTTGATGAAATTACAAGTTTTGCTAGAACTATAGATGATCAGCCTTATGGTGTTAGATCTTATAGTAAATTTATACCCACTTTCGTTTCAAGTAACTTAGTTGCTTTCATTACTTATAAAGATATTTACCCTAAGATTGTCCTTTATGATATATTTAAGAGAGAAATAGTTAAAACTTTGATCGTTGGAGGATTTGATGAAAATTATTTAGAATTTCATATAACAAGAAATAACATTTCCTCTTCAACAAATGGTATAATTGTTTTTGTGTCAAAATCAGGTGGTAGTGATGCTATAAATATTTATAACATTTCTAATGATTCTGTTAAACAATTTAAATTTGATGGTATTAGGATAATATCTTCTCCAGATATTTCTCTTGATGGTAATTTAGTTGTATTTTCGGGATTTGATAACCACAGTGAGGATATTTACCTTTTTGATATTGGAAATAATAATCTTAAGAGGCTTACTCAAGATATTTTCTATGATAGTTGCCCTAGGTTTGGTAAGGATGGCGAAGTTTACTTTATCTCTACAAGGAACAAAGGTAGTATTTTTTCACAAGATACTGATATATACAAGATAGATATTACTAATGGTAACATTGAGAAGTTTATTGATATTGGTGGTGAGGAACAAGATATATTCATTTCTCAAGATCGCAAGTACATGTTTTTTGTTTCTACTATTGATGGTGTTAGAAATATTTTCGTTTATAATTTCTCAGATGGCACTATAAAAAGATTTTCAAAGGTTATTTCTGGTACTTTTTCACCTAAACTTGATTCAACTTCTTCTAAGATAGTTTTTTCTGCTATTAATGATCTTTCTTATGATGTTTATATAAAGGATTTTTCACCTACTTCTTTAACTGAAGAAATTACTAACAATAATAAAGTGCTTGATTTTGAGGTTAACAATTTTAATTTAGAGCACTCTAGAATAGATGGTATAGAAGTTAGAAATATTTCGCCTTATGTTTTAGTTCCTACTGTTGATTATCTTACAGGTGCTTTTACATTTTCTTCTGATTTAGGAGTTATGCTTCTTTTAGGTTTGAGTTTAAGTGATTTACTTGGAGATCAAAGGTTGTCTCTTTGGTTTAATAACGCATACTATAGCGGTTATTATAATTTTCTTTCTTTGTCTGAAGTTAATTTTTTACTCTCTTACCAGAATTATAGATACTACTTTGATTTTAGCTTTGAGTTTTTTAATTTAAGATATTACTTTACTTCTTTGATGAATTTCTTTACTTTACCTTCGGTTTTCTATAACGTAGAGCAGTCTTACTATTCAAAGTCAGGTTTTTCCGGAACTATTTCTTATCCGTTTAGTACATTTTCTAGATTGGATTTAAATATTTCTCACGAAGATTTCTTTGATTATCCTACGATTAATTGGTTGGATTTAACATATAATTCTGTATTTATGTATTCTATTAATACTCTATCTTTGACTTATTCCTATGATTCTACTCTATGGAGCGTAGTTGGTCCTGTTGATGGTATTAGAAGTCAGATTTTATTTTCTTATTCACCTTATATATTCCGTAGTGATAAATCTTTCTTTACTTTGATAGGTGATTTTAGAAAATATTTTATGCTATCTCCTATTGATACGCTTGCGTTTAGGGCTGTTGGAGGTTGGAAGTTTGGTTTGGATTCTAAGGAATTCCCTTTTTACATAGGTGGTATAGGTACACTTAGAGGTTATGATTACAAAGAGTTTAGTGGAAATGTTTTATTTCTTGCTAATCTAGAACTTAGGATTGCTTTGATAAGAGCATTACTTGGTGCTTTTAATATATCTTTCCCACCAATTTTTGCGAGTGCCTTTGTTGATACAGGTATTGTTGGTGATAATCCTTTTTCTTGGCAGATGACATATTTTGATATATCTCAAGGTGTTTTTAAACTCAAAGATCTTAAAGTAGGTGTTGGAGTTGGTTTCGGTATATTACTTGGTACTGGTTTTAAACTTAAATTTGATTTTGCTTCTCCTTTTGATGGTCAAAAGTTGCTTGATTACCAAAACTGGAAAACATACTTTCAGTTAGGTTATGAGTTTTAGTTCTTCCGATAATAAATGTATGAAAAAAGTTTTTGTTCTGTTGACTATATTATTTCTTGCATCTTTTTCTTACTGTGAGACTCTACAGGATGCTATTTCATTGATCATTAAAAAAGACTACCGAGGTGCTATAAACATATTAAAGTCTCTTCCCAGTGATAGGAAGGTAAATTACTACCTTTCTGAGGCTTACTTTCTTGATAAAGATTTTGAAAACTCAGCTGAATTTTCAAAAAAGGTTATTTCCGAGAAAGGTGATTTTTATTATCAAAAAGCTCTCTATAATTTGATTTTTTCTTCTTATGTTCTGAATAGGTTTTCTGATACTTATACCTATGGAATTGAATATTTAAACAATGTTGGTGATAACCAAGGTGCTGAGAGTAGTGTTTTAACTTTTGTTGTAAGTGCTCTTCAATTATCTGGAAACATTGGTGAAGCAAGAAATATATTAGATAGATACAAAGAAAAATATCCAAACCTATATCTTGCTTTATCTAGTAATATAAATAAATACGAACCTCAGATTATTTCTGGAAATGGTAAGACTAGAAATGAGGAAGTTGAAAAACTTAATATCCTTTATGGTGAAATTATAAGGGATATTCTTTCTTCACTTGAAAAAATTTCATCTAAAAGAGATGCAGAAATAGAAAAGCTTCAAAATATAATCTTATTGCTTGAGCTTAAAGAAGAGGCTTTGAAAATTAAGAAGTACAGACTCATTATTGGTGAGTAGTCACTTTTCTTTTGCTTTATTTGTTTAGTTTATGTGAAAGAGTTAGCTTTGTTGTTTAGAATATGTTTTATGGATATAGATAGAGATTCTGAGCTTGTCTATAGAGTTGTTTGCGGGGATGAAGATGCTTTTAATGAACTTTACACAAAGTATAGTAAGATTATAATAAGTTTCATTTACAAGTACACGAAAGATGTTGATTTATCAGTCGATATTGCTCAGGAAACTTTTATTAGATTCTTAGAAAAGATAAGATCTTATACCTACAAAAAAGAAGGGGGTCTAAAGAATTTCTTACTTACTATATCTATAAATATTCTTAGAGATGTAAAGAAGAGAGAAGCAAGAAATAGAAAAGCTACTAAAGAGGTTTTTGATAACCTTAATAGTAGTACAAAAAAAGATGATGATATTAGAGAATTACTTGAAGATTTTATAGATTCTCTTCCTGAAAGAGAAAAAGAGATAATATTACTTAGATTAGATGGACATAAAATTGATGAGATTGCTGAGATTGAAAAGTGTAGTAGTAGAACTATAAAGAGGGTTTTAAAGAAAATCACAGAAAAGATGAAAAAGTACTTTTTGTGAGTTATTGAGATTATTTTGGTTATTCTATAAAATTTCTATGAAATAAAAACTAAATGGAGGGTTTAATATGTATCACATAAATATTGAGAAAATAATTTTGGGATTAGATGAAGAAGATTTAAAACACATTGAGGAATGTAAAAAATGTAAAGAACTTTACGAAATTATGAATTCTAGAGTTGATGAAAGAGTACTTAAAGAGATTGACTTAAGAGTAAGAAATAATGTGATGTTGAAGTTTAGAGAAATGAAAATGATGGGTAAGTTTAACAAAATTGATAATAAAAATATCTCTTTTAATCTTATTAAGTATGTTTTTTCATTTTCTTTAATTGCTGTACTTGTTTTTATAGGATTTTTTCTTTGGATTGTTTTTTCAAATTTTGGTAGTACGAAAGTTATTAATATTTCCGGAAATAGAGTCGTTTTGGAGTCTAGATTTTCTAATACGAAAGGTATAGAATTTTCTACTTCTGATGGAATTTTCAAGATAGTTATTCCTGAGAGTGTAGGTTCTCTTTCTTTCAATGCTTTCTTATCTAAAGATGTTAGTAAAGTTATTATAAAGTACGGTAATATTGAATATAAATTTGCTGCTAGTAATTTCAGGTTAGATGTGAAAGATGGGAAAGTATTTGTTAATGGAGAAGAGATCAAAGTTTCTAAAGTAGTTTTCAAAAATATTCTTCTACTCAATGACAATAGTAAAGTTGTAGGTAACCTGTTAAGTATAAATGATAACTTTATAATTTTTGAAACTCCAGAGGGGGTAAAAAATTTTGATAGAAAAGATGTTAAGAAGATTATTTATCGCTAGTTTTACTATGGTTTTTAGCCTTTGTGCTTTCTCTGATGTTGTTATACTTAAGGATAATAGTGTTCTAAGAGGACAAGTAGTTTCAAATGAAGGTAATATTATAACCTTTAAGCTTTTTAATGGCAAGATGATTAGATTGAAAAACTCAGATATTGCTGTTATTGAATTTGGGGCTAGTGAGGTTGTTGAGTTTGTTGAAAATGGTAGAAAGTTTAGAGGAGTAGTTGTTAGTGAAAATGATGGCGAGGTTATAGTTAGAACTGCTTTAGGAGATAAAGTAATTAAAAAGGAAAACATCAAAAAATATTCTAGTATTATTAAAAATGAAGTGTATTTGACTAACTATTATACGAATTTCGTTACTAATGTGATTTATGAAACTAATAGTTATTTTATCACTAATTACTTAACGAATCATTTTAATGAATTTGAATCAGATATTTCTTACGTTAATAAAAGCCAGAGTTTGAGAAGGTATTTAAAAGTTGGTTTAGGTGCTTTATATGATTTTCAAAATACTTTTCTTGTTTACTTTGGTGGATTAGACTTTTCCATAGGAAATTTAAATTTTGATATTACTGTTGGTAGTTTTAATAAACTATTTGCTACATTAGGTGTTTCTTATTGTTTTTTTGGCTGGTTAAATAGTGGGGTGAGTTTAGGAGGGAGTTGGGGTAGTGGGTATGGTTATTTGTTTTCTTTTTTTCTAAGCCCGTTCTTTGAAGTCTACAAAGGTAATTTTGAAGCTATAGCTTCTTTAATTTTTATTGATTTAAAACCGTCATTAATGTTTACTTTAGGTTATAATTTTATCTTTTAATTCTCCACCCACACTTTAGTGCAACAGGAGGCTACACCTCCTACTAATAGAATTTAGGAATTTTAAGAAACCTCTTTTAGTGCCCCGCCTACCCGCCC
>JBMFQU010000060.1:0-11268 GCA_049968435.1 Brevinematia bacterium | reverse complement strand
CTTTTTGGTATCATTCAGCAAGTAGGATTCTATCTTTTTAACGTAATTTTGTTTATGACACAATTTGGTAGATCTAATGGATTTACTTACGAACCTTCTTACTTTTCTACTTATCTTAGTGTTGGTGCGGTACTTTCTTTAGCTTTGGCGTTGTTTTATAATGGTAAATTTAAGCAGAGATTGTTTCATTATATTACTTTTTCTGTGATTTTTACTTCTCTTATTCTTTCAACTTCAAAGTTTTATGTTATAATAATTTTATTCTCTTTAATAGTTTTGTTTTACTTAGTTTTTATATTCCAAAGATTATCGATTTTAAGTAATTTAAATTTTAAAAAGAACCTTTTGTTTTCTTTTATGTCTTTCTTTTCGGTTTTCGGAATTTCTATATTTTTATTGGAAGCATTGCCGAACTTTATTGCTTCTACTTCTAGTGTCTCTATATCATCTAAGTATAATCAAGTTTTAGAGAATGCTGGGGAGACAGGCATTGGTCCTAGGTTAGAGGAGATGAAAAAAACATTTCAAGTTGCTATTAAGAATCCTTTCATAGGTACTAGTTTAGGTGGTGTTGCTCCTCATAAAGCTCTTATGTCGGGAGTAGTTCCGAAAAGTAATGAGGATGTTAAACCTTATGAAGGTATGAATGTTTTCGTTGAAATAATTGCAGGATTAGGTATTTTTGGAGCCTTGGTTTTATTGAGTTCTTGGGGTATTTTATCATATCAGAGTTGGATTTTTTCTTTTGGTTTACTTAAGGTTGGTAGATATTTTGAGTCTATAGTTTTATTTTCTATGGTTATGGGTTTTGTACTAGAATTTGTTTTATTGTTTTGGAACCAAAATGTACTTAGATTTTATTTCTGGAATCACTTAGCTTTGCTTGGTTTTATCTTGGGAAAGGTAAGAGATAGTTTTTCTAATCAAACTTAATATGTTTTTTCAATATTAAATTTAGTTCCTAATTCAATTAAGATATAAAATATATTTCTGATAGAATGTGAAATTTTAATGTTGATTCTGAAGTTAGATATTGATGGAGGGTGGGACATTAATAAAAGAAGTTTCTTAAAATAATTCCTAATCTACTACTTAGTAAAAGTAAAAATTTTACTTTCCAACCTCCTCTAGAATCAAAAGGGTGGATGGGGAACTAAAAGAAATTTCTTAAATTCCTAACTTCTATTAGAAGAAGTATAAAATTTATCTTCTAATTGAATAAGTGAAGTTGAATCCTCCGCTAATCTAATAGGGCGGGAGGTGAAGATACTAAAAAGATTTTTCAAACACCCTTCTTAAAAGATTGAAATGTAAAATCTCATGATTTATAATTGTACCTAAAAGGAGGTTTAGGTATGAAGAGACTGATTTTATTGATGGTAGCTTTTGTTGTTGGATTATCTTTTAGTGTTTTTGCTAAAGAATACGATACTGGAACTAAAAGTGTAAAATTACTTGAAGTTAAAGGTAGAAAGGGTACATTAGAGTTTACGGTTAAAGTTAGTGATTTGAAGAAGTATGTTGATGAGATGGTTGAGAAGGTTAAGAAAGAAGCACAAGATCCTTCTTTAAAAGGTATGAAGAAGAAGGCAGCTGAGGCTAGGGTTAATCTATATCTAGAAAAACAAGAAAACTTATCTAAAAAACCAGTATATGCTCTTGCAATTGGTGGTACTATGAATGGTTGGAATCCTGCTGAGAATATTATGAAGAAAGTTGATTCAGATACTTGGAAATTAAAATTGGAGGATGTTAGATTAGGTGATTTTATATACAAATTTGTTGTTTATCATAAAGATCCTTTTGCAAAAGACTTTGATCAAAAGGCAGATATGACTTGGGTTGAAGATCCTTTTAATAATAATAAACAACCTGATGGTTTTGATGGATATAATAGTGTTCTTGATCTTTCTAAGTTCAAGGAAGGTAGTGAATAATAATGTGAGGGAGCTTTTCCCTCCTATGTGATTATATTTATCTTTCTTTTATCTTCACTAATGTAGTCTATTTCAACTCTTATGACTCTTAAGGTACTAGGTATTTCTATTTTATTCCATTCTATGAGTTTTATTGCTTTATTATCTTCAATATATTCTAGAAATATTTCGCTATCAATATTGTCAATATCAGAAATTCTGTAGAAATCAAAATGATATATTTTTTCTGTACCTTCATATATATTCATGAGTGTAAATGATGGGCTTGTTACTTCTTCTTCTTCAATTAAGAAGAATTTACAAAATCCCTTTACGAAAGTTGTCTTTCCGCTACCTAAATCTCCATGTAAAATTATTATATCTCCTTTTGTTACTTTATTTGCTAATTCAAAACCTATTTGTTTTGTCTCATCTGGTGAAGATGATATATAGTTAAATTTTTGCATATTTTGCATAATGAGGGTAAGTTGAAAATTTTTCTTTCCACTGAGTATAAATTATGTCCATTATTTTCTTTGCTACTATATGTGTTTTTAAATCTAATTCATTGCTGAACATTTGGCTTTCTTTACCTAATATACAATTTATGAAGTGCCTTTGTTCCCTTTTTAATGCATCTTCCTTCTTTACAAAAACCTTTTCTATAACTGCTTCTTGTACATATTTTATTTCATCTTTGTTGAGAAAGTAGTTAGAGGTTGCTTGCCTATAGATTGTTATATCTTGTGTTGAATAATCTAGTTCTATGAAAGAATCTTCTTGAGAGATTTGTAGTATTCTTCTTTTGTTCTCTGTAGCCCTGCTTGCTGTGATATTTGCTATGCTATTATCTGAAAATATTATTGTTGCGCTTGCTATGTCTTCATACTCTGAATAAATTTTTATTCCTGATGCTCCTATGTATACTATGTCAAAAGAAGCTTTATCGAGAAGGTTTAATATTATATCTAGGTCATGTACCATTAGATCAAGCACTACTCCTACATCCTTTATTCTAGTATTTTTAGGTCCCATTCTTTTTGCTTCTATTAGATAAGGTTTTTTTATTATGTTTTTTAACTCTTGAACTGCTCCATTAAACCTTTCAATATGTCCTACTTGTAGGATTACCTTATGTCGTTGAGAGAGTTCAATTAATTTTTCTGCGTATTTTATACTTCTGGTTATTGGTTTTTCTACTAGTACATGTATTCCTCTTTTTATGAATTCTGATGCTACATAGTAGTGTAAAAATGTTGGTACTGCGACTATTACAGCATCTACTCTTCCAAATAAATCTCTTATATCTTTGAAGTATTTAGTCTTATACCTTTCAGCAAGTTCTAGTCCTACTTTTTCATTGATATCACATATACCTACTATTTCAACATCATCCATTGATGATAGTGCGTTTACATGGTACCTTCCCATGTGTCCAGTACCAATCACAGCCATTTTTATTTTTGACATACTATTTCTCCTTGTTATACTCTGCTTTTACAGTTGTTTTTAATCCTCCTCTTATTGTAAATTCTGCTTCTATGATCATTTTTATTGGGTTAGATGCTTCAACAAGGTCTTCAAGTATTCTATTTACAACGTGTTCGTAGAATATTCCTACATTTCTATAGGAATGGAGGTAATACTTTAGAGATTTTAGCTCTATACATTTCTTATCAGGTATATACCTTATAGTTAAAGTGGCAAAATCAGGTAATCCAGTCCAAGGACATACAGAGGTAAATTCATTTGTGGTTATAACTATTTCTATTGGTTTTCCTTGGTATTCATAATCAAAAGTTTCTAAAACTTCTTTGTCTATTTTTTCTGGACCATATACATCAAATCTTCTGCTTTTGTATTTATCCATACTTTTCCTCCTGTTTTGCAATAAATGTTAAATGATTAGTATTTTTATTTATAAGTTATGTAATTTTGAAAAAAATTAGAAAAATTAAGAATGTTTGAAAATTTTATATTACCTATTCTAAACAATTAGAGTAAGAATGCTAAAAACAATTTTTAAACTTCTATTAGGTATTGAGGGTTTTATCTTTTCTTAATCCTAAAGTAAGAAGAATCTTTATTAATTTACTTGCTTAAATAATGGTGGGGCTTACTTTGGAATGCTTAAGGAGGTACTAGTAAGAGGACCTCGTCCTCCTTTTGAACTTTAGGGGTAGGTGAGGTACTAAGATAGGTTTCTTAAAAATCAATTCTTAACTCTATCAGGAATGGTAAATAATTTTCTTATAGAAGTTGTAGCCTACATTGGATTGCTAAAGTGTGGTACCTAATAGGAGGGCGTAGCCCTCCTGTAGATGCTTAAGGGTGGGTGGGGAACTAAAATAGATTTCTAAAAATTCCTAAATTCTAATTAGGAGTAAATACCTTATATTTTTCCACTTCTAAAAGGGTTATTATTAATACAAATCTTTATTAACTTGCTTAATGGAAGAAGAGAAGGCGAAGCCTTCGCTAATCTAATAGGGAAAGTAGTAAAAGAAGTTTCTCAAAATTTCTGATGCTATCAAATAACTTTTAAAAATGTAATCTACTTTATATGTCTAAAGGGAGGTATTCGTAGGAGGGCGTTAGCCCTCCTGTTAAATCTTAAGGGTGGGTGGGCGAGAAACAAAAAAGTTTTCTAAAATTCCTAACTTCTATCAGAAGAAGTATAAATTTTATCTTCAATTGAGGTAGTGAAGGTGTGGAGTTTACTAAATTAAGATTGGAAATAGATTTCTAATAGGATTTAAAATCTTAATGTTGGTGCTTCAAGAGAGGTAATGAAAAAGGTGCGTAGCCTTTACTAAGGTCGGGGGAGATACTAAAGGCATTTTTCAAGCGCCCTGATTTGAATTTGACATGTAGAATAGTTTTTTCGTATAATTAACTAAGTTAGGTTGAGCCGTTAGCTCAGGTGGTAGAGCACCGGCCTTTTAAGCCGGGTGTCGCTGGTTCGAATCCAGCACGGCTCATATCTACCCTTTTAGTTCCTCAAGACTTATACCTAATGCATTTATTATTGGTTTGTATTCATCTAAAAATCCTATTACCTCATAGATTTTAACTGGTATTTTCTTACCTTTTACTCTTATTAAGTCTAATTCTCTTGCAAGAATTCTATCTTTAATTCTTTCGTAAGTATATTCGCTTATTATTATTTTTGTATGAAAGACTTTATTTACTCCCTCTAATCTTGAAGCTAAATTTACAGTATCTCCCATCGCGGTGTAGTTTTTCTTTTTTGTAGATCCCATATTGCCTATAGTTGCAATTCCTGTGTTTATTCCTATTCCTATGTCTATTTTTTTACCTTCGGGTAGCTCTTTATTTAGTTCTTCTAATGCTTTAATCATTTCTAGGCTTGCTTTACAAGCTCTGAATGGATGATCTGGATCATCAAGTGGTGCTCCCCAGAATGCCATTATTGCATCTCCTATATACTTATCTACTGTACCTCTATTTTCCATTATTATATCTGTCATTATTGATAAGTATCTATTTATCAGTGATACTAAATCCTGCGGTGACATACCTTCAGATAGAGAAGTAAAACCTCTTATATCTGAGAAGAAGACAGTAACATCTCTATCCTCTCCTCCAAGGGTAAGCTTTTCAGGATTTTTTAGAAGTATATTTACAACTTCAGGGGAAACATAACTATCAAGCATTCCTTTTATTTGTAATCTTTCTGCTCTCTCTTTTGAAATTAAGAATATTTGCCCGCCTATATAAGAGAGAAGTATTGTGGAAACAGGTAGAAGTATTTCAGCTAATATTGCAGTATTGGTTATAGGTTTTCCAAAAATAATTGTACCTTGAGAGAATAAAAAGTATGAAGAAAAAATGGTAACTATTATTAAACCAATTATTTCAAGTACACCTACGATTATATTTTTTGATGTTATAAGTACTACTGAAACTAATATAGCTAATATTAGTGATGTGATAACTATTATCCACTCCGGTAATATTTTTATGTATCCGGGGTATCCATAAATATCTCCCATTATTATGTTATTGAGAGCATTTGCTATATGTTCTATTCCGTACATTCTGTCTGATATAGGTGATTTCCAAATGTCTCCATACCCGTAGGCTAACATACCTATAAGGAGTAATTTATCCTTTGCAAACCTTTCTATTCCTTTTATCCTAGGTATGTCTACTAGAGATATTGTTTTTATTGTACCGTTTTCTAATACTTTATCGCTTCTCGATGTGTAGTTTATCAAGAATCTATTTGCTTTATCAACGGGTATTTTTACATCTCTGATTTCGTAGATTCCATTAGGATACTTTACTTTAGCATTCTTTATTATTATCTCTTTACCAAGATTTAGTATTACATTTGATATGCTAACATCATAGTATTGGCATAGTAAAAGTAGTAAAATACTAGCGTAATATTTGTCTTCGTACTTTATGACCAATGGTATTGAATTGTAGGTTTCTGATTTTTCATTGATTGTTAGGATATTGGCGAATCCTACTCCTTTTGAATTTGTAATAACCTCTGGAACTGGTAAATTTCCTCTACTTGCGTAGATAACTTTTGATCTACCTTTAATGTTTTCCTTTGGTATTGTGAATTTTTCTATAAGTTTTAACCTTTTAGAATTTATTTCCCCTGATAATGGTAATCCTTCTCCGCTTGCTTCACTAAAAATGAACATATAGTCTGCGAATACATTCGTTGATTTCTTTAAAGCCTCAAAGAATATCTTGTCTTCTTCTGGTGATGAGTATTCAGAAAATACAATATCAAAAAATATTGCTTTTGGGTAATAATTTGTTGTTGAAAGTAATGGCTTTAGTATATATTCTCTGTAGATGCTTCTAGGAAATGGGTATCTACCTAATTTTGATAAGGTTTTGTCGTCTATTCCTACTATTATTATATCTTTTGAGACAAAGGTTTCTCCTTCGCTAATTGTGATTTTACCAGTGCTACTTACTTCGGCACTTCTTAAGCTAAAAAATGTATTTATCAATGCATCTCTTATTTGCCAGAAAGCAGTAGTGTATAGTATATAAGAAGCTAAGAAACCTAGAATTGAAATGCCAAATATAATTAATACTTCTTTGGTTTGCTTTTTCATGTTTACCTCTCTATAATATATGCTTATTATAACTATAATAATATTTTTTTCAATAAAATTAAGTTTTCTTGAATTTCTTTTATTGATCAATTAACATATTCATATAAATATTATGGAGGTATAAGATGGCCGTTCATTATACAGAGTTAGGTTTTTACAATACGAAAGTGATGTTTAAGCATGCTTATCAAAAAGGTTTTGCCGTTCCTGCTTATAATTTTAACAACATGGAACAACTTCAGGCTATACTCACTGCCTGTGTTTTAACGCAATCTCCTGTTATATTACAAGTTTCGAAAGGTGCTAGAGAGTATGCTAATCAGGCTTTATTGAGATATCTTGCAAAAGGAGCTGTTGAGTTTGCTAGAGAGCTTGCTGCAAAAAATGGTTTAAGTGAAATACCTATTGCTCTTCATCTTGATCACGGAGATTCATTTGAGCTTGCCAAAGATTGTGTAGATAATGGTTTTTCTTCTGTCATGATTGATGGTTCGTATTTACCTTATGAAGAAAATGTCGCTATCACAAAGAAAGTTGTTGATTATGCTCACCAGTTTGATGTTACAGTTGAAGGTGAATTAGGTATTCTTGCTGGTATAGAGGAGCATGTATCTTCTGAAAAATCAATTTACACAGATCCAGATCAAGCTGCTGACTTTGTTGAAAAAACTGGTGTTGATTCTCTTGCTATTTCAATTGGTACAAGCCATGGTGCTTATAAGTTCAAGGTTAAACCAGGAGAAGAAGTTCCTCCACTAAGGTTAGATATCCTTGAAAAAGTTAAGGAGAAGATACCTGGATTTCCGATTGTTCTTCATGGTGCTTCTTCAGTACCTCAAGATTATGTTGATATGATTAATAAGTATGGTGGTAAATTAGAATCTACCGCAGGTGTTAGAGAAGATCAAATTCAGAAAGCAGTACAATCTGCTGTTTGTAAAGTTAATATTGACTCAGATTCAAGGTTAGTTATGACTGCTGTTATCAGAAAGATTTTCTATGAGAAGCCTTCAGAGTTTGATCCAAGAAAGTACTTAGGTCCAGCAAGGGAGGAGATGACTAAGTTATATTCTTACAAAAACGAAAAAGTATTGTTTAGCGCAGGTAAAGCTCCTGATATAATGAAAGAACTAAAAGGTTTAAAGTAATTAGGGACTTATGTCCCTTCTTTATTTTAATTGACTATCTATTATTTGAATGTTGTTTATAACTTTCTTTCTCCTAGGATCGTTAGGTAAAAGCAATTCAAGTAAATTTACATAGTCTTCTCTTGCTTTTAAAAGTTCTCCTATTTCGTAATATACCCTAGCTCTAGCGAAGAGTGAAGGTACATTTTTAGGTTCTATCGTTAAGATAGAATTTAAGTTTTCTAAAGCTTCTCCAAATTCACCTTTTTCTATTTTTATTAGTGCATAGGCATATCTAGCGTCTATATAGTCAGGATTTATTTTTATTGCTTTAGATAAGTTAGTTTCACTTCTCTGTAAGTATTCTGAAGCCTGATCTTTGTTTTCACTTACTTTCGATAGTTGGTAAAAGGAAACGCCTATTATTAAATATAAATTTTCATCTGTGGGTAGAAAGTCTATTGCTTTTTGGGCATTTTCTAGTGCTTTTATCCACATGTCTCTCATAAAATACTGTCTTGCTAAATTTTTATAAATTTCTGCCCTATAGACATCAAGTTCAACTGCGTCTATGACAAGCTGTAGTTCTCTTCTACCGAGTTCTAGGTTTTTTATTGCTTCTCCTGCTTTTTGTTTCTCTTGAAGTGCTCTCGCTCTGTCTTTTATAGCTTTTTGAGGAGTATTAACTAATCCTAATTGATAACCAACGAAAAACATGAAAACACATAACAATATTAAGCCAATTACCTTTGGGTAGTTTATCTTCATGAAAAAATTATACTTAACATATTTTTCTATTAGCAATCTTGATTTTAATTTACCGACGTAAGTTAATAAATTAGAGATAAAAATTTACTTTTAGCTTCCTTTTAGGGAAAGGGAGATTCTAGATATTAAAGGAAGTATAGCATTACTAATTTAGGAATTCGGAATAGGGGGTTGGGGGTAAGAATTTTATCTAGATAAGTTTTTGAAGATAAGTTTTTAAGCAAGTTATTATTTTATTGAATTTTTTCTGTAATTATTTTTATCATTTAGATAAATATATTTTATTCCGAAATTATGTTTAATAGGCGGGGATTAGAATGCCAAATGAGTTTGTACCTTCTTATGGAATAATAAAGTGTAGGTTTAAAGCTATTTCTACTAATACTTTTGGGTTGGTTTTTATTTCATTTAATTTACTTTCAAAAAATCTTGAAAAAGTTCATGTAGCTGCGTCTCATTTTAGTTCTATATATGAAAATAACCCTCAGATGCCATGGTATGATTTTGAAGATAAGATTGTGAATATAAAGTGGAGAGGGGAATACTCTATAAGTATCACTAACGATGTGCATAAGGCTATTGATTCTGAACTAAGATCAGAGGAGAGGGTGGATGAGTTTGTTTATTACATTTCTAGAAATGCAGTACCAAAGTTATCTGAATTTCTACAAAATATGTTGCAAAGACCTACTGGTGATAGAAATGTGTCTGTTGATCTAGAGGTTGAGCTTGCTAGTCAGGAAGAAGTAGAGGAAGTGAATGTTAAAAGAATGAAAAAAGAATCCGAGAAAAAAGCACAAGCTACTCAACAGGCTCCGAAACAAGATCAACAAGATGAGTTTAATTTACCTCCTAACTCAATTATACTTGAATCTTCTTTAGTTCTCTCTCCTATAACTGGTATTCCTGTTTATGAATTGAAACCTGGCGATAAAGTTTTGACTAGAATTACTGAGAAAACTCAGAGAGGTCAATACTTTAAAGAATTACTAGGAGCTATAAATCCTCAAACTAATGAAGAAAAACCTATTCCTTCAACAATTGAACAAATAAAGGTTGTTGGTAAAAATTATGTAATTTTAACAAGTATTGGACCTGGAATATACGGTAAATCTATAGAAGAAGATAATGTAAAGGTAAAGAAGTACGAGGGAGAAATTTTAAAATCTTCTTTACAAGCTGGTCTTGAGGTTGGAGAAACGGAATCTGTTAAATCTGATAATTTTGTAAATATTCTGATATTTCTTGGAATAGCAGCGGGGGGACTTATATTGGTAGTTTTGATACTTATGATGTTGGGGTTTTTCTAAAATGCGAATTGCAAGGTATTATAGAAAAACTTCAGAAACAGATATAGAAATTGAATTAAATCTTGACGGTAGCGGGGTTTATACTGGAAGTACCGGTATTGGTTTTTTCGATCATATGATTAATACTTTTTCGAAACATTCTGGTATTGATATTGTAGTTGTAAAATGCCTTGGTGATACGCATGTTGATTTTCATCATTTAATTGAAGATTTCGGTATAGTTCTAGGTAATTGCTTTTACAAAGCACTTGGTAGTAAAAAAGGAATAAAGAGGTTTGGTTTTGCTTCTGTGCCTTTAGATGAGTCTCTTACTATGGTATCTATTGATATAAGTGGTAGAAGTTATATATACTTTGATCCTTTACTTTGCCAAGGGAGTATAAAAGACTTTGATATGGAATTACTAGAGGTTTTCTTTTCGGCTTTCGTAAGAGAAGCTAAAATAACTTTACATGCTAGTCTTGTTAGAGGTTTTAATAAACATCACATTTCTGAATCTCTTTTTAAATCTTTTGCTGTCGCTATCAAAGAGTCCATAAATGTTGTTTCAACTTCTATTCCTTCTACCAAGGATGTATTGGAATAACACAGGGAATGCTGTGCTTTTACACTATATATCCATAGAGAGATCCTAATAAGGGTTGTAAGCCTTTACTAGAATTGTTTAGTAATCCTTCTAGTATGAGGTATCAAAAGGAGGAGTAAGTTTTCTTAACTCACTTGTTAGAATATTTATTAGAAGAGGTGGAGATGAAGCTTTTCAAATTAAGAATTTGGGAATAATTAGATTTCTAATATAAATGTAGAATTTTACTAACGGATTAGAGGGAGATATTGATAAGAGGGTGAAATCCTCTTAATGCACTAAGGGGCGGGTGGTGGGGAACAAAAAGGAGTTTCTTAAAATTCCTAAAAATATTAGGAGTAAATAGCTTATATTTTTCTCTTCTAAGAGAGTTACTATTAATACAAATCTTTCTTAACTTGCTTAATGGAAGAAGAGAAGGCGGAGCCTTCGCTAATCTAATAGGGCGGGTGG
>JBMFQU010000059.1:0-11389 GCA_049968435.1 Brevinematia bacterium | reverse complement strand
GCAATCCAAGGTAGACTACAACTTCTATAAGAAAATTATTTACTATTCCTGATAGAGTTAAGAATTGCTTTTTAAGAAGTTTATTAAACTACCTTTAGGTTCCCAATTCCTAAACTTCTAATTAGAGTAATTATATTTTCCAAAATCTTTAGTTGAAAATCTATCATTTTTTAAGGTATAATTATATAAGAATTTTGCGGGAGTAGCTCAGTTGGTAGAGCATCGGCCTTCCAAGCCGAGGGTCGCGGGTTCGAGTCCCGTCTCCCGCTCATCCTTGCTACCTATATTCCGATACTTTTCACATGAGAAAACTTTTCCTTTTCATATTTTTATCTATACAAGTGCTATCTTTTTCAAACGATATCATAACAACAATCTCCACTAACTTTTACATAAACTGGACTAAAGGAGAAATAATTTTCGAGTACGAAGACAAAAGTTCATACTTAACTGGCAGAACATTTTTTCAAGAAATACTATCACTTAAAGATCAAATGAAAAGGAGAATAATATCCCAATCTCTTAACCTTTTAAACGAAATAATATTTGACAACAACCGTAAAGTAAAAGACATATTTGAAGAATTTCCTGATAAGAAAATCAAAATATTATCACTTTTAGAAAAAACCCAAATAAAAGACTTTAGAACTTACCAAGGAAAAGTATTTCTAACATACAACATAAGATTGTATGGAAAAGAAAGTTTGTTTGAAATATTAAGACTACCATCAATACCAAGAGAATATAGAGAATTCATAAATACTGCTGAACCCAAAGAATACACCGGTTTAGCAATAAATGTTAGTAAACTACCTCTAAACCTTGCCCTATCACACAAAATAATATCAGAAGATGGTAAAGTAATATACAGCTATGCAAATTATAAAGGCGGGGAAAGATATCTACATATATTTGACTCTCTTGAAGATGCTTTAAATAGTGGTATACTGGGAGATAAAATCATGTACGTTTTTCCAATAGGAATATCTGGAGAAAACAAAACCGAAATAATTTTAAAAAATACTGATATATACAAAATTTTATCTCTACAAGAGAACAAAGAAATTTTTGAAAACGGAAGAATAGCAATAATATTAAGGCAATAATTTTTTTCTCTCTTCTTTGGAAATTTTATCAGCCCAAAAAATCGGAATAGGCAATCTACAATCTCCTAAAAAAGTCAATTTCTTTACAATTTCAACAGAGCTATCTAAATCAATAAAATTACCAACTGAAACAAAAATTGGTCTTGAAGAAAGTTTAGTTTTCAAAGCTTTTCCTATAACATTGCCTGTTTTAGGATCAATAATGGGAGAATCAGCACAAAGTACGTTAGGTAAATCCACATAAGTACCATAAAGCAAAGACTTTGCAGAACCAATAGTAGGCATTTCAATTATAGTGCCGAGATGTGTAGCAAAACCAACCCCTAAAGGATGCGCAATACCTTGACCATCAACTATAACAACATCAGGGTGAATACTCAATTGAGAAAATAAATCAATAACCACAGGTATCTCTCTAAAAGCCAATAAACCAGGAATATATGGCAAACTAACCTTACTCCTACTAACCAAAGTTTGAATAACATCACCTTTTTCAAAATCCACTAAAACCAAAACACCTATGCCCTCATCACCTTTATAACTTACATCAACTCCAGCAACAATTTTAACTTTTGATATATCTAACTTTCTAAATTCTATAAGATCTCTAACCAATAACTGAACTCTCTTACATTCTTCGTGAGTTTTTGCAGATAATGTTAAATTCAGAATTTCAAAATTCATATAAATACTATAATAATTACTAAAAATGATTTTCAATTACTGATTTTGACTATTCCCGAATTTCAAATTCCTAATTTAGAGATAGCTTTGCTTTCTCCTGTTTCCTAAGCAAATAAGTTAGAAAAACTTCAACCTTTCTATGAGTATCTATCTTTAGTATAAACTGAAGGTTCAATCCTCTATTAGAAATTTAATTACCTTCTCTAATAGAGTTAGAAATTATTTTTAGTATTCCTATCCTTAATTGTTTAGAATAAGTAATTTAAAATTCTTGAAAAATCTATTTATGAATTTGAAAGATAGCTAACTAAATATATAGTATTCAAAATAATTTGAATAGGAGGATAGGATGGCAGGTATTGTGTTTTTTGTGACGCTAATGTTAGCTATGGGATTCTACTTTTTCTTCTTGGTTAAAGCTATAAAAAATAAAAAGAAAGAATCTTTGAAGAGAGTTGTTATTTTAGGAGGAGTTATACTAGTATTGTCTCTTGTACTTACAGCTGTTTTGAGTACCAATGTTTTTGCTCAAGAAAGTCATTCTACTTCTACTACAACTGCTCCTAATCAAGATCCACTTGCTCTTGGTCTTAAATATGTAGGTGCTGCATTAGCAGTTGGTCTTGCAGCTATAGGTGCAGGTATAGCAGTTGGTCCCATTGGTGTTTCAGCTATATCCGTTATTGCTGAAAAACCGGAGATGTTTGGTACCAGCTTAATATTTATAGGCCTTGCTGAAGGAATTGCTATTTACGGTATTGCTATAGCAATTTTAGTTTTATTTGTTCTATAACATTCTTTGAGGTTGCCCCGCAACCTCACTTTTTATTTATGAAGCTAAAGTTTTGCGGATTCACAAGAATAGACGATGTAAAGTTAGCAATCAATTTAGGCGTTGATTATCAAGGTTTTATATTTTTTGAAGGGAGTAAAAGGTTTGTTAGTATTGATGTTTTTGACAACATCTCCAAAAATGTTAAAGGCAATTTCGTTGCGGTCTTCGTAAATGAAAATGTAAATAAGGTTATTGACCTATATAACTTATACCAATTTTCATTTGTCCAATTACATGGAGAGGAGGATAATGAGTATATAGAAGATCTTTTAAATAGAGAAATACCCGTTATCAAAGCCTTTAGAATTAAAAACGAAGATGACGCTGTTAAAATAAAAGAATGTATTTCGGAATTCGTACTTTTAGATGCCTTTGTCGAGGGAACTTACGGTGGTACAGGTAAAAGGATAGATGAAACATTACTTAATATTATACTTTCATCTTGCAATAATAAAAAGGTTTTTCTTTCTGGAGGAATTAATAAATATAATATCTCTGATATCATAAAAAAGTTTGGTAGTAAAATTTTTGCTATTGATATTTCAAGTGGTATTGAAGAATCTCCTGGAATTAAAAGCCATATACTTATGAAAGAGGTATTCAATTTATTTAAACAGAGCACTTCATAAGTTAAAAGTAAATAAATATATAAAACTTTTACATCAAAAGTTAGAACTGAATTCAAAAATTTAGTAAAATTTGACTTTACTTAAATATTTTACTAGATTTCATTAACTAAGTATTAATAAAAAGTAAAAATTGACAAAGTAAAATGAAAAGAATAATAATTCTTTTTATGGATTTTAAGCTAGCAAAATAATAGGGGGGAAATGTGAAAGATCAGAACGGTAAGAAGAGTAATTCAAACATAGGTGGAGAAGGATCCGGAATTTGGACTATACTAATACTGATGTTACTCACTTTCATGGTGATATATCTTTTCGTACCTATAGGTACTTCAAAATTTACTCCTGAAATAAGCTATAGTGATTTTATCAAAATGGTTAAAGAAAAACAAGTTACTAAAGTTACGATAGAAAATGGTAAAACCATATATGGAGAATCCGTTTCTAAAGACAAAGGTGGGTTTTCTTTTAAGGTTTTGCTTCCTTATGCTGATCTTAAACTGATGGACATTTTAATAGAAAATGGTGTTGAAGTTTACGGTAGAGATACTACAGGTAATTCTGAAATTATAAATACTATAATATTTGTTGCTCTTGTTATAGGGGGACTACTTTTAGTATCGTGGTTTTTCGGTAGGCAGGTTGGTGGTGCTGGAGAAAGCAATGCAAAGATATTCAGTTTCACTAAAAGTAGAGCGAGAATGTATAAAGAACCACCTAAAAAAATTACATTCGCCGATGTTGCCGGAATAGATGAAGTTAAAGAGGAAGTAGTGGAAATAGTGGACTTCTTAAAAGATCCAAAAAAGTACATAAAAATAGGTGCAAGAATACCTAAAGGAATATTATTTGTAGGACCACCAGGTACCGGTAAAACATTACTTGCTAAGGCTATTGCAGGTGAGGCTGGAGTACCGTTTTTTAGCATGAGTGGTTCTGAATTCGTTGAGATGTTTGTAGGTGTGGGTGCAAGTAGAGTGAGAGATCTATTTGATCAAGCAAGGAAAAATGCTCCTTGTATAGTTTTCATAGATGAAATAGACGCTGTTGGTAGGTTTAGAGGTGCAGGACTTGGGGGAGGTCATGACGAAAGAGAGCAAACTCTAAATCAATTACTTGCAGAAATGGATGGATTTGATTCTCAAGAAGGTATCATCGTAATAGCTGCAACAAATAGGCCTGACATTCTTGATCCTGCGTTACTTAGACCTGGTAGATTTGATAGGCAAATTGTAGTAGATATTCCTGACATAAAGGCAAGAGAGGAAATTCTTAAGGTACATATAAAAAAGATAAAATTAGGAGATGATGTTGATATATCTGTAATCGCTAAAGGCACACCTGGCTTTACCGGAGCTGATCTTGAAAACTTAGTTAACGAAGCAGCCTTAATTGCAGCTAGAGAAAATTCTGATAGAGTCTACATGAAGCATTTTGAAAAAGCAAGAGACAAAGTTTTAATGGGTCCCGAAAAAAAAGTTTATGTTATAACTCCTGAAGAAAAAATAATTACAGCTTTTCATGAATCAGGACATGCTCTTGTTTCACATCTACTACCTTACGCAGATCCAGTTTATAAAGTTTCAATAATACCTAGAGGGAGAGCATTAGGAGTCACACAGCAACTTCCTATAAATGACAGAAAATTATACAACAAAGAAATGCTTTATCAGATGATAATGGGAATTTTAGGAGGTAGAGCCGCAGAAGAAATTATGTTTGGCCCTGAATTTATATCTAACGGCGCCCAGAATGACATAGAAAAAGCAACAAAAATTGCAAGAGCAATGGTTTGCGAATGGGGTATGAGTGATCTACTTGGACCAATACAGTACGGAGAAAAAGAAGGTCCTGTTTTCCTAGGAAAAGATATCGTGGTCAAGAAAACATACAGCGATAGAATAGCAGAGGTCATTGATAGTGAAATAAAGGCTATAGTAAATCATTGCTATTCTGAAACTACAAGAATTCTTAAGGAAAACATAAATAAACTTAAAGAGCTAGCTTCTGAACTTATTAAGAAAGAGACTTTATCATCCGAAGATATAGAAAAAATACTAGGTAAGAAACCTGAAAAAGAAAACTTTGTATTTAGATCAGTGCCAGAAATAGCCCAAATAATATTACCTCAACCCTCCTAAGCAAGAAGCTTTAAACCTTTAAGCATAAGATCCTTATCCAGAATCTTATTATCCACATCAACAAATTCAAATATCTTATTTGACATACCACCTGTGAATATTATTTTGAAATTACTCTTGCCCACTTCTTTATACATCTCTTTTATTATGCCTTCAACACCCTTAGCTAGTCCTACTATTATCCCAATTCTTAAAGATTCTTCAGTATTCCTACCTATAATTTTCTTAGGAGTTTCAAGTGATACTTTAGGTATCTTTGAAGCTTTTTGAAATATAGCATACAATGAAGTTTGAATTCCTGGCATAATAACACCACCATTGTAGTTTCCATCTATCACAATATCAATCGTCGTAGCAGTACCTGTATCCACTATCATACAATCATCACCGTATAAAACTTTAGAAGCATATGCATCAACAAGTCTATCACTGCCTATCTCTTTTCTATTTTCATAAATTACCTCTATCGGAACTTCATCTATATTCACAAATTTAGGCTCTAAACCTATTATTTTTTTTATTCCATTCCTAAACTGAACATCAACCTCAGGTACCACACTTGAAACTATAACTTTAGATACCTCCGAGAAAGAAACCTTGAAGAAATTCAAAACATTGAATATATTCAAAGAAACTTCATCAGCCGTTATATTATGATTAGTAATCATTCTAAATTTTTTAAAATAAAAATCCCTCTTATCTTCACTTGTCAAACCTAAAACTATATTTGTATTTCCTATGTCAATGCATAAAATATTACTCATATTATCAAATATTAATCTAAATCAATTGCAAAACCCATAGCAGTTTGTTTATAACCAAATTTTGAAGTTAAATTATCATATCTTCCACCACTAGCCAATGGTAAGCTAGAGTCAGAAGAATAAACCAAAAAGAATATTCCACTATAATACTCCATAGAAGGTATCAACGTAGGATCTATTACCAATTCAAAATTTTCAGAAATAAACTCAAGCTCTTCAACCTCTTCTCTTTTTATTAAAGAATGCAATATTTCTTTTAGTTTATGATCATCACCAAACAATGAAATTTCTATAGCCTCAATAATCTTCTTCTTAGCCAAATCGGGAATGTCTATTCTTTCTAATGTAGGAATATCTTTCTTTGAAATTAAATATTTAACAATATCTCTATCTTCTTCTCTAACTAAAGAAAGTAAATTTGAGATAACACTCGAATAATTAACAACTAATTTGTAATTAGAAATTTTCTTAAATTCTCTAAGTACTTCAATTAACTTTTTCATAACTCTTAATAATCCTCGTAGTTCATTAGTAGTACCTCCTATTATTTCTGCTCCAAACTGTTTTAACTGCCTTGTGTACCATTTAAATTCAGGTTCTCTAAACACATCACCATAGTAAAATAATTTGATTGGTAACTGTAGATACTTTATTCTAGGCGCTAAAAACCTTACAATCTGGGTTGTTATATCATACCTAGGTACTATCAGATCATTACCATCTTTAAAAACAAAAAGTTCCTTAGATCCACTACCTAGGGTTTTCTCATAAACTTCAAGAAAATCAAAAGTAGGAGTCAAAACTTCTACAAATCCATTTTCTTCCATAATACTGTACATATTCATTATTAATTCTTTGTTCTTAGAATAAGAAAAAGAAAAACCCCTAGGGGCACCTATTAAATCTACTTTAGATAGTATTAAAGACTTTAGAAAGTCTTTCATTAAACTCCTCTTACAACAAAGTTAAATTCTTCTTTTATACTCTCTATTATACTATTAAATAGTACCTTTATCTTATCTTCTCCTTCAACTCTATGTATCCACTGGAACTTCATAAGTAAATTTACACTTTTAAAACCTTCCGGTATGTTTGGTCCTTTGTATATATCAACTACTCTTACATCTACTATCTTTAGATTTTCATCCAATGTATCATAAGACCTCACAAACTGTTCAATCGTACCTACATAATAATTTTCTGGTACTAAAACCGATATATTCTTTGAAGAAACCGGCAATCTATTTATATTCTCAAACTTTATTTCTCTAGAAGATAATATACTATCAATTAAATCAACTTTTAATTCCGCCATTACTACATCGCCTATCTCAAGTTTTTTTGTTATTTCTGGATGTACCTTACCTATTACCCCTACATTTTTACCTTCAAGTAAAACTTCCCCTGCAATGTAAGTATGTAAAAACGGATAATTTTCTATTCTTTCCAAAGGTTCGACTTTAATCTCTAATTTAAGGTAAATTGACAACTTCTCTAAAATATCCTTCAAGTCAAAAAAATCATACTCTGAATTTTCATACCAATTCTCATACTTCTTACCATGAAGTACTATAGATAAACTTTTAATTTCTTCAAATTCGCCACCTATCTTTTTAAATGTCTTACCGATTTCAAAAAGTGCTAAATTTTTAAACCCGTTATTCAAGTTATGCTTTACAGTTTTTAGTAGGTTAATAAATAAGTAAGGTTTTAAAATGGTTTCATCACTATTCATAGGATTTAAAATCTCAACTACTTCTTCACGAGATAGCTTAAATATATCAAGATCTTTTACTGAAATAAAAGAAAAATTCATAACTTCCGTGAGACCCTGAGATATTAAATTATTTCTTATTATTTGTTCTAACCTAAGTAAATTAGAAGGTATCATTGGATTTCTGTCAATTCTAGGTAAGGTAGAAGGTATATTATCATATCCATATATTCTTGTAATCTCTTCAACGATATCTTCAACTATTGAAATATCTCTTCTAAAAAGAGGTACCTTTATTAACATTTCCTCTCCCTTGACTTGAACTTCAAAACCCAACAAGGTCAATATATTTTTGATCGTTTCTTCAGGTATTTTGAAACCAATCCTATTTGCCAAATCAGAAAAAGAAGTTTTTATAAAGTTTTCTTTAAGGGTATAAATTGCTTTATCATTTTTAACATCCGTCAGCTGAGATACTTTACCTTCAATCATAGAAGTTGCTAAATTTATTGCCATCTCCGTCGTATAGCTACCTATATCTCTTGAGAACCTTAAAGAAGACTCCGTTGTAATACCTATCTCTCTTGATGTTTTTCTTATCGTGTTATAATCAAAGTATGCACTTTCAAGCAAAATTGAATTAGTATTTTCAGTTATACCTGTTTCTTCTCCTCCTATTATACCTGCAATGGCTACCGGTTTTTCCAAATCACTTATAACTAAAGTTCCTTCCGGAAGTTTTACTTCGCTACCATCTAACGCTAATATTTTCTCACCTTCTTGAGAAGATCTAACTATTATTTTTTTACCTTTAAGTTTATCGTAATCAAAAGCATGCATAGGTTGCCCTATTGCCAACATTACATAATTTGTTACATCAACAATATTATTTATTGGTCTCTGCCCACTTAACAGTAGTCTAATCTTTATAATATCTTTACTTTCACAAACTTTAACACCCTCAATTATCCTAGAACAATACCTAAAACATCTATCATCTTTTATCTTTATATCAGGTTTTAATGATTCTTCTTGAAATTTAGGAAGCTGAAAATATTTTAGAGGTAAATTATATATCGCACTCAATTCTCTAGCAATACCTAAAACAGACAATACATCCGCCCTATTTGAAGGTACCTTTACACTCAAAACATAATCCTCTTTTAAAAAAGGAGGCAAAATGTTATCTTTTACTTCTGTACCTACCTGCCAATCTGAATTTATTTTCCAAACTGTCTCACTTTTATCTTCAATCCCAAGTTCTTGTAAAGATGCTAGCATACCTTGAGATGTTATATTTTCAAACTCTTTTTCATCAACAAAGAAATGTTCCTCTTCCAATATTGTACCAGGATAGCAGTAAGCAACTTTATCTCCCTTTTTTACTGTTTTATCAGCAGTTATCACTATTTTGTCTTCACCGTTTCTAACATCTACCTCGCAAACAAGTAAAGAATTCTTCGTAGGGTGATCTGATATCGTTACAACGTAGCCAACCACAACTTTACCATTATACATCCATTTAGGAACAATTTCTTCAACTTCTATACCTACCTTAGTAAGTTTATCTGCTAATTTGTTTATATTGTTATTTTCTAATTTAAGTATCTTCTCTAAGTCAATGAAATCATTTAGCCAACTTAAAGGAAACTTCATAGTTCCTCCTTATTTTACCTTCCTACTCCTAATAGACCAAATTATTATTCCAGGTAACACCATAAGAAGTGGTATAATCACTAAACTTAACACTAAAACAAGATTAGCATCAGCAGATGATGGAATTACAACAGGTTCTTCCTTTATAGCTTTAGGTTTTATTCCTAAGGTTCCACTTTCCTTAGATGACCATTCGATCATGTTCAATGCCAGTTCCAAATTACCTGGCATACTTTCAATAAAATAATCAGAAGCAAAATCAATATCTCCAAATACAATCATTTTACCAGTTTTAGCAGAATTATTCGTTACCACCTTTTCTATAGCATAGCCAAATATCAAAGGTGGCTTTAAATCTTTGTCATCTTTC
The DNA here is from genome assembly GCA_049968435.1 of Brevinematia bacterium. Lineage (GTDB taxonomy): Bacteria > Spirochaetota > Brevinematia > DTOW01 > DTOW01 > JBMFQU01. The sequence goes on along the minus strand of JBMFQU010000059.1, from coordinate 1,493 downwards.
ACAGCAACAAACTTTTCTTTTCCAGAGGTTGGTAAAGAAGTTTCTCCCCAACTATCCTCCGAAGCTGACATAAGATCATAATACCTATATCCTAATTGTCCTTCAACATTCTCCATCTTGCTTATAGCCATAGCAGTAACTAATTGTACCTTCAAACCTCTTTTTTTTATCTCACTCGTAATTGGACTATAATGTATATAAGGTAAAATGTAATAAAGCTTACCTACATAAGGATTAAAGAAACTTTCATCAAAAACAACATTATTCTTTACATAAAAACCTAATTTTGTAAGTAGATAATTTATAGAAAATGACGAATCATAAGTTACATTGCCTACTATAGGTTCAAGTAATATAACAAGTCCTCCACCGTTATTAAAGTACTCATACAATTTATCTTGAACTTCAATAGGTATAACTTTTCTAGGACCTACAATTACTATTGCTCCCGCATCCTTAGGTATATCCTTCTGAACCGAGAGATTTAGTTCTCTAAGAGTATAATTTAACTTACCCAGATAACTCTTCAAAGTATTGAATGTATATTCTTCATCTCCTCCAGATGCTTCATTAAGTACCCTATATTCTCCATCACCTACCAAGAAGTATATAACCCTAGAAGAAGTAGTCACATTTAGTATAGCAGAAGTAACTTCCTCCTCAACTTTTATCCCAACCGCCCTTGGGCCATAACTAGTCTGCTTATATTCTATTAGAGAAGACCCTCTTATGTACTTTTTATTACCTTTTGATTCAATTACTAATATAATACTTTCACCTTGTGGAAGCTGATATTTCTTTGCCGTTATTGGATCTTTTATTGGGTCAATTGATAAAAAATTTATTTTACTTGAGTTTTTTGCATACTCTTCTAACAACTTCTCAAGTTCAGTTGCTTCACCTTTTTGAGCAAACAATATTATTCTTACATCATCCTTAAGTGCCCTTATCACATCCATAGTGTATGGTGATAATGAATATATTTTCTCAGAAGTTAAATCTAACTTTAACGATCTATTATTTGATATTATGTATAACACAACCAATATAGCAAGAATCAAAACTACTATAAATATATCTTCTATTCCTCTAAAGAATTTCCCAGACTTTATATCCTCAAATACTCTAGTACCAGCCCACAAAACCCATACCAAGTTCAAAGCTAGAATTACTAAGTACAAAATAACACCGATCGAAAATCCAAAGAAACTCAAAAGTGCTAAGAAAATTATAAAGTTAGAAATAAGAAAAACAACTCCTAACTTGTAGTTTTCTTTGAAAAACCTTGACAATTTTTCCATAAAACTTTGCATTAAATCCTCCAAAACTCTAGTTTATTATAATATTCTCAATCCTACCTTATCAATTTTTAAACACAGCAAAAAAGAGTAAAACTAAACATACTACAACAACCAAGGAAGTTATGAACTGTTTTAAGAAACTCCTTTTAGTACCCCACCCGCCCGCCCTTCAGTGCGTTAAGAGGGTTCCAC
>JBMFQU010000058.1:0-11449 GCA_049968435.1 Brevinematia bacterium | reverse complement strand
GCCCTCCTATTGGTACCTCCTTTTAGAAAGATTAGAAAGCAAACTTTTTGATTTTATAAATCATTTTTAGTATTCCCACCCTTCTAGATTAGCGAAGGCTTAGCCTTCTCTGCTTCCAATAAGTAAGTAATTTAAGAAAGCTTTGTTTTTATAGTTCATCATTTAGAAGGTAGAAAGTAAGAAAAGCATAAAGTACTACTCCTAATAGTTTTAGGAATTTTAAGAAAGTCATTTTTGCTTTCTGTCCATCCAAAAATTTCAGTAGAAGAACGAAGTCCTACTATTAATAACTAACTAATTACAAAATAAACTCAAAATTAAAATAATTCTTTAAACAAAGTTTTCTTAAAAACTAAAGCAGTTCTATGAAAGTGAGTATTTATATTTTTTATACTTTTTAATTAACTCTTGGAGGGACTATGGAAGGAGAATATAGAATAGAACGAGATACAATGGGTGAGGTAAAAGTACCTATTGATGTATACTGGGGTGCACAAACTCAAAGAGCAATTGAAAATTTCAAAATAAGTCCCTACAGGATGCCCAAAGAAATTATAAAATCAATTGCTTTAATAAAGTTCGCAGCAGCAGAGGTGAATGGAAAACTAGGATTAATAGATGAAAAATTCGTAGAGCCTATAAAATTAGCGGCAGAAGAAATAATGTATTCTGAAAGTCTTAAAGATTTTCCAATAGATATTTTTCAAACAGGAAGTGGCACATCAACAAATATGAATGTAAATGAAGTAATTGCAACAAGAGCCAATGAAATACTAACTGGTAAAAAAAACACAACAACACCAATTCATCCAAATGATCATGTAAATAAATGCCAATCTTCAAATGATGTGATACCAACTTCTATAAGGATAGCAGCAGCATTGCTAATTGAAACAGAATTACTACCAAAACTTGAAATACTAAGAGAAGAAATTTCAAAGAAGGCATATCAATTGAGGAACATTATAAAAACTGGAAGAACGCATCTTATGGATGCAGTACCTATATCTTTTGAACAAGAATTTTCAGGGTGGGAAAAACAAATATATAATGGTATAAAAAGGGTAAAATCTACATACGAAAGACTACTAGAACTTCCAATAGGTGGTACAGCTGTTGGAACAGGATTAAACGCTCATCCAGAATTTGGAAAAGGAGTGATAGAAGTAATTTCAGAGAAAACAGGTATAAATTTCAAAAGTGCAGATAACAAATTTGAAGGTATTGCAAGTATGGATATAGCAAACGAAATTTCAGGTCAGCTAAAAACGATAGCAGGAAGCTTAATGAAAATATCAAACGATATAAGACTAATGAACAGCGGCCCATTCTCAGGTATGGCAGAAATAACTATACCTTCTTTACAACCTGGCTCTTCAATAATGCCCGGGAAAGTAAATCCCGTAATACCCGAAGCCGTAAGGATGGTTTCAGCAAAAGTAATAGGAAACGACACAACTATTTCAATCTCTTGCTCCCTAGGAGAATTCGAACTCAACGCTATGTTGCCTATAATAGGATTCTGTATAATAGAGTCAATAACAATACTTTCTAATGCTTCTTATTCACTTGCTAGAAAAACAATAAAAGGTATAAAGGTAAATAAAAATAAAGTCATGGAAGTACTCGAAAAGAATCCAATAATAATAACTTCACTTACTCCAGTAGTAGGGTACGAAAAAGCAGCAGAAGTTTGCAAAAGAGCATTGAGAGAAAACAAAAGCATAAAAGAGATAATTATCGAAGAAAACTTAATACCTACTGATAAAATAGAAGAATATCTAGATTACAAAAAACTAATCTAGAAAAACTATCCTAAGAAATTTCTCACTTTCCCAGAAGCCACAATGAGATCTGTAATTTTAGTATCAAGTTTATTTTCCTTTATTCTCTTTACAAGATCCTTTGAGAAGGATAAATGATCAGGATTTACTTTAAAATCAAATTTATTCACAACACTTTTTATATCACTTCTTATACTTGGCGGAAGTAAATCAAGTACATCCTCGTTCCACATTGAAAGTATCTCAGCCATTTTTTCTTTGAACCTAGGAAAAACTATCTCAACATACTTCATATCCTCTTCTGTTAAAGCACTTAAACCTAGTATATCAGGAGGTAAACCTAAAGAATAAAGAACAGCACAGAAAGAGATAACCCTAGGTAATGTGATACCCTCATCAGTCTGCCTTGAATATCCAAACAAACCAACATGTAATTTTCTTGCCCTTCTTTTAGGAACAAACACCGCAATATTATTAATTAAATCTACAATTTCAGAAAGTTGTTTTTTGTATTCAGCTGAAACCTTATTCATTATATTTATGATTCTATCTTTAGAACTTATAAAGTCTGGCGTCTTAACAGGAGTTAAATTTATATTTTCTATTGCTCTCTGGACCTCTTTTACCGAAAAATCGTATTTAAAAGCAGATTGTATAGTAAATGTGCTAACACTTGGATAGTTATTCATAACATACCTATAAGTATTAGGTGAAAAATTACCCCTAAACGGTGCAGTTCCACAACCAAGTATAGGATAAATAGGAACTTTTATACTTTCTTGAAGCTCATATAATTTCTCTAAAGCAATTTTGATAGCAATTATAACACTTAAAGAAGAATCATTCATCGCAGGATCAGATCTCGCTAAAAAAACTCTCTGATATTCAATTTCATCTATTTTATCTCTAAGGAAATTTCTAATATTTTCATCCGACTTAATTATTTCGTTTATATCCTCAAACAAAGGTATTATATTTATTCTTTTCGGTTGAAACTCTCCAATCCAATCTTTAAGTCTTATCTCAGGGTTCGAATCACAGAATTGTTTATTTTCTTTTCCTACAACTATATTCTTGTAGTAATAGTAAACCCTATTACAAGTTTCAACATCAGCCATTGGTACTATTACCTCAAATATAGGTACTGCATTTTCATCTTTGTAAAAAACCTGAGCTGTATCATAGGACCTAGGAATACTTTCAAGAGTCTCTAACAGTAACTTTCCCTCTGCTTTCTCATAATTAGGATTTGGAACTCTAACAGTAATAAATATATCTTTACCAATTACTTTACGCTTAAAAAACTCTGGATAGTCTGAAAGTAATTTCCTCACAACAAATTCATCTGTTTCCTTACCCTCAACATCCCACATAACTTCATCAACACCTAGGTATGAAAAAGCATAATATGCTTCCTTTATCTCATCATCACCTTGCAAAACAGAACTATTTGAAAAAAAAGGCACATTAGCATTATCAGGATGTTGAGTTGACATAGTTCTAGGGATTTTTTTAGACATAAATTTACTCCCTCTCTACATTAACCCTTAATTTAGCAATAACATTCATGCCAAGTTTTACATCAACAACATAGCTACCCAACAATTTTATTGGTTCAGTCTCTATAATCTTCTTATCAATCTCTAAGTTATGCTGCTCTTTTAAAGCTATTGATATATCCTCAGAAGTTATAGAACCAAAAAGTTTTCCCCCTTCTCCTGCTTTAGCTTTTATATTTACGTTTATAGATTCCAGTAATTCCTTAAGCTCTTTAGCATTCTCAAACTTTCTTTCATTCTTCTTCTTCAAAGTATCCAATTGAGATTTTACATAATTTACATTGCTTTCTGTAGCTTCCAAAGCAAAACCATTCTTTATAAGAAAATTCCTAGCATACCCATCTGCGACATTCTTTATTTCACCTAATTTACCTATACCTTTAACATCCTTAAGTAAAATAACTCTCATAAAACCTCTAATTAGTAGATTTTTAAGGTATAGAAGATTAAAATTCAAATAAATAACCACATCACAGAAATAAATTTGAAATAATTTTAACTATATGATTATTATAAAATCACATCATGAAAAATAATTCGGAAAATCAACCTAATATTCTAAAACTTTACTCAATAAGTTCGCTTATATCAATAAGTGTAGCATCATATATCTTCTTCAAAATTTTTTATGGTATAAAAGAGACAACTTTTGCAACATCTATCATTGTTTTTTCTATAACTATACCTTTAATTAAATTCTTTATAAGCTATCTTACAACTACAAGATTAAACAATAGGACTAAGAACTACATAATACTACCCTTGATGAATGCCACAATAATACCTACTATTATAGCAGTAGAACTCTTTATTATATTTTTAGCTGACAACATACTATATCTAAATCTAAACAAAACCTTTATTTTTATACTCGCTATACTTTTAGCCAATAGTGCTAACGAAATAATCATCTCACCTTACTTAGCAGAAGCATTTAACCAAAATGAGAAGGTAGATTTCATAAAATTAGGAATAATAGGTTCTGCAATTATTGGAATTGAAATATTTTCATTACTTATGCTAGCAATAATATATAACCATAACTTCTCAAAAGCTTTTTCATTCCTAGATTTATCAATAATATCCATATTTGGAGTAACATTATCTTTTATAATATTAAGAAAATCTTTTTCAGTACTTGACTATGACTTAAGAAATATAAAAAAATTCCTCCTCAAAGGAGAAGAAGTAAAAGGAAAGATTATATCAAAAAATTTTGAAATCATATTCAAAAAAGTAGAAGAACTTATATCTCTACATTACAAATCAGGCACAAATTTATTAAATCAAATAAAACTGGTGAAAGATCTTTTTGAGAAAATGCTTAACAATACACTTGAAATAGAATCAAATTACGGACTATTAGAAAAATCTACAAAAGAGCTTAAGGATGTGTCATACAGAGATTTAGAAACTCTTAAAGAGCTAAACGACAGTTACCAAATAATAGAAAACAAATTAGAAAATATGCTTAAAGAAATAGAATCAAGAAGTACAATTTACGACAATTTAAGTAAATTAATTTTTGAAATTTTACCTTTGATTAATTACTTAAAGAATGAAATTGACCCAATCGAAGACCTATTATCCTCTTTTCTTTCAAACCTAAAGAAAGCAGAAGAAATAATAATAAAGTTAAATAAGAAAGTACCAAGAATAATTCAAGAATACCAAAGTCTAAATCGATTTATAAAAAATCTATCAAAGTTAGCTACAAAAATAAACTTTATAAGAGTATCATTTGACATAGAGCTATCGAAAACTTCAATAAATGAAACAAACAAAGAAAGATTATCGATAATATCTCAAAAGCTAGATAGCATATTTAAAAATATAAATTCGATAATTGAAAAAATAAAAATAGAAGAAGACAAAAATTTGCTGGAGCAAAGTATAGAAGAATTTTTTCAAACGATTGATCAAATAATAATAGAGGTTGAAATAATGAATAAACACATTTTAGAGATAAGAGAATCAACTAAAATAATAATTTCTATAATATCAGATTTACAAAGAGAAAACGAGGAATTAGGAGAAAATATAAAACATAGTTATGACATTCTAAAACTCTTTTTAGGAAACCTTAAATCAAATTTAATCTCCTTAACTAATAAGCGCATTAAAGAGATAAATAATTTCATCACGAATTTAGAAGAAATAGAAAAAGAAATAAAGGATATTAAAAATTACATAGATAACTATGTTAAAACTCTAAAAGAAAATCAAATATCAATACCGACTACACTAGAGTACTTCCATAAAGGAAACGAATAGAGGGCTACTCATAAAATAGGTATAAATTATTTCCATTAAAAATCATTTATTGAGTCACTCTATTTAATCTTGCATTCTGAAGCCTAAATTTATGTTAAAGAGTTTATTATAAATAAAAGTATCTTTTAGAATTTGATAAGCTTAGGGAGGTAAAATGAAATTTGATATAAAAGATATATCTTTAGCAGAAGAAGGCTATAAAAGGATTCTTTGGGCATATGAAGATATGCCAGTTATGAAAATAATAAGAGAAAGGTTTAGAAAAGAAAAACCACTAAAGGGAATAAAAATTTCAGCAGCATTGCATGTTACAACGGAAACAGCTAACCTAATGATAACATTAAAAGAAGGTGGAGCAGAAGTTTTTCTATGTGCTTCAAATCCTCTCTCAACTCAAGATGATGTTGCTGCTTCATTAGTAAAACATTTTGAAATCCCTGTATTCGCAATAAAAGGTGAAAATAGAGATACTTACTATAGCCACATAAAATCTGTTTTAAGTAAGAATCCTAATATAACAATGGATGATGGAGCAGATCTAGTATCTACATTACATTCAGAAATGAAAAATCTTATTAGCAACATAATAGGAGGAACAGAAGAAACTACAACAGGAGTGATAAGGTTAAGGGCAATGGAAAAGGAAAAAGTCTTGCTTTATCCAATAATTGCGGTAAACGATGCCATGACAAAACATTTATTTGATAATAGGTATGGAACAGGGCAAAGTACAATCGATGCTATAATAAGATCAACAAATAGATTAATAGCTGGGAAATACTTTGTTGTAGCTGGATATGGGTGGTGCGGGAAAGGAGTTGCAATGAGAGCAAAAGGAATGGGAGCAAGAGTTATAATAACTGAGGTAGACCCAATAAAAGCTCTTGAAGCCGTAATGGACGGATTTGAAGTAATGCCAATGTCAAAAGCAGCTGAAATAGGAGACTTTTTTGTAACAGTAACTGGAAACAAAAATGTTATAACAATTGAACATATAAAGAAAATGAAGGATGGGGCAATTATATCAAACTCTGGACATTTTGATGTAGAAATAGATATAAAAAACCTAGAAAGGATAGCTAAATCAAGAAGAGAAATCAAAAAAGGTATAATAGAGTACATTATAGAGGATAAAAAAGTATTTTTATTAGGTGAAGGGAGATTAGTAAATCTAGCTAATGCCGAAGGACACCCCTCAAGCGTAATGGATATGTCATTTGCTAACCAAGCTCTCTCTTGCGAATTTCTCGTAAATAACCATAACAAGCTTGACAGGAAAGTTTATTCAGTACCCGAAGAAATAGATAAAGAAATAGCAAGATTAAAACTAAAATCTATGAGTATTGAAATAGATAACTTATCAGAAGAACAGCAAAAATACCTATCCTCTTGGGAAGAAGGGACATAAAATTTGAAATCAACAAAAATAAAATAAATAATAATTGATATGGAATATGCCTATTCTTTCTTAATTCTTGTTATCTTACTATTTACAATCTTCTCCATTTACCTAGCTTTAAGAAACTTAGTAAAGAAATCCTGCTCAAGAAGCAAATACAATTTATCCAAAAAATTTTTGACCACTTGTTATAATCAAATAATTGGAGCCAAAAAAGTAGAAAAACCAGAGAAATACATACTATCAGAATTTCTCAAACTTCTTCAAAAACTACTTGAAGCAAAATTTGTTGCCCACTTTAAAGAATCTCAAAAGAAATATACATTAACAGATTCAACTGAACCATTCTTTCCATACATTACAGGTATATCAAAACTAAAAAAACTTTTATCAGAAAGAGACTTAAAATCAATAATTTCCTCTAAACACCTAAACGCAATAAACTATGATAATAATAGACATCGTATAATGATAATATCTGATACATCAATAATAGAAGACAAGGAAATAAAGAAAACTTTAAAAGAAATAAACTCTAATGTAATAATAATAATTCCAACATACAAAAAAGTATCCATAGATAATTTATTTATTGCATTTCTAAATTACTATAACCTTTCAGAAGAAGTAGAGGTAATAATCAACTTCTTAATAGATTATATATCCTTATTTATACAATTCACAGTAAACAGAGAAACTTTAGATAATCTACTAAATCATATAAAAAGCTATTCTTTTATTGAAGAACTAGGTCTAGGTGAGACATCTTATAAAATTACAATAGATCCCAAAAAAGTAGAAATAATATTCTCAAACGCTCCAGAGGAAATAAATCAGGAAATAAAAAGAATTATAGAAGAAGAAAAAACTAAAGGTATAGATTTAGAAAAACTAAACACCAGAATGATAAAGAATATTACATTAAACGAAGAAGAAAAATTATTCCATATAAAGATAACTCCATCAACCATGAATTTAGAAGTTAATATAAACCTCATAAAAGAAAGTAAGATAAAGGAGACTGAAGAAACAGCAAAAGAAATAGTTAACCAATTACCAATACCTATCGTATTATTCGACCCAAATAGTGGTGAAATCAAAGAATTAAATTCAAAATTTCAAGAGATTTTTCCTGAAGCTAACGAATACAGTAAGATAGAAGAGCTACTAAACAACCAAAAATATATTTCTCCGAATAAAGTTTCGATAAACGAAAAAATATTTGAGTTACAAAAATTTAAGATAGGCAAAACTTCATTAGAAGCTATAACATTTAATCCTATCCAGATAGTAGATCAGAAAATTGCTATGGAAATCTACAAAGAGATAATAAGCATAAGAAAATATATGTCATCAATAAATCTATATGAATCAAATGTTAGATCTAGAAATCTAGAAATATATGTTAAATATCAACCTTCAGATGAACTAATTGAAGTAGGTGGAGATTTTTTCCTAGTAAAGGATATTGATAAAAAAACAATAGTAGGAGTATTTGATGTGATGGGGCATAACCTTTCTGCAGGATTTTTAGCAGCAAACATAAAAAACTTTCTAGAAATAGAACTTTCTCAAGGGAAAGAAATTGAGAAAGTAGCAGAAGACCTTAATAAATTTATATTTGACCTCAACGAAACTACATCATACGATATAGACACTTATAGTTATGCAACTGGTATTTTATGTGAAGTTAATACAGAAAAAATGAAACTAAAAGTCATATCGGGAGGGCACAAGTACGGACTATTACTAAAAGAAGATAGTATAAAATCATTTCAAGACATAATACAATCTTCCAAACCTTTTGGCATAACACTTACAACAAAGTCAATAGTTAACGAAATATCAATTCTACCACAAGATAAGGTTTTTCTATTTACAGACGGTATCGTAGAAGTAGAAAAGCAAGATACAAGAGGTAGAATAATAGACCAAGCAAAAATAATAGATTTGATAGTATTCTGCAGAAATTTATCAGTAAGGGAAACAATCGAAGAAATCTTTTCTTACATAAAAGGACTCAAAGAGACAAAGATAAAAGATGATTTTGTAATTTTAGGATTCAAAATCAAGGAATAAAAACAAACATATCATTCTCTAACTTAGTCAAAAATTTATATTTATCATTTAGTTCAATCAAACCGTACTCTCTATCAGAATCTACAACTTTACCAAGAGCAAAAACTTTATACTCACCTTTTAAAATCTTATCAAATGAATCTTTCGTAATAACTACTTCTTTATCTTTTAGAGGTTTTTTATTAAAAAACTTTACAATTAAAAACTTTTCATCGAATCCTACAATTCTACCAAAAGCTGGTAAAATTTTTTGAAAAGCATACTCTGAATCATAGTAAAACTTAGGCAATATATCACTATCTATCTTTTCAACTAAGTAAAAATTAGTTAAGCCAACATATTCTCGTGGTGAAATAACTAAAAACCTTACATTAAGATAATCATTAAAAACTTCAGGATAAACTTCTAAAATTATATCATAGTTATTATAATCTTTCTTACTTACTTCACCCAAAGCTATAGAAAACCTTACATTATGAATCTTCCAAGATTCAAAGGAATATTTTATGATATCACTTAAAAAATAATTTGATACAGATGCATTCTTAACATCATGAAATTTAATTAAAACATCAAAATTTTTAGGTTGTTTTAAATCAATTTTCCAAGAAGAAAGTTTAGAATAATTAGAAACATATCTTGATAAAGAAATTAAGTAGTCTTGCAACTGATAACTATTTACAAAAAGGGAATTAGCAAAGCTAAGCTCTTCAAGAGAATAATAAGGTGAAAAGAAATATCTGTAATAGTTGCCTAACTCATACCAAGCTAAATAATTATAAGGATTTAGTCTAATAGCTCTTCTAAGAAAGATTTCATAATAAGGAACCCCTTTCTTTTTTAACTTCATCGCAATCTCGTAATTTTTCTCAGAATAATTGCTCCTAATAGAAGGAATATCATATGGGTAAAGTTTTATAAGAGACTCTTCTACAAAAAATCTTACAACTCCTTTATCTGAATCTTTGTAATTTTTAATTAAAATATTGTAGTCACCAGCATCAAATAATAACTTCGCAATAGATTCATCTAATAATTTTAACGACCTAGCATACTCCAAAGACTTTTTGTAATTCCTTATGTTATAGAAGGATTCTGAAAGTAGATAGTAAGCTCTATCTTTAGGTCCCGGGAAAAGAATAACCTTTTCTAAATATTTTATGGCATTAGAAAAATCCTTTAGCATATAATAGTATTCCCCGTAAAGATAATAAATATTTTTATCAAATCTGTTAATAGAAATAGTCTTATCCAAAAAAAATTTAGCTTCTTTCAACTTTCCAAATTTAAGATAAAGGTACGCCATAGTCATAAGAATCTTATAATTATCCTTATAAACCTTAGTATAAGGCAAAAGAAACCTGACTGCTTCCGAAACATTATTTTCTGCAAGTAGTTTTGAGTAAAAAATAATAAACATTTCATTTGTTTTTAACCAATCCAATTTAAGTAAATTTTTAGAAATTGAAGAAGCACTACTTACATCTCCTTTTAATCTAAAAATTTCCATTTCATATATCTTAATATTCACATCATCTCTGTAATATACCTTTAGCTTATCCAAATACATTTTAGCTAGATTTATATCCCCTATATCTAAAGACAAATCTATAATGTAGTAATAATATTCAACATTTTGTGGATTTAAATTTAAAGCTCTCTCTAATTCATCTATAGCAGAGTTATAGTCTAGCTTAAGAATATAGTTAGAAACACGATTTATTACTTCATCAGGAAACAACAAGATATTACTAATTAAAAGAAAAACTAAAGTAAAAAGAATCCTTCTTAACATGCTCTAATTTTAAGAAACAATATCTTAAGTGTTCAAAATACTCACTTACAGAAACAGGAATAATATTTTCTAACAATAAAACACAAAATTAATTATTATAATTAGGTATTTGGAATTCGGGAATAAGTAATATACGATATCCAATAGGAGGACTTAGTCCTCAATCTAAAATTTAATTCTTAATTCTATCAGGAATAGTAAATAATTTCCTTACAGAAGGTTTAGCCTACCTTGGATTGCTAAAGGGTGGTACCTAATAAAAGGCGTAGCACCTATTTATTCTTAACTGAATTAAGAGATAAGCAGATTTCTAATAGAAGGTAAAAGCTTCATTTTGATTCTGAAGGGAAATATTGGTAAGAGGGTGAAACTCTCTTAACGCACTATAGGGAAGGTGGGGAACGAAAAGAGCTTTCTGAAAAATTTTAACTTCTATTAGGATAGATAAATATATTTCTAATTTCAGGATCATAAATAGCTTCCAATAAATTCAAAACTTCTTCTTTTGTCATAAATACCTCCACAATTAATTTTAATAAAACAACATAGTATTTTCAAA
>JBMFQU010000057.1:0-11517 GCA_049968435.1 Brevinematia bacterium | reverse complement strand
AGCACCTAACATGGTGATATCGTCTTTTATAATGAAATCGCTTTTACTCCTAATTGAGTTAAGAATTTTAAGAAACTTCTTTTTGCCTCCCACCCGCCCCATAGCTCAGTAGGAGGGTTCCACCCTCCTTTTGATACCTCCCTTTAGTCATTCAAAGTAAGATATCCTTTCTAACAAAGTTAAAGATTTTTGCTTTTCGCCATATTAGATTAGCGAAGTTACGCCTCCTAATATTATCTCCTTAAACATTCCAAAGCAAGCTTTACACTTATTTAAGCAAGTAAATTAATAAAGATTCATCTTCCTTAAGAATTAAGAAAAGATAAAACCCTCAATCCCTAATAGAAGGTTAAAAATTGTTTTTAGCATTCTTGCTTTAATTGTTTAGAATTAGAATAGGTAATATAAAATTTTCAAACAACCTTATTATTTTTGTATTTTTTAAAAAATTACTTTTTTAGCCCAACAATGGTAGGATGTCGTATATATTTTCAACTTCAATGAGATCTATTTCTTTATATGTTGTTTCGGTTTTGTTATGTTTTGGTATTATTACTTTTTTTACACCGTTTCTTATCAGTTCTGATACTCTAAGTTCAAACCAAGGTACAGCTCTTATTTCCCCTCCTAGTCCAAGTTCTCCAAAAATGGCTATTTCTTTAGGTATTTCCTTATTTTTCAAGCTTGATAGTATTGAAAATGCTATCGCTAAGTCGGATGAAGTTTCTTTTACTTCCATTCCACTAGTTATATTTAGGTATATATCGTAATTAGTTAATTTTGTGTTTAAGTACTTATCAAGTATAGCAGCAATCATGTACAATCTGTTTATATCAACCCCATCGGCTGTTCTCTTTGCGAACCCAAATTGTGTTGGATTTACGAGTGATTGTACCTCTATTATTATACTTCTTGTTCCTTCAACTATGGGGCATAAAACACTTCCTATTAAGGAGTGGGGGTTTCTGGAAAAAAAAGAAAAATCTTCTACATCTTCAAGACCTCTACTAGTCATGCTGTATATTGCAACATTATTCGTTGGACCAAAACGGTTTTTTATTGTTCTTAAAATTCTGTAAACGCCTTTATTGTCTTTATCAATTATTATTATAGTATCAACAAGGTGTTCAATGGTTTTGGGACCCGCTATCATTCCTTCTTTGTTTATATGCCCTACTAGAAAGGTTATTATACCTTTGTATTTTGAAATTTCAGTAAATTTTGAAGATACTTCTCTTACTTGAGTTACACTCCCTGGAGAAGATAAAAACTTATCGCTATATATATTTTGAATTGAATCCACTATCACAAATTTATACTCTTTTGAAAGAAGAATATCAATTATGTTTTCCAGGTTTGTCTCGGGAATTAAGAATATGTTATCATTCTTTATTCCCATTCTTTCACTTCTTATCTTAACTTGCTCATTTGATTCTTCACTATTTACATACAATACTTTACCTATCTTGCCGAGATTGTTTGCTATTTCTAACATTAAAGTAGATTTTCCTATTCCGGGTTCTCCTGAAATAAGTATAACTTGACCTTCAACAACTCCACCATTAAGCATTGAATCAAGTTGTTTTAATCCTAGTGATATTCTTTGGTTTTCTGTAATTTTTATGTCTGTTATTCTCTTAGGGTATGGTTTCTCAGCTATTATGATTTTCCTACTCTTTTCAACTTCTTCTCTTTCTTCTTCTGCGAAAGTATTCCACTCACCACAAGAAGGGCACTTACCAAACCATTTAGCCGATTCGTAACCACATACTTGACATACAAAAATTGTTTTGCTTTTTCCCATAAAATCAATTTTTAACAATTTCTTTAACTAAAATCAAAAGAAAACTTGAATATTGAAGATAGTTTTGTTATTATATTATTAACTTACTAGTTAGTTAAATAAACTAGTGAGGTAATATGTTATTTGAGGGTGTCATATGGAGTTATCGAATAAAGATAAGATAATTTCTTCGGCTATTAAGTTGTTTTCGGAGAAGGGTTTTGATGGTACTTCTGTTGATGAAATTGCTAAGGATTGTGGGGTTAACAAAGCGATGATTTACTATTATTTTTCTAGTAAAGAAGGGCTTTTGAATAGCATTATTAGGAAGAGTGTAAGTGAATTTTCTTCTATTGTTGATAGTCTGGATTTATCTAAGTATTCTAGTTTTGAAGAGTTTATTGGGGACATTATTTCTAGATCTATAAATTATATTGACTCTAGGGTTGAAGTAATAAAAGTTTTCTTTAGGGAAGGTTTTATTTATGGTGATAAAATAGGTACTACTTTGATTGAAACTATTTCTTTGGTATTTGATAAGGTTATAAGCAAGGTTAGTTCGGTATTTAATTTGAGTGATAGTATTTCTTTTATTGATCAGTCTATTCTTATTAATCTTGTTTTGGGGTACATAAACTTTAAGCATTTTATAGTTGATAGTGAAAGTGCTGAAATTCTTAAGGAGGGTTATATAAAAAGGGTTTCGGAAGTAGTTAAGTTTATCATTTCTGGGGTAGTGGCATGAAAGGTTTTTTGTGCTATTTAATAATATTACTTTATTACTTTGGTTTTTGTTATATTTTGTTTTCTATTTAGGGGAGGTAATATATGAGGATTTTTGAATTAGTTTCTCTTGAAGGTAAGGTTGCTATGATTACTGGTGCAGGTAATGGTATTGGTAAAAGTATAGCTAAGATTCTTTCAGATGCAGGTGCTTTTATATATGCTGTTGATATTGATGAAAAATCTTTATTGGAGCTTGAGAGAGAATTTTTAAAGGAGGGAAGAGGTATAAAAGTTTTTAAATTTGATCTTTCTAATGAAGAAGAAATTTATAAGTTGTGGAGAGAAGTTAAGGGAGAAGAACCTAATATTCTAGTGAATAATGTTGGTTTTTATCCGTTTAAGAATTTTTTAGAAGTGGATAAGTCTATTCTCGAGAAGACAATCTCTATAAACTTAAAGTCTTGTTTTTGGATGTGTCAAAAGATGATAAAGCAAAATATTGAAAGGGGTAGAGGAGGGATTATTGTTAATGTTTCATCAATTGAAGCGATTTTACCCTTTGAGAAGGGGTTGGTTCATTACTCTGCTAGTAAAGCAGGTGTTATTGCAATTACTAGAGCTTTATCCAAAGAATTTGCTAGCAAAGGATTTAGGATTAATGCTATTCTTCCTGGGGGTATAGGTACTAAAGGTACTAAGAGCATCGCTAGTAAAGCACTTTTGAATTTAAATATAAAGTTATTGATGTCAGGTTATCGCTTTTGGGATAGGCTACCTGCTAAAAAAGTAGGTAAGCCAGAGGATGTAGCTAAGGTAGTACTTGCTCTAGTTAGTGATCTATTTTCTTATGTTCATGGTGCTATTATTCCAGTTGATGGTGGTTTTTTAAGTGCTTAATCTATTCTGTAGTGAGAGCCTATACTTTCTCTGTTTGCCCAAGCTGAAAGTGCTACGATGTAGCCTGTTTGTACTCCATTTCTAAGCTCTATTATATCTTTATTTACTTTTACTTCTCTATAAAAATCTTCTATATCATTCTGAAGGTTCTTTATGTCAATCAAAGCTCTTTTTAGTCTTTTTCTTGTCCTTATTGGTCCTACATAGTTCCACATTATGTTTTTTATGTAATCCCAATCCTGCTTTATCAAAATAGGATCAGGTGTTTCCTGGCCTGTATCTATCCAGGGTGTTATTTCTGGAAATTCTTTAAACATTTCCCTTTCAATGTTTTGTATTAAAAATTCTGCAGCTCTGTAGCCGAATACTACTCCTTCTAGTAATGAAGTACTTGCTAATCTATTTGCTCCGTGTAATCCTGTACATGCGACTTCACCGATGGCTAGTAATCTTTTTATGTTGGTTTTACCAAATGTATCTGTTTTTACACCGCCGCACTGAAAGTGAAATGCAGGTACTATTGGTATTAGCTCTTTTGACATATCTATTCCTATACTTTCTAATGTTGAAAATATAGTTGGAAATCTTTTTTTAAGTTTTTCTTGTGGACCTATCTTGCTTGCATCTAAAAAAACACATTCTTCTTTACTTTGGTTTAATTCTTCAATTATTCCTCTTGTTAAGATATCTCTTGGTGCTAATTCTCCTCGTGGATCGTATTTGAATAAAAACCTTTCTCCTTTTGAGTTTACTATTATTCCTCCTTCACCTCTTACAGACTCAGATATTAGAAAATTCTTCTTCAATGGATGGTAGAGAGTGGTAGGATGGAATTGTGTATATTCCATGTTGATTATTTCTGCTCCTGCTCTGTAGGCCATTGCATAGCCATCCCCTGTTGCTATATCTGGGTTTGTTGTGTGTAGATAAATTCTTCCCATTCCACCAGTTGCCAAAACTGTCGCTTTTGCTAAAATTGTTTTTACCTTTTTGCTCTTTTCATCAAATACATAGGCTCCTAAGCATGTTTTATCTTTATACATTCTAAACTTATCTTTTGAGTGGAATTGCCAAGTTATCAAATCAATCGCTATGTGGTGGTCTAGTATAGTTATATTTTTAAATTTCTTTAAGTTTTCTATAAGTTTTGATATTATTGCTTTGCCAGTCTTATCTCCAGAGAATATTATTCTTCTTATTGAATGTGCTCCTTCTTCAGTGAATTCAAGTGTCCCTTTATCGTCTCTGACAAATTCTACACCTAATGTGTCTATTAAGAACTCTTTTACAAGCTTTGGACCTTCTTCTGCTACTACTTTTACTGCTTCTGGATTATTAATTCCAGCTCCTGCGCTTATTATATCGTTGTAGATTCTTTCTTTTGAATCGTTTTTCCCAAAATAAACTATTCCACCTTGTGCGTAATGGGTATTTCCATCATCTTCTAAATCTTTTTTTAATATTATCACTACATTTAGCCCTTTTTCTGCTAGTTTATACGCACAAGTCCCGCCGCTTATACCTAGCCCTATTATAAGTACATCTGTTTCTATGAACTCTGACATAGTAGGTTATTTTGAATAAAATGATTTGTAACATAAAACAAAAGTTTTAAATTTAGTGAGTTCTTAATTTTTAACCACATATAGTTCTGATTAATTTTTCTACTTTATCGTTATATAACTATGATGGGTAGTTAAAATTTTTAGTAATTTTGTAAAGAGTAGAAAGATTATTTTAGCAAGGTATATAATTACTTTGCTATGGAAGATAAGGACAACAAGAAAATAGGTATTGATAATCTTAGTAGGGAGGATAGAGAAAAGTTGTTTAAGGAATTTGTAAGAAGTGGTGGGAAGGTTCTAAATGAGAGGGAGTTACAAAGGCAAAAAATAAGAGAGCAGTTAGCTAAGCAAAAGGATTTGATGAAGCAAAAGAGAGAAGTTAGTCATAATCTTTTACAAAAACCTGTATCTAATAAAGTTGAAACCAGGCAAGAATCTTACAAATACGATCCTTCGGTTTATAAAAAAATTAAACATGAAGATTTTAGTGTAAGTTTTTTAGATAAATTGAAAGTCGCTCTTAATGCTTATTTCTCTGGTTGTATAAAGCTTTCTGGTTATATAAAACATAGACTTTTTGAAGAAATTACTAAAAAGACGCCGGAGTATTTTAATGATCTTAGGGTAATAGGTTATTTCCTTACTAATAAAGATGTTAGTATATCCAATGAAGTAAAAAAAACTCTTAATGCACTTAATCCTTACGCTTACGAGATAGTTTACAGATTTAATGAATTTACAAACAATGATATTTTTTTGAAGTTAGAGAAAGTTTATAAAATCTTCGCTCAAACTAGAGAAACTACTAAACCTCATGAGATTAAAGAACTTTTAAAGTATATATTTAAAAAACTTTATGTTGCTTATCCTTTTAAAGATCAGACTAAAGTTTTTGTTTTAAGTGCACTTAGGGCTTGTTCAAAGTATGCATCAAAGGCAGATCTTTCTAGGATGGAAAAGCTATTTTTAGAGGCTTGGGCATTTCTTTTTTCTGATTACTTTTTCAAATTAAAAACTTTGATAGACTTTATATTAGGTAAGGAACTTTCTTTTAATTCTGAGTATTTGATTAAGTTTCTTGAACTTAAGGAAGAAGATTATATAGGTTTTTTAACTGAAAAGGGTATTTCAAAAATAGAAGAAATTAAGAAGGAAGAAAAACCTTTGCAAGAGGATAAGAAAGATAATCAAGAAAAGATTTCTATTTCAGAAGAAGGTGTTAAACTGATAGCTCAAATTGATCTTTCAAAAATTCAAGATTCTCTAAAAAAGGAGTTTTACATTGATTCAAATGATAAAGTTTTTATTCTTGAATCTATAATTGAGTTTTATGAATCAAATGTTTTCCCAGTTTTGGTATCAAAGGCAAAGTACTCCAATTTACGTAGTGCAGATAGTAGTATTGATTTAAAGAAATCTTTTGATGATATTTACACAAATGTAAGAAAGATAAGAGATAAAATTTTGGAATACTATAAGTTAGTTCAGGATTATAAAACTATAGATTCAGATGTTATGATACCTATTACTAGAAAATCAAGTTTATTGAACTCAAGGAGTATGGAAATGGTTAGAGTTTCTTATCAAATTAGAAAGGAAGCCATTGATGTTTTTGGTAGAATAAAAAACCTTTTAGAACTTATCATTGCTGACTATAATTCTGGTGGTGATGTTTTAATGAACCCTTCTGAAGTTATTGAATTTAAGAATGTTCCTTTAAAAAATGTAGAGGTTGAAAAAAACTACTTTGAAGGTAAAACAGTAATAGATGCTATTAATGAGATTTTTAAATTCATCTCTGGCCTTATCTTCTTGCTTACTGATGCTGATTTAGGTGGCTCTAATGTTAAATTAGAAAAGCCAATTTATTTGAAGAATATTTTATAGATCTTATCAATTATTGAGTAAGGTGTTACTTTTAATGCTATGTAAACAAAGTTAGCATAAAATGGTACAAAGTACCTGGGTTTTGTTCTTTTCTTTTTTATTATCTTTATTATCTTTTTTGCTACAACATCAGGTGAAGGAGAAGTTTTTATACTATTTTCAAAGAAAGAGAAAATCTTATCTGTTATATCTTTGTAGATTGAGTTTTGTGAAAATTTTTGTAAATACTGACTTGCTGTTATGGGCCAATTTGTTCTTATCCCAGAAGGTGCAACCTCCACAACATCTATACCAAACTTTCTAAGTTCAGCTCTCATGGACATAGATATAAATGAAAATGCAACTTTACTAGCAGAATACCAACTTAGTATAGGTGATGGCAATAATGATGCTACTGAAGTTATATTTATTATCTTACCTCCATTTTGTTTTCTCATGTAGGGTATAACGAATTTAGTTAATCTTATTTGTCCAAATAGATTTACCTCAAATTGTTTTTCTGCTTCCTCAATTGGTATATCTTCTACTGATCCTGCAATTCCGTATCCTGCATTATTTACTAATACATCTATCTTACCTTCTTTATGAATAATTTTATTGACAACATTTTTCATACTTTCTTCATCTTCAAGATTTAAATATTCTAATTCAATCCCTAAGTTTATTAATTCTTCTGCTTTTGATATTTCTCTACCTGTTGCATAAACTTTAAATCCATTTTGAGCAAGAATTTTGGCAGTTGATTTTCCTATCCCAGATGTGGCACCTGTTATAAGAACTACTTTTTCCATAAGCTTAAATTTAGTTAATTTTACATAAAGTTCAAATCCTTTGCTTAATTACAAATCACTAACACTTACTACTTATGTATAATTTTCTTAAAATGTTTTTTTATTTAATTCTTTTCAATAAAAATATGAAAAGTTTTAGGGGGTATGAATATGAAAAGGATATTTTTAATTTTTATGTTTATTTCTATAGCTGTAGGTTCAGCTCTTGCTTGCTTTGACACATATTTGTTTTTGAATAAGTATTCAATGGTTTACCCGAAAGGTAAAATTGTGTTAGACACATTAGCAGAATATTCTGTGAATAATGTTTCACTTCCTAGTGAAGATACTTTTCTTATGAATTTTAATCTCTACTATGGTTTTTTAAATAACTTTTCTTTACAGGTAGGTGTTTCAAGTGGTGAAAAAACTAGAGATGAGTTTGGTATAGATGAATTTGGCTTTAGAGCTGTCTTGAATCTTATTAATCAGCCTATTGCTTCATTTGTGGATAACTATACATTTGATCTGATATTAGAGCATCATGAAGGTATTTTTGGTAAGAATGTAAGTTTTGAATTTTCTGCTCCTAATATATTTTATAAAGGTAATTGGGTTATGGTAGTGCATCCTGTTTTCTCTCTGGCCAATTTGGAAACTAGCTTGGTGGAGTATAGTTTAGGAGGACATTTAGGAATATTCTACTTGTTTGGTACTGCTTTGGTTGGTGTTGGGGCTGAATATCAAAGTGCTCAAAATGGAGCTGCTTTTGGTAATAGAATTATTGAAGGAGAATCTGGCGTAAGTTTATTCTTCGGTGCTAAGATCGGTGAGAATGTATATATTCAAAATGAGTTTGCTAAAGGACTTGCTAACTCAAGAGACTTCGGTTTTGCTTTAACAGTTAAGCTAGTTCCTTAAATTTTAGGGGATGTCTATTCCCCTTTTAAGATCTTCTCGTTTTCTCTTTTTAATATTTTACCTATTTAATTGTTTAGGTAGCATCTTTAGAAGACTTTGAGGAAATTTTTGTATATCATTGGAGGGGAAGATTTAGAATTTGCGGGGGTGGGATTTGAACCCACGACCTCTGGGTTATGAGCCCAGCGAGCTACCGGACTGCTCTACCCCGCGTTATCTTAATTATATTGTATATAAAACAATCTGAATCTTGCAAATTGCGTTTTATATTTTTAAACTTGTCTTATGGAATTTGTAAAAGTTGAAAATATTTCAAAGTCTTTTAATAATCATAAAGTTTTAGATAATATTTCATTTTCTTCTGATAATTTTGATAGTTTGTTGATTATAGGTAGAAGTGGAGTTGGTAAAAGTGTTTTTCTAAAAACTTGCGTTAGGCTTATTGAACCTGATGAAGGGAAAATATTTATAAATGGCATTGATGTTCTCTCTTTGAATGAAAGTGAACTTGAGGAATTTAGAAAAGATATAGGAGTTTTGTTTCAAAATGGTGCCTTGTTTGATTTTATGAATGTAGAAGAAAATATATTATTTGTTTTAGAAAATGTTAGAGGTATAAGTGGTCAGGAAGCCCTTAATAAGGCTAAGGAAGTTTTAGAGATGGTTGGACTACCTGATGTATTAAAAAAAATGCCTTCGGAATTAAGTGGTGGTATGAGGAAAAGAGTGGCTCTTGCTAGGACTATTTCAACTGATCCTAAAATACTTTTTTTGGATGAACCTACTACTGGTCTTGATCCTATAACATCAGACTATGTTGTGTCTTCTATAGTTGAACTAAGAAATTTGCTTAAAGTACCTTTGGTTGTTATAACGCATGATATCGAAGTTATGAAGAAGATAAGAGGTAAGGTGATTTTAATTTATAAAGGAAAAGTAGTTTTTGATGGGAGTTTGGAAAAGATGTTTAGTGATGGAAATGAATTTACTAAACAATTCCTTTCAGGTTCTTCTTACGGACCTATAAGTGTTATCTAGATTCTTTCCTTAAGAAGTAGGTATAATCCAGGTATTAGAAGTGTTATATTACCGATCCATGCTCCTACTATTGGTATCATGTCTCCATTTCTTATGGGTATCTCTGATACATAAGTTAAGTAAGTTTGGATTAGTATAACTCCTATACCGATTAGTAAGGATCCTCCCTTCCCTGTTCTAACCTTTATCATTATTCCAAATACAAATCCTATTAGCCCGTAAAATAAAGCTGAGAATGGTATTGAAGTTTTTTTGAGTTGTTCAAATACGAAAAAGTTGTAGTTTGCTACTTCTTGATTTTTGTTTATTTCTTTTATTTTCCTATTTATTTCTTCTATTTCACCTATTATCTTATCCTTTTGACTTTCTATTTGTTTATTACTTTTTATGGCTAAGGTAAGTATGGAAGGAGTTAGTTTGAGTAGTTCAATGTATTTGTTGAATAGTTCTTTGTATAGATTTTTTCTCTCTTCTATTTTTAGTCTTAAAAGGTAATCTTTTTCCATTTGTTTTATTATTTTTTCAAGTTTATACCTTGACATCATTCTTGGCTGAGTGTTTACATTAAATGAGGGAATTTGAGATAATTCATAATCAATCCTTAGTTCAGAGTATTTAAACTGAGATGAAAAGATTTCTTTTGTTTTTAGAGATTTTTCAATGAATGTCCCTTCTTTTAGTTTTATGACATAGTAAGGTGTATCACCCGTTGATATTATTTTACCGCTTGCTGCTTTTATTATTCTCTCTGAGTTTGTTAGCCTTTGGTATATTTCAATTCCCTTCATTTCATCGCCGCTTATTTCATCAAATCCTATTTCAAATCCACCAATTTTAGGGAATTCTCCAGGTGATATATCTATAAAAGGTTTTTCAACTCTCATTTTTATCATGGATCTAATGTACATTTCATTTCCTTTTATAAGGAGCGTATCAAAAAACCAAAAACCTATTACACTTATGAACAATGAAAATACTAGTACTGGTAAGAATAATCTAGTTTTCCTTACTCCTGAGGCTCTCAAGGTAAGTATTTCTAGGTTTATTGACATTTTATTAAAAGTTAGTAAAGATGCCATCACAACACTTGAAGGTATAGTTATAGCCATAGTGAAAGGAAGACTATAAAAAAATATACTTAAGGTAGTAAGAAGTTGAGCACCTTTCTGGATGTATTGAATGTATATTAGGTATATTTCTTTTAACCATACGATTAGTGAAATTACAAGGAATGATGCAAGGTAGTTTATCGCTAAATCTTTGTATATCATCAAGTCATATTTTTTTAATGGAATATAAATCCAAGAGTTGATGAATAGTTTTTTAAACTTATTATTTACATTTATTTTTAAGCTTTTTAATCCTTCTTTTAAAGAGAATTTCATTTTTGCACCTTCTAAGTAGTTAAGAATTCTTTTTTAGTTTGCTTTCTAAACTCAAATTAAAAGTAATGGATATCCTTTCTAATCTTTCTAAAATGAGGTACTAATAGTATGCGAAGTCTCATTTACTTCCTTACTTATTGGGAGCAAAGAAGGCGAAGCATTCGCTAATCTATTAGTTTGGGTGGGACTAAAAAGTTTCTAAAATTTTTACTTCTATTAGGAGTGAATTGCTTATGTTCTCTTACTTCTAGTAAGTAACTAATATCAATGTAGAATTTTCCTAACGAATTAGAGAGAGATCTTGATAAGAGGGTGAACCCTCTTAACACACTAAAGGGTGGGTGGGGAACTAAAAGAGGTTTATTAAAAATCTTAACTTCTATTAGGAGAACTAAAAATTTTACTTTTTAACTCTCTAATAGAAGTTAATTAAAAGGGGGTGTAGCTTCCTATAGACGCTTAAGAGCATGGGAAAAGCAAAAGGAATTCCTTAAAATCCTTCCTCTTATTATTTTCCTAAACTTTTTAACATCTCTAATTGTAGA
>JBMFQU010000056.1:0-11803 GCA_049968435.1 Brevinematia bacterium | reverse complement strand
CACCCTTTAGCAATCCAAGATAGGCTACACCTTCTATAAGAAAATTATTTACTATTCCTGATAGAGTTAAGAATTGATTTTTAGGAAGTTTAAAAAATTCTTTTTAGTAGCCCACCCACCCTTTAGCTTCAACAGGAGGACTTCGTCCTCCTAGTAGTACCTCCTTTTAGAAAGATTAGAAAGCATATTTCTTAATTTATTTTATAAATTCTTAGTATCCCTAAATTAACAACTTCCAATCACCAATTCTTTAATTTCCCTAGTAACTATGGGTGGGAATTAAATTTTTAAACACTTTTAGCGCATTTGAAAAAGAAAATTTAAATTAATTATAATTGCCAAGAGATGAGGTAAAGATATGAAGAAAGTTTTTTTACCAGAAAGTGAATTACCTAAGCAATGGTACAACGTTTTAGCTGATCTACCAGAACCGATAGAACCACCTATTAACCCAGCAACTGGTAAACCAATATCACCTTCTGATCTTGAAGTAATTTTCCCCAAACCCCTAATAGAGCAAGAAGTATCTACGGAAAGATGGGTAAACATTCCAGAAGAAGTTTTAGAAAAATATTTACTATGGAGACCTACCCCTCTACATAGAGCGTATAATTTAGAGAAATACTTAGATACTCCTGCTATAATTTTATATAAGAATGAATCTGTATCACCTGCAGGCTCTCACAAACCGAATACTGCAATAGCGCAAGCATATTATAATAAGATTTCTGGCATAAAAAGATTAACAACTGAAACAGGTGCAGGTCAGTGGGGAAGTGCTCTTTCTTTAGCAGGTAATCTATTCGGAATTGATGTAGTAGTCTATATGGTAAAAGTCAGTTATGAAAATAAACCATACAGAAAAATATTGATGGAAACCTGGGGAGGTAAAGTTTTTCCAAGTCCCTCAACAAGAACAAACTTCGGTAGAAAAATTTTAGAAGAAGATCCCAATAATCCAGGTAGCTTAGGTATAGCAATAAGTGAAGCAGTAGAGGAAGCAGTCAGTGATAAGAACACAAATTACTCATTAGGTAGTGTACTAAATCATGTTCTACTACATCAGACAATTATAGGACTTGAGGTAAAAAAACAATTAGAGATAGAGAGTCTTTATCCAGATGTTGTGATAGGTTGTGTCGGAGGAGGATCTAACTTTGGTGGTATAGCACTACCTTTTGTCAAGGATAAGCTTGAAGGAAGAAAAGTAAGAATAATAGCAGTAGAGCCTAAATCTTGTCCAAGTATAACAAAAGGTAAGTATACCTATGACTTTGGAGACACAGCTGGAATGACACCTCTTTTAAAAATGCATACTCTCGGTCATAATTTCATGCCACCAGCAATACATGCAGGGGGTTTAAGATACCACGGAATGGCACCTATAGTAAGTAAATTATATGAACTTAACCTAATAGAAGCAAGAGCCTATGCCCAGAATGAAGTATTTGAAGCTGGAACAATATTTGCTAGAACTGAAGGAATAATTCCTGCTCCTGAAACAACACACGCTATAAAAGCTGCCATAGACGAAGCATTAGAAGCCAAAAGAGAAAACAAAAGAAAAGTAATTTTATTTAACTTATCAGGGCATGGACATTTTGATTTAAAAGCATATGACGATTACTTACAGGGCAAATTACCTGATCATGATCCAACAGATAAAGAATTAGAAGAAGGGTTTAGAAGCATACCTCTAATTAAATAAATGAGCCGATGGTGGGACTCGAACCCACGACCTACTGATTACAAGTCAGTTGCTCTAGCCAGCTGAGCTACATCGGCTTATGTGCCGAGAGCGGGACTTGAACCCGCACGCCCTTGCGGGCACTACCCCCTCAAGGTAGCGTGTCTGCCAATTCCACCATCTCGGCTAAAAATTCCCTACTAAAGTTCTTCTTCAAGTTCTGCACTTTTAGAAGTATCAATAACCTCTAATTCACTATTTAAAATTTGATAAATAGCTACAACAGCTGGCTTTTCAGAAAAATCAGGTATTATATTTTTATTAACTAAGTAGCTAGCCCTCTTAGAAGCAACTACAGCTAGTTCGTAATGGTTACCATCAAAATCAATCAATTTCTCTATAAAATCCTTCATACTCATACACCAAAAGCAATATTTATTTTATAACCTTAAATAGGATTTTTTCAACTTAATAATTAACAACTGCTCCTTTATCTGCCGAAGAAACTAATTTTGAGTATCTTGCAAGATAGCCATGTTTAACTTTTGATTCTGGTTTTTTCCATTCTTTTTTTCTTCTTTCAAATTCCTCATCAGAAACTTTTACATCTAATCTCTTTGAAATCATATCAATGCTTATTATATCGCCTTCTTTAATTAGCGCTATAGGTCCTCCAGCCATTGCCTCTGGAGAAATATGTCCTATACAAGGCCCCCTTGTACCGCCACTAAATCTACCATCGGTTATAAGAGCAACACTATCTCCTAGCCCCATACCCATTATAGCAGATGTAGGAGAAAGCATCTCTCTCATACCAGGACCACCTGAAGGTCCTTCATACCTTATAACAATAACATCTCCAGGCTTTATCTTCTTAGAAAGAATAGCCTTCATCGCATCTTCTTCAGAATCAAAAACTCTAGCAGGTCCTTCGTGTTTATACATTTTTAGATCAACTGCTCCTATTTTTACCACAGCACCATCAGGTGCAAGATTACCTCTTAAAATTCTAAGTCCCGCTTCTTTATGTACAGGATTATCTATAGGTCTAATAACATTATGGTCAATATATTTTACACTATTTATAATCTCTTTTGTTGTCTTACCACTCACAGTCATTACATCTCTAATTTTAGACTCAAGAACCTTCATAACCGCAGGAATACCACCGGCTTTATGTAAATCAGACATATAATATATTCCGCCAGGCCTTAAAGAAGCTATATGAGGAACTTCACTACTCAATCTATCAAAGTCATCAAGAGTTATAAAACCTGGCTTAACCTCATGGGCAATAGCAAGGAGATGCAAAATCGTATTCGTAGATCCCCCCAAAGCTAAATCAATCATTATCGCATTCTCAAACGCTTCTTTTGTAAGAATATCCTTAGGTTTTATATTCTTTTTAACAAGTTCAACAATTCTTTCACCTACATATTTGGCAAACCTCACTCTTTCAGCATATACGGCAGGTATTGTAGCACCATAAGGTAAAGTTAAACCAAGTGCCTCAGAAATACAAGCCATACTATTCGCAGTAAACATACCCGCACAACTACCAGCACCCGGACAAGCATAATTTTCTAATTTATAAACCTCTTCCTCTGAAATCTTACCAACTTCATACTGCCCAACAGCTTCAAAAACATCTATTAAATCATACCTACCACCCTCAACTTCACCTGGCAACATAGGACCACCAGTTAAAACAATAAAAGGAATATTTAATCTTATAGCACCTATAAGCATACCTGGTACAATTTTATCACAAGCAGTTATCAAAACAAGTCCATCAAAGGCATGAGCCATAGCCACAGATTCAACAGAATCAGCAATAAGCTCTCTTGAAGGTAAAGAATACTTCATTCCTTCATGCCCCATAGCAATACCATCATCAATCGCAATAGTATTAAATTCAAAAGCAGTACCACCAGCAGCATAAACACCTTTCTTAACCGCTTCCGCTAAGTTCCTTAAATGAATATGACCTGGAACTATTTCAGTAAAAGAATTCACAATTCCTATGAAAGGTTTTTTGATCTCCTCATCAGTATAACCACAGGCTTTTATCAAACTTCTGTTAGGCGCTCGAACAATACCCTTCTTAACCCTTTCACTTATCATATTCTATTCCTCCTCAAAAATTTCTGAGTAAAGTTTATCACTACTAAATCAGTGATTGCAAGTATATAACCCTTATAAAAATTCCCCTTCTTTTACAATCTAAATCTTTAATTCACTAAAAATTAAAATCCTTTACCTTCTTAATGACTCTTCTTTATGTAAATCAAAGAAACTATCTCTTACTTTAAAAAAAATGAAAAAAAATAAATAAATCTTACATAATTCAATTCAGTTAAAAGGTGATAATATGTCAAAGTTCTTGAAGGCACTAGAGGCATATGACAAAAAACATAAAGATCTTGAAGAGAAAATTTCTCAAATAGATCCAAACAAAAATACCGAAGAATACACTAAAACTCTAAAAGAGATGAAGAAACTTGAAGATTATGTTGAAATGTACAAAAAACTTAAAAAAGTAGTTGATAATATAGAGGAAGCTAAGAAAATAATAGAAGAAGCAGAAGACGAAGAACTAAAAGAAATAGCAAAAGAAGAATTAGAAAAAGGTCAAGAAGAACTTAAGAAACTAGAAGAAGAAGCAGAAAACCTACTTTTATCTACCGAGGAAGATGCTAAAAATGTAATTATGGAGATAAGAGCAGGAGCAGGAGGAGAGGAAGCAGCATTATTTGTAGGAGATTTATTTAGAATGTACTCAAAGTTCGCTGAAAAAAAAGGCTGGAAAGTCCAAATTGTTGATTTTAACGAAACGGGGCTTGGAGGATTCAAAGAAATAATCTTTACAGTCTCAGGGAAAATGGCATATAAATATTTAAAATTCGAAAGCGGCGTACATAGAGTACAAAGGGTACCAATAACAGAAGCAAGCGGAAGGATCCATACTTCAACAGCAACAGTTGCTGTATTACCAGAAGCAGAAGAAACTGATATTTACATAGATCCAAAAGATATAGAAATTCAAACATTTAGAGCAGGTGGAAAAGGTGGCCAACATGTAAATAGAACTGAATCAGCAGTAAGAATAATACACAAACCAACAGGGATTGTAGTACAATGCCAAGACGAAAGATCTCAAATACAAAACCGAGAAAGAGCAATGAGTATACTAAGATCAAAACTAATTCAATACGAAAAAGAAAAGCAAAAACAAGCTGAAGATTCTCAAAGAAGAGCACAAATAGGTACAGGCGAAAGAGCTGAAAAAATAAGGACCTATAACTTCCCACAAAATAGAGTGACTGACCATAGAATAAATATGACAATTTACAATCTGGAAACTTTCATGGAAGGAGAAATAGAAGAGATGATAGAAGGTTTACTTGCTGAACACAAAAGGGAAATATTAGAAAATAAAAACTTAAACGTTAATATTCAAGATAACTCTTAAACCACTTGGTTGGAAAATAAAAGAATCAGGCATATTTACACCTTGGTATGAGTAAGTTCCTGTGAAAGAGTAAAAATAACTTATTTTTACAAGTAAGTTTCTAAAAACAACAATGCTAATACCAGCACCTAGAGAGACAACTTTAGAGTCTATATCTTTAACAATTGCACTATTCAAGAAGGAAGAAAAGTTAAACTGATTATAAAACTTAAGTTGAGAACTATCGATAGAGAAAAACAAACTAGGTCCAAGGTAAAAGTAATTATCAGAAATAGTAAAAACATAAGCTAAAGAAAATAGATAACTGTCAAACTGTTCGTTTACACTATAACCTGAAAAGTTGTATATTTCATTTGGATAGAGTTTATGAAGATAGGAAAAATCAAAAATCAATCCTCTACTTGCAAAACCTACATTAAACCCAACTAAAATTTTATTACTACTCAAACTTAATCCACTAGAATTCTCCAAAGGATTATAATTAAAATAAGAGCAAGAAAAACCTATAAGTGCTTTTGAGAAATCTTGAGCATAACTATATGAACTAAAAAGCAATATAAAAAATATTAAAAAGACGAAAACTCTCCTTTTATTCATATCTCTTATTCCTCACCAACCATATTGTCCTCTGTATTATCATTCAAATCTTCAGAAGACAAACTCTCTTGCAATTCTTTTAGTTTAGATCTAAGCTTTTCAAGTTCATTTGGATCATTAATATTAAATTCCTTTTTAACTATTTCAAAGTTGTATATTGAAGAATAAACGTTGTAATATTTAACAACCCTCTTTATATAATTTTTAGTTTCTCTAAAAGCTAGAAACTCCGAGAAAACTACACTATCTTCTATAGGAACCCTATATTTTCTTTGAGTCTTCTTTAAAACTTTAGCACCTCCGTTGTAAGCAGAAATTGCGTGATACAGATCTCCATATAGATCTAACAGCATTGACAAATAAGCAGTACCTAACATAATATTTATATCTGATTTAAAAAGATCCTTCCTATTTGAAATGATATCACTCATATCAAATTTTCTCGCAACTAGCTTACCAGTACTATAAAGTACTTGCATAAGTCCTATAGCACCAGCCCTAGAATAAGCCCCCTCTTGGAAGAAACTTTCTTGTTTCATAATAGCATATACTAAATTAGGATCAACACCAAATTTTTCAGAAGAATATATCACATCAGATACATAAGGTATAGGATAGAGTATTTCCTGTATACTGAAAGGCAAAAACTTTGAATAAGCTTCAATAGATTTATTTGCAGTAACATTATTACCCTCATTATATATACCTCTAGTAGCCTTCAATTCAAGTCTATTTCTCATAACAATAAGATAGGAGAATAAATTAGAAAAACCTTTATTAACGAGTTTACTTCTAATATACTTACTAACAACTATATAATTATTGGTAACCTTCCTTAGAGCCAGGGATATTTTAAATTTCTCAATATCCGCCATTTTGTCAACAATCTCATAGGGAACATCAAACAAAAATTTATTTTTATCCTTTATCACATAGAAAACAAAGGACTTATATGTTTCAGAATTCTGTTTATCAAAATTAAATAAAATCTTAGCATAGTTAAACTTACTTTCAAGCTCGGTAAGAGGATTTACAAATTTATCATAGTAAGATTTTATCTTATTTTCAGAAGCAAGTTCGCTTATCTTTCTAAGTGAAATGAAATCATAATAACCTGAAGGTAAGGTAAAAACTGCCTTTTCATACATTTCAATTGCCCCATTAGTATTCATTAATTGCTCTAAAGCATAACCTTTGAAGAATAAAAGTCTATCTGCATCTTTTGCATGAAAATCAAAATCAAACCTCCAATCATCAAGAAGAGATGACAAAATAGTATACTCTTTCAGAGCCAACAATTTATCAATATACTTATAAGCTAACCTTGGTACCCTATATCCAATATCAGTAACTTTAGAATACTCCTCAAGGTACTCTTTAGCTTTCACAACATTAATTGATTGATAATATACAAACAAGGATTTTAATAAAACTTTCCTCTTACTTTGATCAAAAGAATCTAATTTCTTCTCAAATCTATTAGGATAAAGAACTATATCTCTCCACAAACCACTCAAATAAGTATTCATTAAACTTTTATACGATTTTATACCAAAAGATTTCATCTCAAGTAACATTTCTGAATAAAATTCATAACCTAGTTTAGAATAATACGCTACTTTAAACGCTTCTTTATAAAACTTATAATCTATAAGCTCAAAACAAATCTTCTTTATAAAACTTTTTTCTACATCTCCAAAACTATCAGAAAACTTGGAAATATAACCAAAGTATAAAAGAAGTTCATTAATGTAATCATACTTTTCGGTAAAATCACTAAGAATCATATTTGCAACATTGCTTAAGGAATCCAACAATTTACCTTTATTTGCTATAACAACAGAATTAAGAATAACATACAGCGGGCTATATATGTTTTCTGATTTATTTAATTTATAAAGGTTCAAGTAGTATTCGAGAGATTTAAAATCATCGACTAAAAAAGAAATTTTTGCTAACTTTATAATAGCTTCATCGTACAAAGTTGTATTAGAAAGTGAATTTAAAACAGTCATTGCCTTTTTGTAGTTTTTAGCTTCAACTAATAAATCGGCATAAACTAAACCCAAATCTGGTTTAAAAATAGAACTATCCGAAAGTTTGTTATACTCCTCCGAAACTAATGGTAATACTTTTAAATTAGGATTCACGCTAGGTACTAAAATACTAATTCTTTTCCAAACTCTTTTACCTTTTAAATTTCTAACTTTCCTTGTAATACTCTTTGAATCAAAATAAGTTTTAGTATATAGATCAATGAATTTGTTAAAATCCGAAACTTCACCTTTACCATAGTTAACAAAAGAAAACCTACTCATGTTAATAACATAATCATAAGTACTTTTATTCACAATTTTATCAGGAAGATTCATTTGAGAAAAAAGAAAAACGAAAGCAAAACTCCAGAGAAACCTTTTAAAATTCATAACTTCATACTCCTAAAAGAGATTTTCGGAAAATGTCCTCTTAATTGTAGAAGATAAAAACAACCATTCACAAATTAAAGGTTTAGTAATAAACTTTATGCAAATATAGTCCATTAGGTGGAACAAGAGAGGGCTTATTTTTTTCTCTACCTTTGAGTACTCTTTCAACAAAACTATAATCCCTTCTTTTCTCAGCTTCAATGATACAAGAAACCATCCCTCTAGCCATATTGTACATAAATCCATTAGCAACCATTGAAAAAACTAAAAAATCTTTTTTACTAAAAACTCTAAAACTCTTAACAAACCTAACAGTCGTATTATAATTCCTTTTAGAAGAGATATTAAGAAAGTCATGGTTACCTAAAAAGAACTTAGCAACTTCATTCATAAACCTAATATCAAAATCTTTTTTGGAAGATATAAAAGCATATCTGCTAATGAAAGGTAAGAAAATTTCATCTCCTATGTATATAAGGTAAATATATTTTCTAAACTTCGCTGAAAATCTAGCATTAAATTCACTACTTACCTCTTCAGAAGATAATATCCTAATACTCTCAGGAAGAGAAGAATTCAAAATAACTTTAAACTTTTCTGAAGGAATAGAGAAATTAGTTGTCTTAAAATTAGCAACCTGTCTAAAAGCATGAACACCAGCATCAGTCCTACCTGCTCCTATAATCTTTACATTTTCATTTAAAACTTTAAAAAGTACATTTTCTATCAACTCTTGAACTGTATTATTTGTATTTTTTTGTCTCTGCCACCCATTAAAAAAACTACCGTCGTAAGATAAAACAAGTTTAATATTTCTACATTCCTGGTATGACATACCCATAATCACTACCATAGAAAGTAACTTTATCCTTTTTTGAATCAACAACTATAGAATTGACAGACAAACCTAACTTATCACCACTTAAAATCCTTGCATTACCGAGTAAATACATATAACCTGTACTTTCATCATACTTGCCTATATCACTAACTATATCAATACCTTCTGTCCTAACTCTAACATCCTTTTTCATATATATAATTTTTTTATCAACATGCCTTTCTATAACATGAGAATAAACTCTTATATTCCTTCCTTGAGATTCAAAAACAGCATTACCATATAAAAATTCAAACCCCTTAACTTTATCAGAAAAAAGATTATCCCCATACATCCTATCCCCATTATCAAGATTAATAACAGAAACATTAGTCATACCAATGTGAAGAATATCTTTACCTTTATCGAAAACAGACCTAAAGTAATCTGAAGTTATATATGTATTGCTATTAGATATCTTAACATTACCATAAGATACATAATCTTTTACTTCGTTACTCTCAAAATTTATAACTATTCTATCACACAACAAGAAGCCACTATTATCAAAGATTTTTACATTACCAATACCAACATATTTATCAATATTAATCTCTTTAGTGTATTTATTAGTTACCATAAAAACAAAACCATTATTAGCATATATTGTGAAGTTTGAGGATATAACTTTAGAATTGCCTAAGAATCTTATAATATTTGACCTATTAATGATCTCTATAACATCAGCATAAGCAACCAGTTTTTCATTAGTTAAAAAAGAATTATTACTCGAAACAACAATTTCATTAGATTGATCAAGAAACAGAACATCACCTTTGAGAAAAATATTTCTATTAGACAATGTAAGATTAGGACTCTCAAAAAAAACTATCAAATTCTTATCACCATAATATTCACTATAGCCACCCTTTATAATTAATCCATTTTTAGATTCAGTCAAAACTACATTTCCTCTTCCTATGGCAAGGTTTGTTAGTTCAAAATACTCAATCTCATCTGCAAGCATTCTAGCACTACCTTTCTCAACGAAAGCATTACCATTAAACTTAGTATAATTCTTTTTAAAGAAACCCATATCCCCACCAACAACCATCCTATCAGATTCTTTCTTACCTTTCACCTGTGGGAAAGAGTAAATTACTAACAAAAATAAAAACAAAGATAATATAAAAAACAGCAAAAAATTCTTCAAAAATCTCATATTTGATATTATAACAAAAAAATAAAAGCTTTTAAAATTCTATAAAACATAACCCTACCTAGCAACCGTAAATCCTTGAGTGATATTATAATCCGAAATAAACTTTAAGATACCCTCTGATACAAGGAGGGCAAAATTTTTTATAAAACTCGGATCTTTGAGTTTTTTTACCTCTTCTGGATGTGAAATATAACCTACTTCAATTAAAACAGAAGGCACTGGTATATACTTTATGACATAAAAAGGAGCACCTTTTAAAAGAGGATTTAAAGAACTCATAGAATTTTCTAAAAATCTTGACAAAATTTTACTCTCCTCCATTAAAGCAACACTTCTTATCTTACCTATAACTCTCTCTAACTCACTGATATTTTTAATTTCATCTTTTGGAATAAATGAGTTTTCAAAAGCAAGAACACTCCTTGATTCATCATCAGCAGCAGTATCACTAACATAGTATATCTCTGTACCTTTTTTGGATATAATCGGGGAAGCGTTTTGATGTATACTAATGAAAAGTCCATAACCTTTAGTATTCTTCAAAAGGGCATTTGCCATTTTAACCCTATCTTCAAGAGTAATATAAACATCACTATTTCTAGTTAAAACAACCTTAATACCTTTTGCTTCTAACTGAGGTCTAAGAACATTATAAATTTCTTTAGCAAAAAGCAAATTCAAATCCTTTTCTTTAACACCATTGTGTATGGCACCTGGATCCTTACCCCCATGACCAGCATCAATTATAATGAACTTAAAAGGGACATAATTTGTATTACTAACAACATTAGTACTAACTGAAGTTTGATCTTTAATCAAAGAATAATTTGTATATTTTCTGTCTTCCTCCTTCTTAACATCTTGGAGTTGTGGTAAGAAAAAATTACTACTAAAAACACTTGAATAATTTTTAACCTCACATTGAATCCTAAAAAAGGAAATTATAGCATCAAATGCAGAGAAAGGTAAATAGTAATTATAATTACTCTTTATAAGGCCGTTAGGCAGAGGCAAAACAAAATTAGAATTGACTATAAAAAAATCACGATTTTCAAAAAATTCAACTATGTTCGTATTCCAACTTAAAGTTATCTTACTTTTGTAAGGATCATAACTTACATCACCGCCCAGATTAGTAGCAAAAGAAATTATATCAATTGCACCATTGGTTAAGTAAAAAGTTAATGAATAGCTCCAAAAACAAATAAACATTAGCAGAAAAACTAGTACTACCTTTTTCATACATTTATTTTAAAGATTAAGAATAAGTTTTTTAAATTTACTAAAAACATTAAAATCAACTAAATTGTAAAGGTATTTGAAAAAACTTAATTAATTCAATTGAAAATTTAGAATTAGTAATACGTAAATTGGGAATTGTGGAAAGAGGTTTCTTAAAACTTCTACCTCTATTAGGAGTAAATCCTTATCTTTTTTGGCTTATAAAAGAGTCATTATTAAGACAAATCTTTCTTAACTTACTTAACTGAAGAAGAGAAGGTGAAGCTTTCGCTAAGTAGGAGCTAGGAATTTGTAATTAGGAATTTGGGAATAGGTGATTGTGGGATAAGTAAAGGGA
>JBMFQU010000055.1:4802-11940 GCA_049968435.1 Brevinematia bacterium | reverse complement strand
ATAAAAACAAAGCTTTCTTAAATTACTTTCTTACTGGAAGCAGTGAAGGCGAAGCCTTCGCTAATCTAGAAGGGTGGGTTGGGCGGGAAACAAAAAGAAGTATCTTAAACAATTTCTAACTTCTATTATGGAAGATAAATGAAGTCTTAACATTTACCTTAGATAATGAAAATTCTAAAAATATTTTTCAAAACACCCTTTTAGAATAGTTGAATTTTATTAAAACATAATTTAAAATTCTACTGAATGGAGGAGAGGTTGGAAATCCGGGAGCAAAATGGAGTTTTCATAGTAAAGCCATCAGGGGTAATGAATGTTCAGTATTCTATGGAAGTTGAAAATAAGCTTGACTTCTTCTTTAATAAAAATGCTCCTAAGAAAGTTATAGTAGATTTTTCAGAGGTTCAACATATTTCAAGTAGTGGTCTTAGAGTGTTAGTCAGTTTTTATAAGAAAGTTGTTGAAAATGAAGGGAAGATGTTTTTAGTAAATCTTAATTCAAATTTAAAGAAGATATTTAAGATAGTTGAATTGGATACTGTTTTTCAGATTTTTGATTCTTTTGAAGAAGCGTTTCAAAAAATTTCTAATGCTTAGAGGAGTAATATGAGCAAGATATTATTAGAGATAGGATCTAGGAAGATAAAGGAAGAAGAATTTGTTAATGCTTTTTTTTATCTTTTGATAGGTTATTTCTTATTTGATCGAGTTGATATAAGTAAATTTTCAAAGAGTGATGTTGTTAAGTTGTCGAAAATACTGTTTGATCTAACTTTAGAAGAGGTTGTATCTAGAAATTCAATTATGGAACTTGCTAAACTAAAGGATAAAGAATTACCTATCATCAATAAAAATGATGAAGGAGAAGAGTTGGAGCAAATTATAAGAGAAAAACTTAATATTTTAGAGATAGATAGCCCTTTAGTTTCTTTGTTGGACTCCAGTTTAATTCAATCTTCTATTGAAGAACAATACTTTATTTCTAAACTTATTGAAGAATTTTTAGTGAATGAAGGTACAGTGAGTTATGATAATATAAAAAATTATTACAATAAGAATTTTGAAGGGTTTCCGTTACTTTCGTTTTTATTTGTTTCTTTGCCTTCAAGAACTAAGAAAAAGCTTATTGAAGATATAAAAAAGGAGATGAGGGAGTCAGATCCTTACCAAATGGAAAAGAATTATCTAAAAGATTCTGAAAAGATAGTTTATTATTACGAGGATATTGATGTTTTTGATTACTTTACAACTGATGAAGATTTTGAGAGTCAAAAGATGTTTAAGTTGCTTGATATTTTATCAATGTTAGGATTAGATCCTGATAATCTAAAGCTTAGTGATGAAGTAAAAAAAGGAGAAATAATTTCAATTTCAACTAGCAATAGAGAAAATTTTTATCTTTTTGATAAAATTGAGTACAATAAGCCAGAGTTCAATGATAAAATATATGAATACATAAAACAGAATATGACAGAATCTTTGTATGATGAAATTTATTTTAAATTGTATGAAGAATCTCTTGATAAGATAAGAGTAAAATATTACGAAGATAATTTAAAAGAGTTAGAAAAAACTATAACACCTATTTCAAAGATTTGGTTTGAAAAATTTGACAGATTATTTGGAAAATGATTTGACATAATTTGTGAATTTTAGTATATTTTTTTACTAAATCTTAGTTTTTTCATTTTTGTCTTAATTTAGGGGGTGTAATATGGCAAAGATAATATCTTTTGGTGAAAGTGCAAGACAATCTTTATTAAAAGGTGTTGAAAAGCTTGCTAATACTGTTAAAGTTACTTTGGGTCCTAGAGGTAGAAATGTAATACTTGAAAGGAAGTTTGGTGCTCCTCTTGTTACTAACGATGGTGTTACTATAGCAAAGGAGATAGAGCTTGAGGATCCTTATGAGAACATGGCTGCTCAGCTTGTTAAAGAAGTTGCTACTAAGACAAATGATGTTGCTGGTGATGGTACTACCACAGCGACTTTATTGACATTAGCGATCGTAAAAGAGGGTATTAAAAATGTTACTGCTGGTACTAATCCGATGATGATTAAGAGAGGTATTGATAAGGCATCAGAAAAGATAGCTGAAGAAATTAAAAAAATTGCAAAGCAAGTTTCTTCAAGAGATGATATCAAAAATGTTGCTACTATTTCTGCTAATAACGATTTGAAGATAGGAGAACTTCTAGCAGAAGCGATGGATAAAGTAGGTAAAGATGGTGTGATTACTGTTGAGGAAGGAAAGTCATTAGAGACTACCTTAGAAGTTGTTGAAGGAATGCAATTTGATAGAGGTTATATTTCTCCGTACATGGTTACTAATGCTGAAACTATGGTAGCTGAGTTGGATAATCCATTCATTTTGATATATGATAAGAAATTATCTTCAGTTAGAGAGTTAGTGCCTTTACTTGAAAAAGTTGCCCAATCTGGTAAGCCTCTATTGATAATTGCCGAAGATGTTGAAGGTGAGG
The DNA here is from genome assembly GCA_049968435.1 of Brevinematia bacterium. GTDB lineage: Bacteria > Spirochaetota > Brevinematia > DTOW01 > DTOW01 > JBMFQU01. The sequence continues at coordinate 9,457 of JBMFQU010000055.1, read as the reverse complement.
CTTTGGCGACTTTGATTTATAACAAGTTAAGGGGAGGTTTATTGAGTGTTGCTGTTAAGGCTCCTGCTTTTGGTGAGAGAAGAAAAGCAATGCTTGAGGATATTGCTATACTGACAGGTGGCCAGGTAATTTCTGAAGAAAAGGGTATGAAACTCGAGAATGCAACGATTGATATGTTAGGTAGAGCTGAAAAGGTCAAAGTTGATAAAGAAAACACTACTATAATAAACGGGGCTGGTAATCCAAAAGATATACAAGCTAGGATTGCTCAAATTAAGAAGCAAATACAAGAGACAACCTCTGACTATGATAGAGAAAAATTGCAAGAGAGACTTGCTAAACTTTCTGGTGGTGTAGCTGTTATAAAAGTTGGTGGTGCTACAGAGGTTGAAGTTAAGGAGAGAAAAGCTAGAATAGAGGATGCTTTACATGCAACAAAGGCTGCTGTTGAAGAAGGTATTGTTCCAGGTGGTGGTGTAACTTATCTATACCTTGCTTCAAAACTTGACGATATAAAGATTGATTTCCCAGAAGAGAAGATTGGTGTTGAAATTGTTAAGAAATCTCTCGAGATACCATTGAGACAGATTTGTGAAAATGCAGGAATTGACGGTGCTGTTGCAGTTGAGAAGGTTATCTCAAATAAGTTTGGTTATGGTTACAACGCATTAACTGATAAATGGGTTGATGATTTAGCGAAGGATGGAGTTATAGATCCTGCTAAAGTTGTAAGGATTGCAATACAAAATGCTATAAGTATTGCTTCTCTCATCTTGACAACTGAAGCTGTTGTTGCAGAAAAGCCTGAGAAGAAGAAAGAAACTCCTCAGCCAGAAATGGGTGGAGAATTTGAATATTAATATCTAGGGGCTATGCCCCTCTTTTATAAATTTTTATTTCTCATTTTTATTGTCTCAAGTTTTTTCAATAGATTTTAATAATGATTTGGAAGTGTTTGGAAAGTATATTTATTTGGAAAATGGAGCGATTTAAGTTATAAAATTAACCATATGAAATCTTACACCGAGTATATATGGTTTAATACTAAAAATAGGATAGAATATATAAGGATAACAGATATGATTAGAGAGATTGTAAAAAGAAGTGGAATAAAGGAAGGTTTTGTGCTAGTTTCGGCTATGCATATTACTGCTGGAGTTTTTGTAAATGACAATGAATCTGGTTTTATTAGAGATTTAACAGAATTATTAGATTCACTGGCACCTGTTAATAAAGATTATCATCATCACCATACTGGTGAGGATAATGGCTATGCTCATTTGAGAAGCATATTAGTAAATCATGAAGTGATATTGCCTATAACTAATGGTGATCTTGATTTAGGTCCTTGGCAAGAGGTATTCTATGCTGAATTTGATGGACAAAGAAGAAAAAGAGTTGTTATAAAAGTTATGGGAGAATAAGATGAATTTTATTAACCTTTTAATTATACTTGCTTTTTCGATATTTACGGGTATTTTTAGTGGCCTTGTTGGAATAGGAGGAGCAACTTTTTTGATTCCATTTCTTACTTTGGTTTTTGGGTTTGATCAAAAGTTAGCTCAAGGGACAACTTTACTTGCTTTTACTTTTCCAACTTTTTTGCTTGGGGCAATTACATATTATAGAAACGGAAATGCCAAACTTGAGTATTCGTTCATAATGTTTGTAGGTATGTTTTTAGGAGCTTTTGTTGGGGCTTCTTTAGCCCAGAAAATAGATTCCAAAATTCTAGCTAGAATATTCGGTATAGTTTTAGTGTTAATGGGTATAAAAATATTCGTTGATAGTTTTAAGTAAATCAATTTGTGGAGGTAATTGTGAAACAACTTTTGATTTTTATTCCTTTTCTATGGTTTATTAATATTTCTTACTCACAAGATATAGGTTATCTTAAGTATTACTTTTATATCTTTGGTATAAGGGCTGGTGAGGCAGATTTAAAGATAACTAATTCCCAGGATTATATATTTATTACTTCAAAAGTTAAGACCTACCCAGGACTAACTTTGATTGTCAATGTAGATGATAAAGTTGTTAGTAAGGTAGATAAAGAATTTTTGAAAACTCTTCAGAGAGATACTGTGAGTGTAGGTAAGTCTTTTAGGGATACGAATACTGTAATTTTTGATAGAGAAAAAGGACTAATTTTTATAGATAGTTTGTCATTTGGTACTATAACTTTTTCAAATACCAATGATACTATAAATGATCTTGCAACAGAAGTTTTGAGAACTATGAATTGGAGTAAATTACCTGAAAAACTTACTCTTAATTTCCTTGAAATTACAAATACCAGGTATATAACTTTGATTAAGCAAAAGGGGCTAAAGTATAAGATACAAGAGATAAAAGATGCATATATTGAACTAACAAACATAAATAATAAGTTTGTTTTCTACAAAGCACAGATTCCCGTATTTTATATATTCCCATTTGGAAATATAGGGTTGTATACTGAATTAGCAGATTTTAGTTTTAATAGTAAAAATTAATTTTTAATGTTAAACCGTCAATATCGTTATTTGAATATATGTTTCTTAATCTATTATCATTTGTTAATAAGCGTTTGGAGGTTTTTATGAAAATAAAAGAAATTTTACCATATGGATTTGTTTCTTTGGGTTCTATAGTGATTACTGTAATAATTATGTTTTTTGTTATGAATTCGGGTTTTAGTAAGAGTGTATCAATGTCTAATTTAGAGCGTTTTGGTTTAAGTTCTACTAAACCCAATTCTTATGTAGCAAAGGTAGGTGATTATTATCTTTCAACAGATGAATTTAATAAAGAGTATAATTTGGTAATTGATACTTTGTCTGCAGGAGATCCTAATAAAAAGAGTTTGTACCTTAATGATCTTTCTACCAAAAAGGCATACCTTGATAATCTGATTAATGAACTTGTGTTAGTTATTGATGCATACAATCAGGGGTACTTTTCTTCTTCTGAATGGGAAATTTTATCTAGAATTTCGCTAAGGAAATCACTTGTTGATGGTTTTCTTTCTAAAAAAATTGATGTTTCAAAGATAGAAGTTAGTGATAAAGAAGTTGAAGAGTTGTATCAAAAGAACAAAGAATATTTTAGGCAAAATAATATTTCTCCTCAGAAAGCAGAAGAGTTTTTGAAATCTCAAATAAAAAATCAGAAGATTAATCAAGAAATATCTAAGTATTTACAAGGAGTTAGAGACAAGCTATCAATAGAGAAAGTGGAAGAAAACATAAAATAATAGTTTTTATGGTTTTATATACCTTGAGGAGTATTTTATGCTATCTAAGTTAAGTGATAGATATGTAAATAGGGTTAAGATAATTGCAAGTTTAGGTCCTTCTTCTAGGAAGAAGGAAGTTGTGGATCAGATGATGATGCACGGAGTTGATGTTTTTAGAATGAACTTTTCTCATGGTAATCATGATGATCACAGGTTAAGTATTTCGCTAGTTAGGGATGCTGAAAAAAGGTTTAGAACAATAGCTGCTCTTATGGGTGATATCCAAGGTCCTAAAATAAGAGTTGGGGCAGGTTTGCAGGTCGAAATTTCTAATGGAGAGGAACTTTTAATTACAAACAAAGAAAATTTTGATAAAGTTACTGGAGAATCCAAAAAAGCAATTTGGGTTGATTATGATCTTATTATTAAAGAAATTAAGAAAGGTGATAAGGTTTTAATTGATGACGGAATCATAGAACTTGTTGTAACTGATGTTTTTGAAAGATATTTCATCTGTAAGGCTGTAAACGGAGGGATTATAAAGGAAAGAAAAGGGGTTAATTTACCTTATACTAAATTGAGTATTACTTCAATAACCGAAAAAGATTCTAATGATATTTTGTTTTGTATCAATAATGATGTTGATTTGTTAGCTTTGTCTTTTGTTAGGACTTCTAATGATGTAAAGCAAGCTAGAGATATATTAACAAAGCATAAATCTAGCATTCCTGTTATTTCTAAAATAGAGATGGTTGAAGCTATTAATAATATTGATGATATAATTGATGTTTCTGATGCCATAATTGTAGCGAGAGGAGATTTGGGTGTAGAGTTTGGTTTGAATGAAGTTACTTTAGTTCAGAAAATGGTTGTTGAGAAAGCTAGACTTGCTGGTAAACCTGTTATTGTTGCTACTCAGATGCTTGAATCTATGACCAAGAATTTAAAACCCACTAGAGCTGAGGTAGCTGATATAACTAATGCCATTCTTGATGGTGTAGATGGACTTATGGTTACAGGTGAGACTGCTGCTGGGGATTATCCCGTAGAGGTTGTAAAAACTTTAAGAAGTATAATATCTACAGTTGAAAATAGCGAAACATATAGAAAACTTTATAAAGATTATGAATATCCTGAAACTGAAGATTTAACAGAGTCAATAGCTTTTGCTGCTAGCCAGATTTCGAAAAAACTAAGAACTAAATATATAGTTAATTTCACAGAAACTGGTTTGTCTTCGAAGCAGATTTCTAAGTTTAGACCTTATTCTTTGATAATTTCTTTAAGTCCTGAAATTTCAACGGTTAGAAGGTTAAAACATGTATGGGGTGTTATTCCGGCTTTAGTAAAAGAAACATCTTCTACTGATGAAATGCTTGATATGGCTAGAGATCTTGTTAAGAATTTTGTTTCTAAAGGTGATAGCATAGTAGTAACT
>JBMFQU010000055.1:0-4795 GCA_049968435.1 Brevinematia bacterium | reverse complement strand
CTTCTACTGATGAAATGCTTGATATGGCTAGAGATCTTGTTAAGAATTTTGTTTCTAAAGGTGATAGCATAGTAGTAACTTCAGGAGTACCTGTGGGAGTTTCCGGAAGTACAAATATGCTTAAGGTTATTGAGTTTGAATAATGGAAGGTTGGTAAGCAAGTATCTTTTTTAGTATTTCTCTAAAGGTTGGTGCAGCTGATTGCCCACCTTGTTTTGATTTTTTAGGGTTTATTATAACGACTATACCTATTAATTGAGGATTATTGTAAGGTACAAAACCAAGAAAAACTGAGTTATATTGATCTTTATGATAACCACCTGATGGATTATATATTTGCCCAGTACCTGTTTTACCTCCTATTTCTATGTTTTCTATTTCTGCTAACTTACCTGTGCCGTAAATTACAGTTCTCCTTGAAAATTCTTTTATCTTTTTTGCTATTTCTTGAGGTATTATCTCTTTTCCTTCTTCATAGAAGATATCTTTTTTATTACCTGAGGGTAATATTATTTTTTTTACTAACTTGGGATTTACTTTTCTTCCGTCATTCGCAATTATGAGTCCCATCTTTAGTAGTTGTATGGCTGTTACACCTATTTCTTGGCCTATGGAAATCATATATTTTGATAATAGACTCCATTCATTGTAAGGTCTTAAAATACCTTTTTCTTCACCTGGAATTCCTATGTAAGTTTTATCCCCAAAACCAAGTGTTCTTAAAAAAAAGAAAAGTTCATTATCTTGAAATTCACTTGCTATTTTTAGCATACCTACATTACAAGAGTAGGCTATTATGTCACCTATTTTTACATCTCCGTGTGGTGCTTCTTTTATTTTGTGGTTAAATATTTCTATTTCTCCATCACATCTAAAATATTTATTTAGTATTTCAGGATCTCTCTTTAGAGCTAAAGAAGCAGATGCTAATTTCATTACTGATCCAGGTTCAAATATATAGCTTACAGCTTTCGAGTTTATTGGAATTGATTTAAGATCATTTGGATCATAGGAGGGATAGTCGGCTATTGCTAATATTTCTCCATCTTTTTTTGCGAATATTGCAATTCCTAGATCTGCTTCAAGAGCTTTTACATTTTTTTCTAGTTCAGTATAAGTAATTTCTTGAATGTATCTATCTATCGTTAGATAAATTTTCCCACTTTCGTTGTTTTTTTCAAGTAGAATATCATCAAAAGAATATTCAATTCCAGATAAGCCCCGGTTATCAATATCTACACTTCCTACTACCGGGGAAGCAACTTGTCCTAAAGGATATCTTCTTACATATTCTTCTATTAAGAAGATACCTTTTTTGCCAAACTTTGAATAAAAGTTATTAGTTATTTCATTTATAAGTCCAAATTGACTTTCAGGAATTTTTCTTGAAATCCAAACAAAGCTACTTTTTTCATTGAACTTATTTAAAATTTTTTCTTTCTGGTTGGGTAAAAGATTTTCTAGAAGTTTTGTTAGATATCTTTTTTCTATCTCTGATAATGTTTGAGGATTTGCCCAAATTGATAGTGTTTTATAACTTGTTGCTAGTATATTGCCATTTCTGTCGTATATGAAACCACGGTTGCCTGTTATGTTTGTTCTCTCTACTTTGCGAAATTCTGAAGATATTGTTAAGGTTAGTAATCTGATTGTTGCAATTAGTATTAATATTAAAAATGCTCCAAATACTATCCATATTCTTTTTGACATTTTATTTCACCTGGACTATATTAACAACTATTCTGTATGTTGAAGCTATCTTTCTGCCTTCATTTTCTGCCTCAGATTTTGTACTATACGGACCTATGTATGTTTTAGAATTATATTCAGTAATGTTGTACTTTTTTAAAATTAAAGATTGCCTTATAACATTACTTACATCTTCTAGGATTATATAAAATCCTTCTTTAAGTTCTACTTCTTCTTTTTTATTTTGTTGAATTGATCCTTTTTTCCTCAATAGATATGCCCAAAAACTGTTTGGGTAGTTTTTAATTATCTCTTCTTCTAATCTTTTACTTTCTTTATCGTTTCCAAGGTTTTTTAAAATCATAGAATTAAAAAACTTTATTTTCAAACTTGTAAAATCGTTAGTGTTTGAAATAATAATACTATCTTTTAAATTTGATAGTGAGAAATACAATTTCAGACATAGTAGTATATCTAAGTTATTAGGTAGATTTACTTTCTCAAGAATTGGGTATATATCTTTTTCTTCTCCTAAGTTTATTCTGTCTTCTATTGATTCAAAAGTTTTTGAAGTATATCCTATAAGAAAATTTTGTAAACTTTTTGCTTCTTGATTTTGTGAATTGGATAAAATAGATATTGCTTCATTTATGCTTCTAAAGAATGAAAGTTTGTAATAGAAGTTATTAAGTTCGTAGTTATTAAGCTCATTAGTTGTTAGGGTTTTATATATACCGTTTGCTTTTACTACTTCTCCAGAGTAGAATAATTCTTCAGCTGAATAAAATAATTTCCTACTGTTTCCAAACAAATTTAGTTGAATTATTAAGGTAAATAGTATTAATAAAATTTTTCTCATATATTTTATTATAATCTACTTTACTTTTTTTATGCATTTTTAGTTATGTTTCTAATTTTGAGTTTAAAATCTGTTATCACATACCTTAACTTGATTTATATTTATGTTTTTTACATATGTAATTTTGTAACATTATGTTTCTTATTCTTTTTAATTTGAATTTGGTGTTTGAAATCAAATATAAATTTTATATGTTTGATAAAAGGATTAGTAAATTCCTTAAGCAGAGGTTAGTTGATCTTTTACTTCAGGAGTATGTTTTAGGTAAGGATTTCTTTGGTAAAATAGAAGAGCTTTATGATTCAATTACTGATTTGAAAGATAGAGAAAATTTTTACTCAGTTTTGCTTTATATTCTGTCTCATCTTGAATTCTCGGAGGAGGAGGCTAAAAAACATTGGAAAGGTATAATAGAAAGGCATAATGAATTAGTTAATAAGTTAGGTAGGAATATAAGTATCAGAACTTCTGTGATAGATTATTTTACATACAATAGTGGTATTTTGAAAAATCCTGTAGTAATAGAGATATTTCTTTATGATTCAGCTGATCTTAAGATATATATGGATGAGATGACGGGAGTATATAACTATAGATATTTTAAAGAGGCTCTGTGGGCTGAAGCTAAAAGGGCTGAGAGATATAATCTAGTTTTTTCGCTTATTATTGTAGATATAGATGATCTTAAGTATATAAACGCTAGGTATGGCGAGGATCAAGGAAATGTTGTTATAAAAACTCTTGCTAAAACGATAGATCTGAATAAAAGGGCTGAAGATGTAGTATGTAGGTATGGAGGTGATGAATTTATAGTACTTCTTCCAGAGACTAGTAAATCTGGTGCAATTGCATTCATGAGTAGAATAAAGAGGAAATTTGAGGATGCTATGAAAGAAAAAGATATGAATGTAACATGTAGTGTTGGTATATCTGAATTTCCTAAGGATACCAAAGATCCAGCTATGTTGGTTGATCTTGCTGATAAATCTTTATATTACGCTAAACTTAAGGGTAAAAATAGAATAATTGCTTATAGTGAAGATCTATTTTAGTAAGGTGATTAGTGTTTTTAAATTTGGTCCCATTTCTTCTATCTCCCATACAAAATCAACAGCCTTTTTTAATATTGCGCTTTTTGGCATTCCAAATATTACACAACTTTCTTCCCCTTGTGCTATGGTTATAGCTCCTTTATCATAAAGTTCTTTTAATCCTTCTGCACCGTCTGAGCCCATTCCAGTCATTATTATACCTATTGCATCTTTACCTATGTTTTTGGCTATACTACTAAAAAGTAAGTCTGCTGAAGGCTTAAAGGAAAAGTTATCATTTTCCACAATCCTTACAAAAACTTTATTTTCTTTTTGGTGTACTTCTAAGTGTTTTCCACCTTTTGCGATTATTATTTTCCCAGGAAGTACTAAGTCATAATCTTTAGCTTCAACTATATTAAATTCTGGAAAAGAGTTTGCCAAAGATTTTGCAAATTCTGCTGTAAATAGTTCTGGCATATGTTGGACAACTATTATTCCTGGAAAATCTTTATCTATATCAGATATAAGTTTTCTTATTGCGGAAGGTCCCCCAGTAGACACCCCTATTCCTATAAGTTTAGGATTAATAGGTTTTTTTGATATTACTTCAGTTATTGGTGGATTTTCAAACTTTACTTTTTCTGCTTCCTTTATTCCTAAAGTTTGGCTAACCTCAACTTTATTAGAAGAATTTTCTCTTTTAAGTCCCCATATCAATACCTTTTCAATTATTTCGTTCCCAACTTTTTCTATATCAATTGATATAGGTCCTGATGGTTTTGTTATAAAATCTTTGGCACCAAGCGATAGAGCTTTCATTGTTATTTCAGCACCTCTCCTTGCGAATGAGCTTAGTAGAATAATAGGTATATTTAAATTGAGCTTTGAATATTCTTCTAAAAATTGGATTCCGTCCATCTCTGGCATCTCTATGTCTAAGAGTATAACATCGAATGTATCTTTTTTTACCTTATTTAGAGCAACTTTACCATTTATAGCAGTATCCTTAGGTAATATAAGGGGGTGGTTTGAAAGTATTTCACTTACCATCTTCCTCATCAAGGCAGAATCGTCTACTATTAGTACTTCTATCTTTTCCATTCTAAAAAATAATGTATTAGTATAATTTTCATTTTCAATATCTTTCTAAAGAATGTTTGAAAAATACTTTTAGTGTCTTTCCCACCTAATCGCCCTTAAGATTCAATAGGAG
>JBMFQU010000054.1:0-12014 GCA_049968435.1 Brevinematia bacterium | reverse complement strand
TCCAAAGCAGGCTCCACCTTCATTGTTTTCAACGAGTAAGTAAATTAATATTAATCTTCTTTTAGGAATAAAAATATAAAGCATTCACCCCTAATAGAAGTTAGAATTTTTTAAGAAATAAGTAAGGTAGGAATTGTTTTAAGAAACCTCTTTTTACTTAATACTCAACCCTTAAGTTTAGTAGGAGGACTTTGTCCTCCTTTTGATACCTTCTATCAGAGAGTTAGAAAGTAAAATCTTTATTAATTCCAAACTCAGTAAAAATGCTTTTTAGGATATTTGAATAGATTTTAAGAAAATGGTAATTATATTTTAATACTTTACAACTCTATTTATAATATACTGTTCAATAGCACTTAAGAATGTTTGAATTGTCCAATACATAACTAGAGCTGAAGGTAAATTCCAGAATATAAACATAAATACTATAGGTAAAAGCCACATTGTCATAGTTTGCTGAGTTTGAGCTTTAGATGAAGAAATATATGTTTGAAACAATGAAGTTATTGTCATTATTATAGGCAATAAATTGATAGAAGCTGGAAGAATAAAAAACCCTTCTAGTTGCTTTATATAAAGAATGGTATCAGGTTTAGTTAAATCATGTATCCACAGAAAAGATTGTCCTTTAAGTTCAATTAATCCCACCAAAACATTGTACAAAGCAATGAATATAGGAATTTGAAGCAATAAAGGAAGGCAACCAGAAGCAGGATTTGCCCCATAGATTCTATAGAGTTCTGCAATTTCAGCATTTGCCTTTTTTGGATCATCTTTATATTTTTCTTGAACTTCCTTAACTTTAGGTGCTATAAGTTGTAATCTCTTCATTGAAATAGCAGATTTTATACTAAGAGGCTCTAAAAGAAGTTTAGCAAAAATAGAGAAAAGTACAACTGCAAGTCCCCAACTACCCGTTATAGTATACAAAGGTTTTAATAAAAACCCAAAAAAGTCATATATCGGCTTAAGTATTCCACCATCTTCAAGATTTTTAAATCCATATCCAAAGCTCTCAAGTATATGATTCTTTTTAGGGCCAAGGAGCACCCTAAATTTATATATTTTCTCACTACCTTTTTCTAAAATTAAATTAGGTGATCTAAGAGAAATAACTTTATTATGTCCATACTTAGTATCATAGACTAGAAACTCCGCTCTAAACTCATCATCAAGAGGTACAATACCAACAATTGTGTATTTATTTTCCATCCAAACACCAGAAACATTACCTGCATCCTTTGAACTGTACCTCTCTGTACCAGTGAAAAGAGAAGTCGTCAAAGTTTCAACAACATTCCCTAATTTATCAATATAACCTGTCCTCAAGTTAAGGTAAGCAAAATGTTCATCAATAGTTTCAGGTCCCAAAGGTCCACTAATTGCAATAGAAAAACCATTAAAAATTATATCTCTCTTAGAAGAATTTTTAACCTTTAAAACGATATCAAAAATATAATTAGAAACAGGGATTAACTCTCTCTCAAAAACTATATTTCCATTCGAAAGCTCTAAAACTGATTTACCACTTTCATCAAAAACTACATCAGGAAATAAATTATTACTCAACTTAATAACACTACTTAAAAACATTGAAAAAGGGGTAAAAATGTAATTCGTCTCAAACAAAGAGTAAATTCTATCATCATAGCTAAAGTATATCTTTTCAAAACCTTTATGAGAGATGTAAAATTCAACATTGTTAGTATTGATAACATTAGAAAATGATTTAACATTATACCTATTAACTAATTGAGAAGGTTTTTCGAAGTAAGTATTAGTTTGAGCTAATTTATCAGCAGGAAGATTAGTTTTTGGTGTGGTTGGGAATAACCACATAAAAACAATAACTATTCCCAACCACAATACAAAGAAAAGAAAGAGTCTAGTTTCTCTTGACATTACGCTACTCCTTCTCCCATGAAATCAATGATAATCTTACCCTCCTCCTCTTCTTTAGGTTTAAAAGTAAGAGTAGAGTAATATGGAGAACCAGTGCCAACTGGTACAGGTCTACCAACAATTAGATTTTCTTTAAGCCCAAAAAGATGATCTTCAGCTCCTTTGAGGGTAGCTTCTGTTAAAACTTTATGTGTTTCTTGGAAGGAAGCAGCAGACAAGAAACTTTCACTTGTGAGAGAAGCTCTAGAAATACCTAGAATAACTATCTTACCTTTCGCTGGAACACCACCTTGCTTTATTATCTCTTCGTTTACTCTCTCGAATTCACTAGCACTAACTATCTGTCCTGTAATAAACTTAGAGTCACCTGGATATACTATCTTTATTCTTCTTACCATCTGTCTTATGATTATACCAATATGTTTATCATCAATTTTAACTCCCTGATCCTTATATATCTCCTGAATTTTATCAAGCAAATATCTAGAAACTTCCTCAACTCCTAAAACTTGTAGCATATCCTGAAGAGATTTCTCACCATCACATAACTCCTCTCCTACCTTAACAAAATCCCCATTCCTTACATAAAGATATCTACCTGAAGGAATTTTGTGCCTAATTTTGTTACCAAACCTATCTTCAACTATTACCAATACTTTACCTTTATCTATTTCAATAGAAACTTTACCAGAAGCTTTAGCTAGAACTGTATGATTTTTTACCCCCCTAACTTCAAACAAGCTAGTCACCCTAGGTAAACCAGATACTATATCATAAGTTCTTCTCTTTGACCTACTCCTCTTAGCAAGAATTTCTCCTACCTTTACTTTATCCCCGTTTTTAACTCTTAACTCAGCATCGGCAGGAACGAAATCGACTGACTTTAGATTCCCTGTCAACTCATCAAATATCTTCAGTATCTTATCTCTTTGAGCAGATGGTTTAGTAGTATCCTCTTCAATACTTACAATACCCTCTTGCTCTGAAATGATTGGCTCACTATAGGGATCAAATCTAACTATTGGAATATTACTATCCACAAGATCCCCTTCTTCAACAAGAAGAACAGAACCAATAGGTAGCTTTACTGATGTTTCATCTACTTCTGTGATAAACAGTTTACCCTTTGACACACCTACTTTAAGATATTCCCAAGATTTGAACACACGACCATCTTTGAATACACCTATAACCTCTCCTTCCTCAAAATCTCTAAACTCACCTTCTTCTATTCCTAATTCTTTAAATTCCTTAACGTCATATATATGAAAAGATACGTTAGAGATATCTGTAGTCTTATAGAGTACTTTATAAACTGAAATATTACCTTTTCTTGTAGTAACCCTCTCACCTTGTTGGTTATAAACAAAACATTCAGATATATCATTTATAAAAACAGGCGTAGGAAAATCTATCCAACTTTTCTCAACTACAGCAGAAGCAATACCACCGGTATGGAATGTTCTCATAGTCAATTGAGTACCAGGTTCACCTATAGATTGTGCCGCAACTATACCTACCGCTTCTCCTATTTTAACAGGCTTATTGTGAGCTAGATCCCAACCATAACATTTAGCACAAACCCCATTCTGAGATTCACAAGTTAGAACATGTCTAACCATAATCCTAGAAATACCAGCTTTAACGATTAACTGGGCTTTTTTATCATCAATTACTTCATTAGCCTTAACTATAATATCACCAGTCTGAGGATCATGTACATCAAATAATGAAGTCTTACCAACTAATCTAAATATCATTTCTTCTTTGCTTCCTTCAGTATCTTCCGAAATAACAATACCCTTTGCTGTACCACAATCTTCCTCTGTAATAAACACAGAATGAGCAATATCAACAAGTTTTCTTGTAAGATACCCTGCTTCAGAGGTTTTAAGAGCAGTATCAGCTAATCCCTTTCTACCACCATGCGCAGAAATGAAATACTCCCATAAGCCAAGACCTTCCTTAAAATTAGATTTTATCGGCAATTCTATAATTTCACCTGAAGGTTTAGACATAAGACCTCTCATACCAGCTAACTGTTTAACCTGTTCTCTATTACCTCTAGCACCTGAAATCATCATAACATAAACTGGGTTAAATCCATTCTTATCCTCCTTTAAGGTATTCTCCATCTCTTTTTTTACTTTATCACTAACATGAGACCAAATATTGATTATTCTATTGAATCTCTCATCAAAATTAATAAACCCTTTCTTAAATTCTTCCTCAATTTTACTTTCTTCTTGTTCAGCTTTTCTTATAAGTTCATATTTCTGAGGAGGAATCTTAATATCATCCAGAGAAATAGTTGATGACATTTTAGTAGCAAATAAATATCCAATCTCTTTCATATCTTCTAGCATCTTAACAGTAGCCCATCTACCACACTCAAAATAACTTCTTTTAACTAAGTTTATAAGATCTTTATTTGTCATCAACTTATTGATAAATCTTAACTTCTCAGGAACTATGGAATTAAATACTACCCTACCTACGGTAGTCTTTATGTCTTCTCCATTATATCTAAATATAATTTCATCAAAAGCATCTAAAGCTCCCACATCCCAAAGATACTTAACTTGCTCAAAAGAATTAAATCTCTTTAAATCATTTTCATTAACTTCTCTATCAACCATTTTAGTTAGATAAAACAATCCTAAAACCATATCTTGAGTTGGAAACATAACAGGTTCACCAGTTGCTGGCTTTAAAAGATTTCTAGCGGATAGAAGCAAAACCCATGCCTCAACTTGGGCTTCAGGAGAAAGAGGAACATGTACTGCCATCTGGTCTCCATCAAAGTCAGCATTGTATGGGTGGCAAACTAAAGGATGTAAGTGAATAGCGTTATCTTCAACTAAAACAGGTTCAAAAGCTTCAATACTTAATCTATGTAAAGTAGGTGCTCTATTCAACAAAACTGGATGCTTTGAAACAACATGCTCTAAACACTCTTGAGTCCTAGGATCATCAAACATCTCTGCTATATTTTTAGCTTGTTTTATATTAAAAGCATACTTCCTAGCAATAAGCTCTCTCATTATAAAGGGTTTGAAAAGTTCAACAGCCATCTTTCTGGGTAATCCACATTGCCAAAGCTTAAGTTTAGGATCTACAACTATTACAGATCTACCCGAGTAATCAACTCTCTTACCAAGCAAGTTCTGCCTAAATCTACCTTGCTTACCCTTAAGTAATGTAGCAAGAGATCTCATAATCTTACCAGTAGAAGACTTAACTGGGTTCTTCTTTCTAGAATTATCTATCAACGCATCAACCGAATCCTGTAGTAACCTTTTTTCACTTTTTATTATTATCTCTGGGGCATTCATTTGTATTATTTTCCTTAATCTATTGTTTCTACCTATAATTTTCCTATAAAGCTCATTAAGATCAGAAGAAGCAAATCTACCACCCTCGAGAGGTACCATAGGTCTAAGTTCTGGAGGTATAACTGGCAAAGCCTCTATAACCATCCACTGCGGCTTTATACCTGATTTTATCAAACTCGTCACAATCTCTAATCTCTTCACAGTCTTAATATCTACTTTTTCACCTAGGTTTTCCATCTCTTTCCTTAAATTTCTCTCAATTACTTCAAGATCAACTATTTCCAAAGCATGTTTTATCGCTTCAGCTCCCGTTTCAGCTACAAATCTATCTTTGTACTTTTTATAATATTCTTCATAAGCATCGTCAGATAAAATCTGAAACAATTTAAGATCAGGCACATCCCCAGGATCCAAAACAATATAACTATCATAGTATATAACACTTGTAAGCTCTGCAGTAGAATTAATACCTAAGATTAAACCAATCTTACTAGGAACAATCTTATAGAACCATATATGAACAACTGGGGATACTAACTCTATATGACCCATCCTTTCTCTTCTAACTTTTGAATCAGTAACCTCAACACCACATTTATCACAAATGATCCCTTTATATCTTTTTGACTTAAACTTACCACAATGACATTCATAATCCTTCGTAGGACCAAATATCCTTTCACAAAACAAACCATCTCTTTCTGGATTTAAAGTTCTGTAATTTATAGTCTCAGGTTTTTTTACTTCCCCATAAGAATAAGCTCTGACAACCTCAGGAGAAAATATAGAAATTCTAATCTTTTCAATATCTCTAACATCAAAATCATGCTTTTTTGTAATACCTAAAGTCATAAAAACCTCCTAACTAAAATATAGAGAGGTTATCCCCTCTTATTTTTAGCAATACGCACATGTTCATCTTTAGGGAATATATAAACATAATTACCCTTCTTATCAAAGACCTCAAGGTCAAGCAATAATCCTCTCATTTCATTTATCAAAACTTTAAATGCTTCTGGAATATTATACTGATAAGTATACTTACCTTTAGTTATAGCATCATAAGCCTTAACTCTTCCATCAATATCATCTGATTTAACTGTTAACATTTCATGTAGAAGCGTAGAAGCACCATAAGCTTCCAAAGCCCAAACTTCCATTTCTCCTAACCTTTGACCACCAAACTGTGCTTTACCACCGAGAGGCTGCTGAGTAATCAAAGCATAAGGTCCTATAGACCTCGCATGTATCTTATCATCAACCATATGAACTAACTTCATAATATAGTGATAACCTACCTCAGCTTCCATCTTAAAGTATTCACCTGTTCTACCATCTCTTAATCTAACCTTAGAAGTCTGCGGTAGCCCAGCTTTTCTGAGTTCTTCTTGCACCTCTTCATAGGAAGGACTTTCAAAAACAGGTATCCTGTAATTCATACCTAACTTTATACCAGCCCAACCAAGCATAGTTTCAAATAACTGACCTAAGTTCATCCTTGAAGGAACACCTAAAGGATTCAAAACTATATCAACTGGCGTACCATCAGGCAACATAGGCATATCCTCTATTGGAGCAATCTTAGCAATAACACCTTTATTACCGTGCCTACCGGAGAGTTTATCACCAACTTTTATTTTTCTTTTCTGAGCAACATAAACTTTAATAAGCTCATTTACCCCTATAGGAAGCTCTTCTTTATCTTCCTTTCTAAATCTATCAATACCTATAACAATACCACCTTCACCATGAGGTACTCTAAGAGAAGAATCCTTTACATCCTTATTCTTTTCACCAAATATAACTTTCAGTATTTTCATTTCAGGAGAATCACTTTCCTCACTCTTAGGAGTAACTTTACCAACAAGAATATCACCTGGCTTGACATAGCTACCTATTCTAACCAAACCATCTTCGTCAAGGTGAGATAAAAATTCCTTTGGAATACCTGGTATGTCCTTAGTTATTTCTTCATTACCAAGCTTAGTAGTTCTAACCGCAACCTCATAACTGTATATATGAATAGAAGTCAATATATCCTCATTCACTAATCGCTCACTTATAACAATAGCATCTTCGTAATTATAACCATACCATGGCATGTAAGCTACAAGTAAATTGGCACCCAAAGAAAGTTCTCCATTGCTCATAGCAGGACCATCAGCGATAATTTGCCCCTTCTCTACCCTTTGACCTTTATTAACAATAGGTCTTTGATTATAACAGGTATTATTATTAGTGCTATAAAATTTCATTAAATCATATTTTCTCATCTCTCCATTGTCCTGCTTTACTATTATATAACTTGAAGAAACTTTTTCAACAACACCACTTTCTTCAGATACTACACCGTATCCACATTGTTTTGCAACTACTTCCTCCATACCTGTACCGACAACAGGTGCTTGAGGTTTTATCAAAGGAACGGCTTGCCTTTGCATGTTTGATCCCATAAGCGCTCTGTTAGCATCATCATGCTCTAAGAAAGGTATAAGCGAAGTAGAAACACTAAACAACTGCTTAGGAGAAACATCCATCAACTGAACTTTCTCTCTAGGAACTCTAAGGAACTTACCCTTATACCTAACATAAACTTCTTCATTAATAAGCATATTATTATCATCAAGAGGTTCAGTAGATTGACATATATAATAATCATCTTCTTCCAATGGATTAAAGTACCTAACCTCTTCTGTAACTTTACCATCCTTTACTATTCTATAAGGTGTTTCAATAAAGCCATATTCATTAACCTTAGCGTAAGTAGCAAGAGATAAAATCAATCCAATATTCTGCCCCTCAGGAGTCTCTATTGGACAAAGCTTTCCATAATGAGAGTAATGTATATCTCTAACCTCAAATCCTGCTCTCTCTCTAGTAAATCCTCCAGGGCCTAAAGCCGAAACCCTTCTCTTGTTTGTTAACTCAGAAAGAGGATTTATTTGATCCATAAAATGAGAAAGCTGACTTGTACCAAAAAATTCATTCAAAGCAGAGGAAAAAGGTTTAGCCATTATTATACCTTGTATTGCACCATCTCCATTATCATCATAATCAAGTTTATCTTCAACAATCTTAGCGACCTTAGAAAATACCGGGAAAAGTTGCTGATATAAAAGTTCTCCAACTGCCCTTATCCTTCTATTACTCAAATGATCTATATCATCTATAATCTCATTGTTATCAAAAATCTGTAATAAAACTTTTATTGATCTAACTATATCTTTTTCACTTAAACTATATTCTCTCCTTATATTTTCCTTCTCATCTTCAGCTACATCCTTATACAATCTTAATATTAGCTTATACCTACCAACATCTCCTAAATCAAAATTTCTTACATCATAAAACTGTCTCTGAATCTCTCTCATTATATTTTCTTTGGTAGGATAAGTTGTAAAAGTTAAAGATCTAACATTTTCAGCAACTTTCTTAACAGCCCTCTCTAACAAATACTCTTCCTTGCTTTTCTTAACATCAATATCCTCAATCTCTGGAGTAATACTTTCAAACTCTCTTCTAAGAGTATTAAACAATGGTTGATTACTCTTTATACTCGACTCAGAAATTATCTTAATCTTTTTATTCTTCAGAGAACTTATAGTATTTTCAAAAACCTCATAATCTACCGTGAATAAATCCTTAAAAGGTAGCTGAGATTTTGTTTTTACAACCCTAGTACCTGAAGGGAAAAGAACTTCTCCTTCATCACTCAATATATCATCATATATGTAAAATACCTTACTATGAGGAACCTGAGTAGATAGATCAATCTCAACATAATCAAAGAAATTTTTAATTATATCCTTAGTACTCATTCCAACAGCTCTAAGAAAATAAGTAAGAAGCATCTTCTTTTTGTTATCAATACTAAAGTACATTAACTCCTTCCTAAGAGAAATACCAAACTCTAACCACATACCCTTTTCTGGTACTATCTTACATGACAACTCACCCTTTCTGTTACTAAATATTATACCTGAAGATTTTATTATCTGACTAACAATAACTCTCTCAACACCATTAATTATAAAAGTAGCCCTATCAGTCATCAAAGGTATATCACCAATATAAACATTTGGTTTTTCTATAACTTCACCAGTTCTATTATTAGAAATTCTGAATGTAACTCTTACTGGAGCAGAATAAGTTAAATTCTTTTTTATACATTCTTCAGGCGAGCGAAATGGTTTATCTATGAGATAGGAAACTATATCGAATTCAAGATCACCCTTTCTAATTGGAAAGAAAACTTTAAATAACTTTTGCAATCCTTTATTCTCTCTTTTTTGTGGTGGAACATCACTCTGAAGAAAAGATTCAAAAGATCTCTTCTGAAGATCCAAAAGATAAGGAACATCGTAAGAAAATCTTACCTTAGAAAAAAACTTTTTTTCTACTTTCATAACACACCTCTAAAGAAAAACAAAAACAATAAAAAATATTCAACATAAGAGAAAAACCTGACATTAAAAAACAAAAAAGAGGGAACACCCTCTATATTATTTCAACTCGACAACAGCACCAGCTTCTTCAAGAGATTTCTTGATTTTCTCAGCTTCATCTTTAGAAATACCTTGCTTAACTGGTTTTTGGCCATTACTTTCAACAATATCTTTTGCATCTTTAAGGCTAAGTCCTGTTATATCTTTAACAACCTTTATAACCTGTAATTTAGCATCACCAACTTCTTTTATAAATACATCAAAAGTGCTCTTCTCTTCCTGTACAGCCTCACCACCAGCAGCAGGAGCAGCAACAACACCAGCAGCCATAACTGGCATAGCTGCACTAACACCAAACTTCTCTTCTAAAGCTTTCCTTAGTTCAACAAGCTCCATCACACTCATATTAGATATAACTTCAACCAAATCTTGAACTGATAACTTCTCTGCCATAAATACCTCCTAAAATTTATACAATGCGCTAAAACGCATATAATATCTTATTGTTTTTTATCTTCAATAGCCTTAAGAACACTAACAAATCCTTGCACAACATTATTGATAGTATAAACGAATGAAGATACTCCAGAATTAAGCACCCCAACAAATTGTGCAAGAATTTCTTTCTTAGAGGACATCTTAGAGAACTGAATAGTCTCTTCCCTACCATATGGCTTACCTTCAAATATAGAACTCTTAATCTTAAAAGGAGAATCTTTTTCAAGCTTTACAAAATATTTTAGAACATCAAAAAAATTATCATCATTTAAGAAAACAAGCGCATTAACCCCTAAAAACAAATTAGGATAATCCCACTTAAAAGATTCCTTAAAGAATCTATGACCTATTGTATTCTTAACAACTTTATAATACCCACCTTTAGCCTTAATCTCCTTTCTAACACTATTCAGAGTAGCGACATCAGCGCCAGTAAAATCAACAAAAACAATATTACTACCATATTTTTGAACCAACTCGCCTAATTCTTCGTATAACTCGATATTCCTTTTACTCGGCATAAATTCCTCCTCAAACTAAATAGAAAATTTCATTGCCTCTTGAATAACTTCTGACTTATTGAGCTTAACACCAGGCCCCATAGTAGAAGAAATACTTATATCTTTTATAAACTCACCCTTATAATCAGAAGGTCTTGCTCTATTCACTTCTCTAACAAATGCAAGTAAGTTATCTTTTATTTTATCCTTACCCATACTCTTTTTGCCTAAGGTTGAGTGAATATTACCCGTTTTATCTGTTCTAAATTCTATTTTACCTTTTTTAAACTCTTTAACGGCTTTAGCAATATCAAAAGTAACCGTGCCAACTTTTGGGTTTGGCATAAGCTTCTTTCTACCCAATATAGGACCTAACTTAGAAACTTCTTTCATCATATCAGGAGTAGCAATAACAACATCGTAATCAATCCATTGTTCTTTGAGAATCTTTTCAATCAAATCTTCAGCACCAACATAATCAGCACCTGCTTCTTTTGCTTCCTTAGCTTTATCACCTTTAGCAAATACCAAAACTTTTACTGACTTACCAACACCGTGAGGTAAAGCAACACTACCTCTTACAGATTGACCTTGCTTTATACCAGTCTTTATAGCTATATCTATACTCTCATCAAATTTAGCATTAGCAATGTTAAAAACTAAATCTAAAGCTTCATCTAAAGAATAAAATTTTTCTTTATCAACCAAAGCAACATTTTGAGTGTATCTTTTACTTCTTGGCATACTTCCCCCCTTATTCCTCAACCTCAACACCCATATTTCTAGCTGTACCAATCACCATCCTTTCAACAGCTTCTACAGTAGAAGCATTAGTATCAGGAAGTTTTATTTGCGCAATCTTTCTAACTTGATCTTTAGTCAATTTCCCCACCTTCTGAACATTAGGAGCAGAAGAACCTTTTTCTATACCTAATTCTTTCTTTATAAGAATAGAAGTAGGAGGAGTTTTTATAACAAATTCATAAGTTCTATCAGTATAAACCGTAATAACAACAGGTACTATCAAACCTTTCTGAGAAGCAGTTGCTTCATTAAACTTCTTAACAAAATCCATTATAGGAACACCATGCTGTCCTAATGCAGGACCAACCGGTGGAGCAGGAGTAGCCTCACCAGAAGGTATTTGAAGTTTAACAATCGCCTTAATCTCTTTTTTCGCCATAAATACACCTTCAAACTTAAAGTCAGAATATTATAAACCTACTATTTCAATAATTTCAAATTACTTTAAAGGTTTTTAAAAAATACTTTTAGTATTTTCCCCACCCAACCCACCCTTAAGCACGATAGGAGGCTTCGCCTCCTAATAGTAC
>JBMFQU010000053.1:0-12020 GCA_049968435.1 Brevinematia bacterium | reverse complement strand
AGGAATTTTTAAGAGACTTCTTTTTGCTTCACGCCAACCTGACCTTAAGCATCTAATATCTCTACATATTCTCAATTTCCAATAGAGTTAAAAATTACTTTTTAGATTAGTGAAAGTTAATAATTTACTCAATTAGAAGTCAAAAAAATTCTTGCCTATTCCTAATAGAAAGCTAAATTGCAAAATGATAAAACTAAATTATAAAATTCTAATCAAAGGTAAAGCCCCTGGTAGCAGGGTTAAAAGGGAAGTGGGGTGAAAATCCCCCGCTGGACCCGCAGCCGTGAGTGGGGACGAAAACCACATGTCCACTGTCCTACTTGGTTAAAAGCTGGGTAGGATGGGAAGGGTGGTGAGTAGGATGATCCACAAGCCGGAAGACCTGCTTTACCTAGAAAGGTACCTATTTCTCGGGCTTAAGAAATGGGTAAATGAGAACTACTTTTTCTTTCTCCCCTTTCTAGGTATTTAGGGCTTTGCCTCAAAAAAGGAGGCAAAGCATGAATAAGATATCAATATCTTCAATATCTATATCATACTCAAAGCCAATTATAGAGAATTTATCTTTTTCCCTTGAATCAAGAGATATCCTTTTAATAGAAGGAAGAAATGGTATAGGTAAAACATCTATACTAAAATCAATCGCAGGTATAATCAAACCCACAAGAGGTACAATAACAGTAAATAACAAAAACATATTTGAAGTATCAAATCAAGAGAGAAAAAAACTAGTTTCTCTAGCACAACAATCAGCATCTTACTTTACACCAATCAAGGTAATTGAATTCCTAGAAACAGCTATAACTTCAAACTCAATGATTGAAAATTGGAAGAGAATAAAGAAATTTATAGAAATACTAGAAATAGAAAATATTCTTTCTAAACCAATAAATACACTAAGTGAAGGTCAAAAAAAACTAGCCCTAGTTTGTAGAACTCTCATACAAGGTAGTATCGTTACACTACTTGATGAACCAGAGGCATTTTTAGATATACACAATCAAAGTTTATTAATCAAAGCAATAGAGGAATTAGTAAAAGAAGATAAAATTGTAATAATTGTCTCCCATAACGAATCCTTTTACTCAAAAATCTGCAATAAAAAACTCTCTATCTTAAATAAAAATACTTTTCAATTTTATGAAAAACTAGAATTATCAAAAATCTAAACTGTATTTATAGGAGGTACAACATGAAAAAACAAATTTTAATTTTAACGATCTTCACAATCGTAATAACAATTTTTACAAACAAACATATCTATAGCTTGACAAATGATATTTATTACACCCAATCAAACCAAGATTCAAAATCATTTGAACTAACAGTGGTAGGTAAAATATGGGAAGAAGAAGCATACTTAGGTACAATTGATGTACGAAAATACAAAATGCAAGGTAACTCTCCTAATCCTTTTGATAACTTCCAAGCAATACCTGATCTATCAATGCCTACATATTATGGTAGTGATGGATCATTAACAACATTATTCACACCTAGAGGTGATAAAGTAAACATATCTATAAACGACCTAGATATATCAACATTAGCAAATTCAACATATGATGCTAGTATACTTGATCCAGTGTTGTTTGACTCAGCAACTATTTATTACGGACCTTCTTCCTCAAGGTATGGAAGTGGAAACTATGGAGGTATAGTTAACTTTGAACCAGTGAAAGCAAAAGATAAAAACACTTTCGGATATAAAGTAGTTATTGGATCATATGAACTATATGATATGGGGACAATATCTTTATCAAGTGGTATTGGAAAATTTTACGCAGCACTTGCCTACTCTAGGAGCGAAAATAATTTTAACTTTGATGTTTCATCTTTGTACACAAATGATACTCAATTAGAAAAAACAAACTATACAAGACAAGGTGCAGAATACAAAAAATACTCAGCCATAGGAAGATATACTACAACAATAGGAGCACTTTCAATAGATAGCGGAATAATTCTAACTTTACCTACGGTAAATGAACCCAACAGAGTAATACCTAATGCTCCACTAAACTACGAAAAAGCAACATCTAAATTAAGATTTTTATTACCTTATCTAAAACTAAACTACTCTTCACCTATAATAGACTTAGGAATAAAAACCTACTATACTGAAAATGTTAGAAATAGAAATGTGGAAAAACTACAAAACCCTTTACTGGGAGGAAGTATTGGCTCTCACATAATGGCCAATAAATTTAGTTTAGAAGTTGAAGGTAAAACAAAGTTATATTATGGAGATAATTTATTCCTCTTAGGAACATCACTAAATTACTCATATAATGGATATGATGTAGTAAATACTAATTTCTGGCCATTTTTTTCATCATCAACGAACGAAAGTAAAACAAATGTTAATAATAACATAATTGGAGGATACCTTGAGCTTAACTATCTCTATTCAAGTTTATTGCAAATAACATTGTCAACGAGGATTGATAATATCGATTTCAGTAAGTATGAACTCTCACCTAGAGTTGGTTTAAAAATAAAACCTTTAGACTTTTTGGGAATAAGAGGAAGTGGATGGATTGGTTACAGATTACCTTACTTTGATGACATATACGGTCCTGTAGCGTATGGTTATGGCACACCTCCTTTAACAAATCTAAAAACTGAGTATGTAAAAGGTATTGATGCAGGAATATTCACTGAACATAGTATAGATCAATTTTACTTTTACTTATCCTTAACACCTTATTACACAGAAACGACAAATCTTCTGGCATTCAATACCTCCACATTTACAACAGAAAACATAGGTAAAGCATTAACTAGAGGTATAAACATAGAAACAAAACTTTCATACAAAAGTGTAAGTTTACTAATAAACTATACCTACACAGAACCCATAAACTGGAGCGCATCACAATATGTAAATTGGAACAAAATTATATTCTTAAACTACAGACCTTTAAACAATCTCTTTACAGAAATAACATACGATAGAGGATACATAGGAATAAGTGGATATATAAACTATCAATGGAATAAATTCAATTACACTTATGACTCATTCTTTAATGTGATTGGCAATATACCTTTGGATGATGTACTAACGTTGTCAACCAAATTTTGGGCAAAACCAAAAGAAAACATTGAAGTGGGTGTAGAATGGACTAAAAACTTCATAGGAAACGAATACATTGAAGGATTTCCAATACCAGAAGAGAAAATAATCGGATACCTATCCTTAGAACATAATTTTTAATCTTAAAGGAGGCGTGACCTCCTTTTTTAAAATTCATTTTACAAAAAACCTATAATTTTTTTCTTTTTTATTTATAACTATATCCCTAAGTTTTTCCTCTGCTACTCCGTCAAATTCAAACCTACCTTTTATTGACTTACCTCTTTGATTCGTTATTGAAAAAGAAAAGACTTTTAACTCGTTAGTAGCATAAGAAAAAACCAAAGGTATTCTATAATTTGTCTTTTTACCATCCTCGTACTCAACAATGAAATTAACATTAGTTCCAATACAAAAAACACTGATATTACCAATCCCAAACTTTCTCGAAAGTACACCTATATCTACCTCCTTGTAAGAAGAAACATCGCCCCACTTAAATTCTACATTACCTTTACCAGCCTCAGTACTTTCAATCAATCCCTCTCCTACAAACTTAAACTTTGATAACTTAATAAATCTATTATCTAACATTGTTCTTTCAATACCTTCAGGTGTAAAACATCTTACAAAGTAAAATCCTTTATCACCTATTCCCCATTCTGAAGGATAAATATCAACTTCTGCTGAAACAATATTAGTAGAAAGCTTTTCTTTGCTAAGAGCAAAAATCAGAAAATTTTTAATTCTCTCTTTCCAAGTAATCTCGTTGTGAATTCCTTGTTTATCTTCAATGTAAAGTAGGTTTGGATAGTCTATATTATTTCGCTTTAGAGCAAAGAAGATTTCTCTTGTTGTATAAACAAAATTGCTTTCGTTTTCTCCTCCCTCCATGTAACCCATATCAATATAAATTTTTGTATTCTTTAACTTATCAATGTTATTCAAAACATTTGTTATATTAGTCTCAAGGCCCCACCAGAAAGAAGGTGAAACACAACCTAATATGCCAAACTTTTCACTATACCAAAGACCCAAGTACAATGAAACTAAACCACCTAAGGAAGATCCAAATGTTCCAACATCCTCTCTATTAGTTTTAACCCTAAAATTCTGTTCTATAAAAGGTATCAGCTCTTCAACTAAAAATTTTCCATAAAGCTTGGCATTACCTCCGCCATAACTTTTTAGACTAAAAGGTGTATATTCGTTTATTCTATCAACTCCCATATGATCAATACCAACTACAACAACTTCTTTTATCTTTCCAGAAGAAACAAGGTTTGATAAACTTATATCAATGTCCCACTTTACCTTGTTTTTAGGATCATAAAACATATTCTGTCCATCGTGTGCATACAAAACTGGATAATAATTAGTAGAATTAAAATAACTTTCTGGTAAATAAACTCTTATAGTCCTCTTATTGTTTAAAATCTTAGACTCAAAGTTTTGTATGATCACAAAATTACCATTTGTAAATATTTTCTGGGCAAAAGAAAAATAGAATAAATTAAAAGTAATAAAAATAGATAAAATAATTTTCCTCATAAATAACCTCCTAACTTAGGAATTCTAAATAAAGCAAAAATAGATATACATTTATGTGACAAAAAAGAGCATTTGGACAACTTTTATAGGAATACCTATAACCACTACCAGCTTAACATTATAACCACATAAGCTAAAAAATAGAAATTTCAATAAAATTGATAAAATCACCTAAATCTTTAAACTAAACTTACATAAAAACGATTACAAAAACCTCGTAAGCCTAAATACAAAAGAAACACCTACAGAAACAGTGTCAGATCTAAGTAATATTTCTTTACCAAGATTAACGGGTGTAAAACCTAAACTAGCAATATTATCTTCTTCTTCACTCGTAAAACCTCCTTCACTGCCAACACAAAAAATAACTCTATCAAAATTCCTAACCTCTTCTATAACTTCAAATAAATTCAAAGAAACTCCACCAATGTTTCTATTAGTAAAAAGAATCTTAAAAGTAGTACCTTGAAATGAACTTACAAATTCTTTAAAATCAGAATAAGTCTTTGTTATACTGAAAGGTCTTAGAACCTTTGTAGGAAAAGGATTTCCAACTGTTTTAGCACCTTCAAAAGCAATTCTCCTAAGTCTCTCCATATACTTATCGTCAAATTCATAATTTTGAGAATGTTTTGAAATAATAGGTTGGACAATATCAACACCTAACTCTGATAATCTATTAAGTTCATCCTCAAAACTACTTTTCTGTATTAAAGATTGAATTAATACAATCTCAGGCTTTGCTCTAGATATTAAACTACTATCAACTACTCTTAAAATTATTTCATCTTTACCGAAATCTACAACTTTACATCTAAATTGAATGTTTCTTTCAAGATCAAAAAACAATAACTCTTCATCTATTTTAATCCTCTGCACCTTCCTAAGATGTTTAAAATCATTTGGTTCAGAAATATATACTTTATCACCTTTAATGTAATTCTCTTTACTTGAGAAAACCATTTTCATACTTTAAATAGCCTCCCTACCGCGTTCTCCAGTCCTAACTCTTATAACTTCCTCCAGAGGCAATACAAATATCTTACCATCACCTATCCTACCATCATCAGTTTTTGCAACCCTAAGTAAAGTTTCAATAGTAGGTTCAACAAATTCATCATTAACAGCAATCTCAATTTTAATTTTCCTAACAAATCTAATACCTTTATCGATTCCCATAACCTCATCAAGGTATCCTCTCTGCCTACCATATCCCTGTACTTCAGAAACTGTCATCCTGGATACATCTATTTTCCTTAATTCTTCCTTAACTTCATCTAACTTTTCAGGTCTTATTACAGCAATAATATATTTCATAAACCAATTATGAAAAATAAAGTTCTAACTTTTCCAAAAAAGATTACTTAGGTAGTTCTTCCTCTTTGACAGGCTTAGTTATAAATATATTGCTCTCTTCAGAAAGTTTTATAGTTTCCCCATCCTCAACTTTTATACCAAATTCATCATATACAACCTTAACAACCGGCCTAAAAGGTGAAACAGGATCTGAAGAAATAACTTTAGCAATAGCTCTAGTATTTAACATAACATAAGAACCAACAGGGTATACTGACATCATTTTAATAAAAACTTTAAGCAAATCTGGATCAAATTTAGTGCTACCTTCAGCAAGTATCTTCTTCATAGCTTCATAAGACATCATTTTGTCTCTATATACTCTTTTTCTAGTCATTGCCTCATAAGTATCAACAATAGCGGCAATTCTAGCGTATTCAGATATTTGTAGCTTTTCCAATTTTCTAGGATACCCTGATCCATCCCACCTTTCGTGATGTTCCAAACATACCCTACCGACTTCTGGAGAAAAATTGTTTTCATTCACAACAGCTTTATAACCAAGGACTGTATGAGTTTTTATCTTATTGTACTCCTCCAATGTCAACTTACTTTCTCTTTCAATAATACTCATAGGTATAAAAACCATACCTATATCCATAAGTAAAAGTCCAGTTGAAAGCAACCTTAATTTTTGTTCAGGATATCCTAATTCCATTCCTAAAAGCACACCTAATATAGTAACATTTACAGCATGAGTAGGCAGATATTTTGATTTATCAGCAGTACCCAAAAGGTTTATGAAAACATTCCTATCACCAACTTCTTGTATTTTACTTAATATCATCTCAACAATGCCATTAACTTTTTCTGGATAAATTTCTTTACTAACCTTATAATTAGTATAAATTGATTCAATTCCACTAACAAGAGAATTATAAAATGTTGTCAACTTGCCAGTCTCGACATCTAAAGTGTTTTCTACTTCTTCCTTTACCTTGACAATTTCCTTGATTTCCCCCGTAGTCTCAACAAATTTTATACCTTTTTTCTTTATAGATTCTATAATTTTAGGAGTTAAAGGAGTATTAGACTCAACAACGATCTCATAGTTATCTCCAAACACAGTCCTTGTAAAAACCATTCCAGGTTTTAATTCTTCAATAGGTATTCTTTTCATTTTGTTAGCTATATCCATATACAAACTCCTCTAAAAATTTTCGGATTTATATAAATTCTTAATAATTAAAGCATCACCTTCAACATTAGCACTCTCAGATACCACAACACCCTCTATTTTAAAGTATTTAAATGCTTTAATAACACTTCTATAGTTAAACTTGCTTTCAGCAAAAGTTGTGTGCTTAGTTTCGCCACTTTTACCGTACTCTATACCACTTATGTGAATATGCATATTCTTTAAGACCTTATCACCAAGTTCCTTAACTAAATACTCAAATATACCGAATATTTCTTCTTCAGTATTATATCCTCCGAGTGTCCTAGCATAAAGATGTGCAAAATCTATACAAGGTAAAACATTACTAAAACATTTTGATATTTCAACAACTTCTTCAAGAGAGCCAAACTGTGAAGGTTTACCCATAGTTTCAGGTCTAATCCAGACATTAAAGCTATGTCCCAATTCCTTCAGCTCAGTGTTTATCTCCTCAATAGATTTTATAACCTTATCAAGAACTTTATTAGAATCATCACCTAAATAAAAAGCAGGATGAAAAACAACACTCCAAGCACCAACTTTCTCAGCAGCAATAACAGACTTTATTATGTGGTTCTTACTATTTATATACTTTTGCTCTTCTCTAGAGTTAAGATTAATATAATATGGAGCATGAATAGTAAAATAAACTCCCTTTTCATTACCATAACGACCAATCTTCAATAGTTCATCATCCTTAGTTCTAACACCATGAACAAATTCAAGCTCAATTCCATCAAGATTTAAATCTACCACTCTATCAATTCCTTTTAAAATAGTTTGAGGGAAAGGCGTTGATAAAGGAATACCAGCTGTAAGAATCTTCAACCCATTAAAATTTTTCTTAATCATAAATTAATTATATAAAAAAGCAGGCCTATTACAAAATAAAAACTTAGAATAAGTTGAAAAAGGTATAATAAATATTACTAAATTCAAATTATATGAACGAAATTCTTCTAATAGAGGTAATAAAATTCTCTGGTCATGTAATATTTACAACAATAGGAATCATAGGAGTAATCGTATCACTAATATTGTTATTCTTCTCCAAAGAGGAGAAAAAATTTCTATTTTTAGTTTTTTTGCTTTTATCATTCTTAACAGGCTACAATCTATCCGATCTAATATTAGGCATATTAGGTTTCGTGCCGAAAGAAGGAATAGTTCTAAATGAACAGACAAAATCATTAATAATAACAGTTTCTAAATTACAAATCCTTCTTCTGATAATTGGTATAATCATATTCTCATTCATAACAAATACGATAGTGAAAAGTAAAGTATTGAAAATCTTAAGTATTGTTTTCACAATAATAGGTACAATACTTATTTACTTTGATATTTTCTCAAAACATTTTTTCTTAGATGAATTAAAGCTATACAACTTTACCTACACAGCCAAGGAAGGGAATATGTATGACTTATTCTTAATTTATTTTGGATTAGTTGTATTAACTGAATTCTCTCTATTAATCATTTTTAAGAATAAAATAACTCTAGAAAAATTAATAAGATACAAATCAATAACATATG
Source organism: Brevinematia bacterium (assembly GCA_049968435.1). GTDB lineage: Bacteria > Spirochaetota > Brevinematia > DTOW01 > DTOW01 > JBMFQU01. Next base: position 3,339 of record JBMFQU010000053.1, on the reverse strand, counting down.
GAATATTTTTTGTAATCATCTTTGGAATATTAGAGATTACAGAAATGTTAAATATAACTAAACTTTACCCATACTCACCTTCACTACTTGGAATAGGTATATCTTTGCTTTCGGCGAATATAATCTTCTTTCTATTAGAAGGATTCTTCAAATCACTTATAGAAGTATTACACAAAAATGCAGTAATAGCACAAACGAAGGTACGTTTAGAAAACTCTAAAACAACAATTGGAAAGTCAATAGAAGAAATAGAAAAATCTATATCTGAAATAAAAGAATTAACCAATTTTTTCAAAGACCTACCTATCATAGCACAACAAATAACACAAACAATAAAAGATAAAACTTCCAAAATCAAGGAAGATTTCAACCAAATACTTTCAAGTTTTAAAGAAATAAAAGAAGAAAGTGAAAAAACATTCAATCATGAACAAGAAGAAATCATTAAAAAAAATATTCAAACAATAAACCAAAATATTGAAAAAATTTTACATATCAACAAAGAGATAATATCAGACATTGAAGGACAAACTACAATAATGGAAAAATCAGGAAAATCAAAACAAAAACTACTATCTTCAATTAACAATATTGAAGAAACTAGTCAAATCAGCAAATCTCAATTATTAGAAATGGAAAATATAATTGAAAGTATAAGGATAATTTCAATTAACTGCTATATACTTTCAAATAAAACAAAAGGAGACAACACTTTTGAATTATTATCAAAAGAGATATTAAGCAAAGTAGAAAGATTAGAAAATACAATCAGTTATTTAAGTAAAATAAATACATTACTTACATACCTAACTTCTGAATTACTAAACAAAAAGCAAGAACTAATTTCAAAATTTTCATCAATACAGCCAAAAGAAAAACCTAGTGAAGAACTAATTTATGAACTCCAAACTAGAAATACTGAATCAGCAAAAATATTAGAGCAAAACCAGGAAACAAATAACCAAATTATAGAAATAACAAATAAAGCTTTGGAAGATATGGAAAAACTACAGAAGCACCTCTCAATACTTTCGGATTTTTCTAACGAACTACAGATAATTCAAAAAAATTACCAATCTTTAATCGATAGTATGAATAACCTAAGTCATTTCGTAGAGGAAGTATACAACAACTTAAAAGAACACTTAATTCTTAATAGATAACATTCTTTCAACAAACTGATCATACAAAAACTTCAATTCCTTAAGTTTAATTTCAACTTGTTCAATTTCATTCTGATCAAATAACTCCTGAATAGTATTTCTTAAATTAACTATCTCTTCGTATAAATCTAAATCATAGTCTTTTATTTTTGGCAATTTTTCTTCTATAGTTGATGAAATAATATTGTATTTACTCCTAAGAACTCCTAACTTCCTTATTTCTTCATCTTTTACTCTATTTTTTTCACTTTCTTGAATGATTCTATTAATTTCTTCATCACTTAAAATAATTCTATCTTTTATCTCTATTCTCTGATGAGCACCTGTTGTTAAATCTATCGCTGAAACACTTAATATACCGTCAATATCTATTTCAAATTTAACTTCAATCCTTGGTTCACCTTTTTTAGCTTTTCTTATACCAGTGAGCTCAAACTTACCAAGGGATATATTATCTTTCGCCAAAGATCTTTCACCCTGTAAAACATGTATTTCAACTGATTCTTGATTATCGGTAACAGTAGTAAATATTCTACTTGCAGAAGTAGGTATAGGAGTATTCCTTGGAATGATAGGAACAAATATACCTCCATCAATCTCAACTCCCAAAGACAAAGGTGTAACATCTACAAGAACAATCCCTTTAACCTCACCTTCGATAATACCAGCTTGAATACCAGCACCAATAGCAACTACTTCTTCAGGAGAAATTGAGTTTTCAGCCTTTATTCCTAAGTAACTCTCCAGCCTCCTCTTTATATAAGGTATCCTAGAAGAACCACCAACCATAAGTAAATGATCTATATCACCAATACTTAAGCCAGCATCATCCAAAGTTTTTTGAACTAATTCAATAGTAATTTCAACATAAGGAGATATAATTTTATTAAATTGTTCTCTAGTCAGAGTAAAATTTAAATGTTTTATGCTACTTTCAGTAGCACCTACAAAAGGTATAACAACATCAACAACTTCTTCATCAGAAAGTAGGATTTTAGCTTTTTCAACTTCTTCATATAATTTTTGTAAAACTAGTTTATCATTTGAAATGTCAATACCTTCCTTTTCCTTATACTCATTAATGATGAGTTCAACGATTGCTCTATCAAAATCTTCTCCACCTAAAGCATTATTACCAGAAGTAGCAATAACTTCAAAAACTCCATCGCTAACATTGAGTATAGAAACATCAAAAGTACCTCCACCCAGATCATAAACAACTATATTCTTTTCACCAACAACTTTAGAAAATCCATAAGCAATAGCAGCAGCTGTAGGTTCATTTATTATTCTCCTAACATTAAACCCAGCAATTTTACAAGCATTCTTAAGTGCATTTCTCTGTAGGTCAGAAAAGTAAGCAGGAACAGTAATAACTATATCTCTAACAACATCACCTAAATAATATTCCGCATTTTCTTTTAGTTTAGAGAGTATTATGCTTGCTATTTCCTCTGGTGAATATTCTTTACCATTTATAAAAAATCTATGATCAGTACCTAAATATCTCTTTACAGATTTTACAACATTGTTTGTGTTTATAAAAAATCTACTTTTTGCACTCTCACCTACAAGTACATTACCATCATCGAGAAAAGCAACCACGGAAGGAATTGTAGTTTTACCTCTTCTATCAGTTATGATCTTAGGAGTATCACCATCCATAAAAGACATAGCACATTTAGTAGTACCAAAGTCAATACCTATCATCTTCATAGGACACCCTCGTTAATTCTAATTTCGGATACTAAACAAAATCCTTGAGAAATTACCAAAATAACTATACTTTAGTAGCCTAAAACCCCAAACAGATGATATTTGCCCTTTTCTAAAAGTTAGAAAAATAAAAATCCCTTCTAGTACTTCCGATAAAAGTTAAAATTTTCATTTCTCTTAATAGAAGTTAGGAATAGGAAACTTCCTTTTGCTTCCCACCCAACCCGCCCTATAGTGTGATAAGAGGGTTAAACCCTCTTATCAAGATCTCCCTCCAATTCGTTAGAAAAATTCTAAATTCATATTAGGTACCTACTAAAAGTAAGAAAATATAAAAATTTAACCCTAATAGAAGTTAGGAATTTTTAGAAACTTCTTTTAGTTCCCTATCCAATCCACTCTTAAGCACAATAGGAAGCTTCACCTCCTATTAGTACCTTCTTTTAGCACCTAACATGGT
>JBMFQU010000052.1:0-12222 GCA_049968435.1 Brevinematia bacterium | reverse complement strand
TCCTTTTAACTATTTCCTAATTACAAATTCCTAACTCCTACTTAGCGAAGGCTACGCCTTCTCTGCTTCCATTAAGCAAGTTAAGAAAGATTTGTATTAATAATAACTCTTTTAGAAGTGAAAAAGATAAGGTATTCACTCCTGATAGAAAAGTTAGGAATTTTAGAAACCTCTTTTTTAGTGCCCCACCCACACTTTAGTTCTATACAGGAGGCTTCGGCTACTATTAGCACCTCCTTTTAGTAGCTTCCTCTAGACATTTAAGCAAGCTACACCTTCTATAAAAAATCCTTTTAAGTTTTTAACCTCCTATAAGTGCATTAATAAGATTCCATTCAAAAGTAATAAAAAATTTTAAAACAATCTTAATAATTTTGACTTTTATGATGTCCTTTAATAAATTTAATTTTTAATAAGGAGGTATAATATGTTGAAGAAGGAGATGGAAGAAGCTTTGAATAGGCAAATTAGTGAAGAATTCTATTCTGCTTATCTTTATCTAGCTATGAGTGCGTATTTTGAGACATTAGGTTTTTCTGGATTTGCCAAGTGGATGAGAGTACAAAGTCAGGAAGAATTACAACATGCTATGAAAATTTACGATTATATCATTTCTCAAAATGGTACTGTTAAGCTTTTTGCTTTGAAGGAGCCACCTAGTTCTTGGAATTCTCTTTTAGAAGCAATTAAGGGAGCTTATGAACATGAAAAGTACATAACTAGTAAGATTTATGAGCTTGTTGATCTTGCTAATAAACTAGATGATAAGGCTACTGATAACTTCTTACAGTGGTTTGTTGAGGAGCAAATAGACGAAGAGAAAAATACTTATGATCTTGTTAAAAAAGTTGGTATGGCTAAGAATCATATCGGTGCGTTGTTACAACTTGATAAGATATTAGGAGAAAGAGAAGATTAAATTTTAAGGGGAGTAATCCCCTTTTCTTATTACCAACCTATTGATAGTGAAAAATTATGTCTTATATCTGGATCTTGTCCTGCGTATACACCTAACTCTTCTGCACTTACGCTATAGGCAAATTTAAATACTGCTAGTTTTAGTTGAGTTCCAAAAGTTGGATACCCTTGGTTTATTCCTAATGCAAGATTTAGAGTTAAAGCATCACTTAAGTTCAATATTTCAGAAATTACCCCTATGTGTAATCTCTTAAAGAAATCTTTGTCTTTAAGTTGGAAGAAGAGGTCTTGTATCTCCATTGATACTGAGTTCTTCTTTAGGAAATTACCTGTGTTTGGTAATGTAAAATTATAGGATGCTCCAAGATTAAATCTTGTTGGGTACTGTTCACTGCCTATCTTAAATCCACCTATATCTTTTATTGATAGACCTATTTTTATATTATCTTCTTTTTCTTGATAAAGTGGAATTTTATATAGTATTCCTATATCAGGGATTATTGAAACTAATGAATTTGTTATACTGCCTAATTCTTCTTTTAAAATTTCCTCTAACTTGCCTGCTGCCAAATCCCCTAATGTTATCTTTCTATTTACTCCTTTTAATATTGCAAATTTAAAATTTAATCCTAAATTGATATTCCTTAGATGTTCCTTTATATAGTCTAATGGTATTTCCTCAGCTACTCTTTTGAGAGAATAACTTACTCCTACATAAGGAATTATTCCTATAAATCCTAGTAGATCTCCTAATCCTGCTGATGATAGTGGATTATGGAATTCTAAAAAGAATTTTACTGATGATAATATGCCAAAATTTAGCCCTATATAGTCTTTTATGGGTATGTTGAAGTTTAGTAAATTTAATTTTACTCCTAAATTGAAAGGGTTTCCTATTTGGTCTATTATTAGTCCAAATAAATCATTTTGGGATCCACTAAAGAATATTCTAAGAAGTTCACCGCCAAACTGTAATGAAGTCTGGTTTAAAGATAAGTTAATTAATACTAGTTCCATAGAAAATTTAGATCCTACGGAAGAGGCTGGGTTTGCAAGAAATGATGCTGTTCCTAGCCAATCTATTGAAGTTGTTGCATTACCTAAGCCTTTTGAAAGAGTATCTTCGTATAAATTTATGTGTTCATAAGTATCAGTGAAAGCAGCAAAAAGATTTAGATTCAATAGAAAAATTGTAAGGATAGCAAAAACAAAAATAATTTTCTTCCTCATATAACCTTCTAGATTCTCATTACTGATTGGTGATAATGTTACTTAAAAGTATTGTTATGTAATTTGAGACTTCATCTGATGTTATATCTCCATTTGAGTCTTCATCTAGTGAAGCAAATACATTTGATATATCATTCAATATAGCTTGGTTTGTACTCAATGAAACATATATACTAGCCATAGAGAATAATAAAGTTGAGGTTCCTTTCCCTATCAATGTTGCTATATCGTAATCTTTTCCAGTTTTATCTTTGCCTATGTACCTAAATAGGTTTGTAATATTTTGTGGTGGATTTGCTAGCCAATAAGAAAGTACATTAATTTCTTGTTCAGATAATCCATCTGATATATTAATTGCGTTTGTATTAGCTATATCTGCTAAAAATAAAATTCCTAACATTGTGCTAGCCATTCCTCCCATAAAAAGTGAAATTGATTTATCTAGATCACCTAAAGCTTCTTTTTGAAGTCTTGATAATGAATATGTGAGGTCAAGAACATAATTTGTGTCACTTATATCAACCCAGGCTAATAGTATATTGTTAGCTTGATTTGTTTGTCCTATGAGGTTAGTTAGTAGTTTAAGATCAAATCCCATTATTCCCAAAGCTGCTGCTACATGATCTTGAGCTGGATATTTCTCAGCATTAGTAAGTATCTCTAAGTATCTGCCTTGATCTATGAGATTTTTAGCTTGGTATTCATTTGCTTGAGGATAATCTTTTGCTGAAAATGGTGAAAAAATATTTACACCACACGATGTTATAAAGAAAGTTAAAAATAGTAAAATTATTATAATGTGAAACTTCATAAAACCCTCCTTGGAGATATAATAGTATTTTATCTTGGATTTTTCAAGTTTATTTGGAGGGGGGAAAAATACTTTTAGTCTCCCACCTGCCCTATAGTTCTATACAGGAGGCTTCGCCTCCTAGTAGTACCTCCTTAACATTCCAAATTAAGCTTTGCATTCTCTGCTTCCAATTAGAAAGCACAATAAGATAAAACTTAACTTTGTTAATTCAGTTAGAAAATAAAATTTTTAGTTCTCCTAATAGAAGTTAGAAATCTTAAAAACTCCTTTTAGTACTCCACCCGCCCGCCCTTCAGTGCGTTAAGAGGGTTCCACCCTCTTATCAAGATCTCCCCCTAATTCGTTAGGAAAATTCTACCTTCCTATTAGTCATCCTTTAGAAAGAAGGATAAAATGGTTATTCCTAATAGAATTTAGAAATTTTAGAAACCTCTATAGTTCTATACAGGAGGCTTCGCCTCCTATTAGTACTTCATTAAGCATTCCAAAAAGTAGGCTTCCAATTACCTAATAGAAGGTTAGAAATTGTTTTTAGTATTCTTACTTTAATTGTTTAAATAGGTAATATAAAGTCCTCAAACAATTTTAGTTTATTTGTAATTAAGTATAACAAATGATCAAGTTATCAATAGTAAGATTTTTTGTATATATTTGAAAAGAGATTGATTTATTTTCTATTATTTCTATATGCGAAAGTTTTGCTTTTTTTTATTAATTGTTTATTCTCTTGTTCTAGGGTGTACTGGTAGAAATGTGAAATTTGAATCACAAAACATAGAAGAAAAAGTTAAAGTATCTAAGTTAAAGTTTATGGTTGAGAATTTTAAGCTTGATTCAAGATATCATACTTATTTTGTAAATTCACTAAAGAATAACTTCCTATCTAAAAGTAGTTTTTCAGTAGTTGAAAATGATGAAGATTGGTTTTTAAGAATTTCATTTTCTAATTTTAATGAACTTATTTCTAAATCTAGGAGCAATGTTGTTGTTAGACTTGATTTTATATCTAAAGTAGATATGGTTAATACTAACGGGGAGTTTATATTTTCGAATAGTTTTTTTTCTTATACATTGGTTAGTAATGTTAGTCCTGAGATTTTTATTGACGAGTTTTCAAAAAATACTTTCCTTGAAAATTTGTATTACAAGTTTTTTGATGATGTTTCTATGAATTTGGTTTCTTATGTTTCAAAAGGGTGGAAAGAGAATTACGGTTATTATAGTTCTCAAGATGGTATTATTCAAGCAATTTTTGGAGGTAGTACTAATGAAAGCACAAAGAAGACAAACAAAAGGAATATTCCTGTTATTGGGGGAGAATGAAGTAGATAAAGAAGTTTTTTTAGAAAAAATTATAAAAGAATTTTCAGCGAATAAAAATGTTGAAACTATACATATTGATGCTAAAGAAGAAGGTTATCTAGATAAGTTTGTTAATACTTATAGTACACCCTCGCTTTTTGTACCTCATAGAGTTATTGTTGTCAAAAACCTTGAAGGATTTACTAAATCTGAAAAGGAAGTTTTTATAAAGATTATAAAAGAATTTAAAGATGATAAGACTTTATTAATTTTCATTTCGTCATTTTCACCGTATAAGTTTGATAGACAAATTTCTAGTTTTGTTGAGCAAGTTGGAGGAGAAGTTAAGGTTTTCTGGAAAGTATCAGAACAGTCTTTAAAAGATTACACTAAGGATATTCTTAGTAGAAGTGGTATTGAAGTTTCAGAAGAGCTTGTTAGTCTACTTATAGAAAGAAATGGACGTAATGTAAATGCAATAGTGGAAGAAGTAAATTATGTAAAAAACTATTTCTCTAATGTAGGTTTTATAAGTTCAAAAGATGCTATTGAGCTAATTTATTTAAGATCAGGGGAGGGTAATATTTTTGACTTAATTAATGCAATATTGCTACAAGATAAACATACTGCTATATTGCTTATAGATCAGATTTTCGAAAGAGGGGAGGATATATTTGCTCTTGGTAGTTTGCTTTACTCGCAGATTTCTAAAATAATTAAGATTAAAAAACTAACTCAAAAGCCAATTTCTGATAATGAGGTTTGTGAGCGTCTTGGTATAAGTCAATTTGAATTTAAGAACTTGAAAAGATTTTTATCATTTATTGATGATAAAAAAGTAAAATCTTTACTTAGACTTGTCGTTGCTATTGAGGAAGTGATTAGAGTTTCTGATAATACTTTAAAGATTGCCAAATTGGAGAATTATATTTTGAGGTACTTATGAGTGTTTTTAAAGATGTTGTTAAGGTAAAAGTTATAGGTGGTAAAGGGGGAGATGGTTGTGTCTCTTTTAGGAGGGAGAAATATGTACCTAAAGGTGGGCCTGAGGGGGGAGATGGTGGTAAAGGTGGAGATTGTATAATTGTTGTTAATCCTAATATTTCAACTTTATCTCATATATTTAATGACCAAGTTTTTAAAGCTCAAGATGGTGAACCTGGCAAAGGAGGTAAATGCCATGGTAAAGATGGGGAAGATTTGATAATTGAGGTACCAAAGGGAACTCAAATTATAGATGCTAAGACGGGTAAAGTTATTTTTGATACTGCGTATGGTGATAGATTTGTTGTAGCGAAAGGAGGTAGAGGAGGTTTTGGTAACTGGCATTTTAGAAGCCCTACAAATAGAACTCCTACACAGTTTACGAAAGGTGAAAGTGGAGAAGAAAGAGAGATTATACTTGATTTGAAATTTATAGCGGATGTTGGGCTTGTTGGGTATCCCAACGCTGGTAAATCTTCTATAATAAGGAAACTTACAAGTGCTACTCCTAAAGTTGCTGATTATCCTTTTACTACACTCTACCCAGTTTTAGGAGTTATACCTTACCAAGATAAAAGAATTGTTGTTGCCGATATGCCAGGTATAATAGAAGATGCTCATTTAGGAGTAGGACTTGGACTAGAGTTTTTAAAACATATAGAGAGAACGAAGTTTATAATCTTAGTGCTTGATATTACTGATAAGCCAGATGAAAGAGCTAGAGTTATTGTTAGAGAACTTAAAAACTATAGTAAAGAGCTAGTAAATAAAATAAATTTTGTAGTTTTTAACAAAATTGATTTGCTTACTGAAGATGAGCATAGAAACTTAGATACTATTTTGGAACTTACTAAAGAAAGCTTGCCTAAGAGAAAAAAGTTTTTATTCTTTTTTACATCAGCAATCACTGGGGAAGGTATAGAAAGGTTAAAAGAAGAAATTATAAAACTTGTGTGAGGAATATTAATTTTACAAATTTTACTCTTTTCAAATATACTAGTAGGAAAAATTCTTAATTATATTATAATGAATAGTAAATAAACTTCTTATAGAAGGTTTAACCGTAACTTGAATGGCTATAAATGAAGATACTAATAGGAAGACGGAACCTTTGCTAGGGTGGGGAATTGAGATGGAAACTAAGAAATTAAGGAATAAAAAATATTCTATAACCAATAGTTAAAGGAAGGTAGGGTAGGTGAGGAAAAGAGGTTTTTAAAATTCCTTACTTCTATTAGAAGGGGAGACATCAAAAGGAGATAAAAATTCCCTCTGAACTTAAAGGGTGTGAATACCAGAAAAGATTTCTAAAATGAAGTAAGGAATATGCTTTCTAATATTACTAAATAGGAGGTATTGCTAGGAGGCGAAGCCCTTTAATTTTTGAAAGGTATTCTTGCTTATTATTATCATTAATATGTGAAAAGTAAATTTATAATTATTGCCTTATTTTTACTTCTTACCCTTGAGGGATGTTATTATGATGTTGATCCTCCTTTCATAACAGTTAGTGCTAAAACAGAGAAATCTGATATTCTATTTATAGCGAAGGAGTTTAAATATATTGGTTCAGATTTGGATACTAAAAAAAAGATGTGGGAGTTAATTTCAGGGGAAGCCGTAGTATATAAAGATAATAAAATTGATCTTAAAGATATTGAGATAAAATTTTTAGATAAAAAAGGTGAAGTTATTTCGACTTTGAAAGGAGATAGTGGTATGCTTGAGAGAAATAAAAATTCTGCCTCAATACAAGGTAATGTAATTCTTAAAAATTACAAAAAAGGGGTGACTATTTATTCAACTAAGCTTATATGGGATGGAAACAAAAGGGAGATATACAATACACTTGATGATAAAACTACTATTGTATCTGAAGGTGTAACTTTGAGAGGGAGCGGGCTTAGGACCACACCTGATGTTTACCCTTTGGAACTTAAAAATGTAGAAGCAGTTATACAGTAGTATGGAACAATATTTAATTGTTGCTGTAATATCTTCTATATTGAGTGCTTTATTTTCTGGTTTTGAGGCTATATTTATTGCTGTAAGTGTTTATGATATTTCAAGGTTTAGTATTCCAGAAAAGAAATTTAAGCAATTAGAATTACTTATTCTAAACAAAAGAATATTTATAATGATTTTTCTTTTCTTAAATACTTCTGTTAATGTTTTATTTTCAATTTCAGTTTATTTTATATTTCTTAGTTTAAATTTATCGGAGATAGTTTCTGGCATCATTTCTGTAGTTATAATAACTCCATTTTTGTTTTTGTTTTCAGAAGTTTTGCCTAAGGTATTTTTTAGAAAGTATAAAGAGAAAATACTTCTTTTAGTGTACCCTATACTTTTGCCTATTGCGTTTTTGAATAAATTGTTTCCCTCTAGGCATGATTACTCTGAAACTTCTTTCTTCCATATACTTCAGGTATTGCAGAAAGAATTTGATTATTCGGAGTATTCTTTAGTTCAAGAAATTCTTAGGAATATCCTAAATTCTGAAAATATAAAAGTGAAGAATATAATGAAGACTATTGATAAAGTTGATGTAATTCTTATAAATGAAAAAGTCAAGGATGTTATTAAGAATATCAATTTTTCTTCACAATATGCTTTCGTTAGTAATGGCAATAATATAGTTGGTTATATTGTTATTTCTGACTTATTTAATAATATATCTTACAAAGTTAAGGATATTTTTAGAAAACCTGAATATGTATTTTCTGAGTTTGCTGAGTTTTCGAAAGTTCTTATAAGTAGATTTGATTTTAGAAAACCTATTTTTGTTGTTAATGAATTTGGTTTAGTTATTGGAGTTATTACATATCTTGAAATTTATGAAGTTATCAAATCATTTATAACCAAAGAAGATAAACCTATCAAGGGTAAATCTTTTGTAGTTGATGGTAATGATAAGTTATCTGAAATATTATTTGACAGGAATGAGTCTCTATACTATGTGCTTGAAAAGGAATATCCTTGGATTAGGGAAGTTAGTACTGTAAATGGTATAATATTGTACTTAAATGAAGTTTTACCTAAGGAAGGAGATAAGATTAGATTAGGTAGTATTGCTTTTAAAGTTCTTGAAGTATCTGAGTTTATGGTTAAGAAAGTAAGAGTACAATTATGAATTATAAAGATAGAGTTTTTAGTCTTCTGGATTACGAAAAAGTTTATAGCATTATTAATGATAAGATTATTTTAGAAGTTGGAAGTGGTAATGGTGTATTCCTTGAGTATTTATCCTTAAAGTATCCAGAGAATATTATTTTTGGTATTGAACTTGATATAAAGAGAGCTAAAAAATGCCTAAAAAGAATAATAAGAAATAATTTAAATAATGCTTATATAGTTTCTGGTGAAGTAGAGGAAGTATTGCCTTTGTTTTTTAAAGATAAAGTTGTTGAAAAAACTTTTTTAAATTTCCCAGAGCCTTGGCCTAAAATTCATAATTGGAGGAACAGAGTTTTTGAAATAGAGGTTATGTCTTACATTGATAGAGTTAGTAAAGTTGGTGCTGAATTTTATTTATCAACAGATGTAAGTATGGTTTTTGATACAGTTAATATGATTTTTACACAAGTTCTTGGTAATTGGGAGTTTGGAGAAGATTTAACTAAAGAGTATATTAAAAATTTTGTTCCAACTCTTTATTATGAGAAATGGCTAAGTGAAGGTAGGAAGTTTTGGTGGGGAGTATGGAAAAAAGTATATTGATAGGTACTTCAGGATGGAGTTATGAAGATTGGATTGGTAATTTCTATCCAGAAGATTTACCCAAAAATAAATTTCTCTATTTCTATTCTCAGCACTTTAACACTGTTGAGATAAATTTCTCATATTATTCACTTCCAAATAAGTATATAATTAATTCTATACTAAAGAATACACCTAATGATTTTGTATTTACTGTTAAGCTTCATAATTCTTTTACTCACCAAAAAGACTTTGAAAAACCTTATTCGGAAATACCTATTAAGGAAAGAGATGAGTTTTTAAAAGCAATTGAATCTTTAAGGAATAATGAAAAGCTTGATACGATTCTTGCCCAGTTTCCTCAGAGTTTCCATCATTCCGAAGGTAATTTAGAATACATTGTTAAGTTGAGAAATGCTTTTGAAGGGTACATTCTTGCTGTTGAGTTTAGGAGTAATAGTTGGGTTAACGATGTTGTTTTAAAAACTTTTAGAGAAGAAGATATAACATTTGTTAGTGTTGATGAACCAGATATTAGAGGGTTATTACCTAGAGATTTCATTTTAACTAATACTGTAGGTTATATTAGGTTTCATAGTAGAGATAAAACAAAGTGGTATGAAGGTGAAAAACTTAGGTATGATTATCTTTATTCTAAAGATGAATTAGAGGAGTGGGTTTATAAAATAAAAGATGCTAACTTTCAAAAGCTTTATGTTTACTTTAACAATTGTCATAATGGTCAAGCGGTTATTAATGCCTTGATGTTTAAAGAATTAATTTTTGGTTAGGTACCAATTACCAAATATAAAGTTTCTATAAATGAAAGTATTTTCTACAATTATTTTGGTATACTCTTTAGTTTCGTGGTATCTTATAGCTTCAGTTAGTATAATTTCATCTTGGGGATTGAGATTTTTATACCACTCTTTTACGGCATTACAGCCTGAGTTATATGATGATACTACTAAAACTTCTTTAAAATTTTCAGGGTAATTATCGAAATAATTAAATAGTTCTCTTATGTGTGCTACACCTAACTCTATATTTGTGTCTATTTCGTATATGTCTAAAGGTAATAATTCTTCTTTAATCTTTAGAAATCTTTTAGCAGTTTCGTTCGCTGTAGACTTTATTAACTGCATGAGTCCTATCGCATTTGCAGTTGAAAGCACAAAAGGTGAGAATCTACTTTCTTGTCTCATTATTCCGTATATTAGTGATTCGTCTATATTGTACTCCTCAGAATAATTTTTTACTTTTTCAATAAATGGTGTTGGATAAAGATCTTCTAAAAATGCCAGTATGAAAAATGCCCTTTTTGAGTATAAACTGTATTTATCAAATCCAAACCTTTCAATACTTTTACATATGTAGCTGTACATTTTTAATTCTTTTAAGGAAGGTAATAAACTTATGTCAGGTGACTTTATTAAGTTCATAACCTCTAAATGAGTATCCACTACCAGACCTTCTTTAAAATACTTAAATACGTAATTAGGTATTCTCTGATTTACTGTTTCAGTATTAGATATATTATTATTGTTTGTATTGGTTTTTGTAGAAGAAATGTTAGTCAATATGGTTAGTTGCTTTTTTACTTCTTGGATTAAATTTAGGCTATTTTCGTAGCTTATATTCAATGTTTTAAATACAAAACTCATACCTATTAATCTGTTTAGATTTTCAATAGTGCTATTTGTTTTATAATCTTCGTAAGTTCTTTGGTATTCTAAAAGTAAATATGGTGTTATTTCTTGTAGTGTTTCTTTATCTTGTTTTATATAATCTAATATTCTTATGTATTCGTACGTAAAAGGATAATCTATGAGTATTTTCTCTGCTATTTCTTTCTTTTTTTCTTTTTCTAAAATGAATGTTAGTAAATAAAATTCTTTTTCCCAGTATGTATTTTTAGTTCTTTTTAACATATATTTAGAGAATTCCTTAAGTTCGTTGTAGTTTTTTTGGTGTAAGTTATAAGAAATAAATGCTGTAATAAATGCTTTTGTCTGGTATGTTAGGTCTGCTTTTTCAAAGTAATTTGTTATAAAAGTTAGGTGAGTTTGAGGTGAAATTATTTTATAGTTTCTTAGTATGTAAGTTTTAAATTTATAGCCAGAATTTTTCAAGTTTTTGAGAGCAAAATTTTCAAATTCTATTGGATCTATTACTTTTGTTGATGCTAAGCTAACTAATATATCATCTAATGATATATCGTAATCTTTCAAAGTTTTTTCGTATGATGAATAGTTTTTTAATAATTTTTCAAGCATTATTTGAGAATCACTGAAATATTTGTTTAATAGCATTAAATTTGCTTGATAAAAATTTTTTACAGGTGTAGGTAGAGGTAAGGTTAATATTAGTTGATAACCTTCTTTAACAAATCCAGAAGATATTAAATTTTTACTTGCTCTTAATATTGAATCATTACTTGAATATTTTTTTGAAAGTATTTTTAGTACTACATTTTTTGATTGCTCTGATCTGTTTATTTTTATTAGTAGTGATGAGATAAATATGCAAAAATTATCGTCTGAATAAGGTATTAGTTCAGAAATTTTTCTGATGTCTTCATCTTTTAGTAATTTTGGATTTAAATCTTTAACTATGGTTGCGTTGTTTTGAAATATTTCATTTCTGAAGAAGTAGTAGTTTATTAAGTTGTCAAAGTACTTAAAGTATTCATTTGTTATTTGTTTTAGTATATTTTGAGAGTTTGAGAAATCTCCTAGTTCAGATAGCGAAAAAGATATTAGTAATTTTATATTATTGTCTAGGAATTTATCTTTTAGTTGGATATTTGAAAAATTTAAAACCTCGCTAAAGTTTGATACTTTGTATAATGAGTTTGCTATAGCATATATGATAGTTTCTGGTAATGAATTTATTTTTTCTTTGATTGTATAGTAGTTTGTTGCTACGAATTTATAGTTTATATCGTTGTACTCTTGTAAGATTAGATTCAATTCAAGAGGAGGTGTTCTTATTGCCATTGATGTTAGGATTGTACATGCTATAACTAAAATAGTAATTTTGATAAACTTTTCTAATTTCATAGTTAGCATTTTAAGGGAATTTATGTGATTTTTTAAAATAAAGGTTATCCTAAATTTCGATATATTTTAAGAGTTTTAAGAAACTATTTTTAGTGCCCTACCCGCCCTATTAGATTAGCGAAGGCTACGCCTTCACTGCTTCCAGTAAGAAAGTTAAGAAAGATTTGTATTAATAATAATTCTTTTAGGAGTGAAAAAAGACAAGGCACCTAC
>JBMFQU010000051.1:0-12428 GCA_049968435.1 Brevinematia bacterium | reverse complement strand
AGGAGGGCGTAGCCCTCATGTTAAATCTTAAGGGTGGGCGGGGCACTAAAAGAATTTTCCTAAAAGTCCTAACTTCTGTTAAAAGTAAAGGTTCTTATCTTTTCTTACTTAAAAAATTACTTAATAGAATAGGGAGTTATGACTTTCATAAAGAACTAAAAAGTGGTACTAATAGGAGGACTTCGTCCTCCTGTTGAAGCTAAAGGGCGGGGGTAGGTGAAAATAATAAAAGTAATTTTTAAATACTTTCTTCCCCTATTGAAAAGTAATATATAAATCATTATAATTTTTATATGGAAAAACTAGAATCTGCTATTATAGCGAGGTGGTGGCACAAAGAAGATGGTAAAATAAGGTGCGAGTTATGTCCTAGATATTGCTTAATAGGAGATGGACAGATTGGATTTTGTTTTGTAAGGGAAAACATAAAAGGGACATTATACTCAATAGGGTATGCAAGACCAGTAGCCATAAATATAGATCCTATTGAGAAAAAACCACTTTATCACTTTTTACCTTCAACACCAATACTTTCATTAGGAACAGCAGGTTGTAATTTAGGATGTATGTTTTGTCAAAATTGGGAAATATCAAAAGCTAGGTTAGATCAAGTTCATTCTCATTATGTACCCCCAGAGAAGCTTATAAAATTAGCAATAGATTACCACTGCCCAAGTATAGCATTTACATACAATGAGCCAACTATAATCGGGGAATACATAATAGATACAGCAATAATTGCAAAACAGTATGGAATAAAAATAGTAATGGTAACCAACGGTTATATATCAAAAGAAGCATTCTACGATGTTTATAAATATGTAGATGCAGCAAATGTTGATCTAAAAGCAATCACCGAAGATTTTTACAAAAAAATAACATTATCACACTTAGATCCAGTTAAGGAAACCTTGATTAGATTAAAAGAACTAGGAACAGTATGGTTTGAAATAACAAATCTAATAATACCTACATTAAATGATAGTGAAAAAGAATTTCACAAAATCTCCGAGTGGATATTAGAGAACTTAGGTAATAATGTACCTTTACATTTTACAGCTTTCCACCCAGATTATAAACTTACACATCTACCAAGAACACCTAAAGAAACACTAAAAAAAGCAAGAGAAATCGCTTTAAGCAAAGGTTTAAAATATGTTTATACTGGGAATGTTTTTGATAAAGAAGGTAGCACAACTTACTGCCCTAAGTGTAATGAAGAATTAGTAATAAGAAATTGGCACGAGGTAATAATTAACAAAATAAACGAAGGACACTGCCCGAAATGTGGAACTAAAATTCCAGGAGTATGGAGCTAAAGTAATTCCATCAATTCAATTATACCATACAATGTAAAAGCGCTAAGGAAGGTTGAAACTAACACACTAACACCCACAGTTCTAGGTAGAAGATTAAAAAAGTTAGCTAATATACTACAATACAAAGCAGAAGGCATACCATATTGTAAAACCAAAACCTTAAGCTCAACATTTCTAAAACCTAAAAAATACCCAATACCCAAAGAAATAATAGGAGAAACAACAAGTTTCAAAACAACTACAAAAATAACAAATCTCAAAGGAACAAAACTTAATCTTACCTTACCTAAAACTATTCCTAATTGAATTAAACCTATTATTAAAGCAGAAATACCAATATTATATATAGGATCTCTCAAATAAAACGGTAGTTTTATCGAAAAAATGGGCATAATAATAGAAACCAACACCACATAAATGAGAGGTAAAGATAAAATATTAATAAAAGCATTCTTTAAATCTACAATTGAATCACCAGAATTAATCTTACCTTTAGAAGCAAGGTAAACTCCATATGTTTGAGATACAATAGAAGTTATAACCAATATAAGAGTAGCAAAACTACTTCCTTGAGTCCCTAAATAATACTCACACACCGGAATACCTATATTACCTGTATTGGGTAAAAATGAAAGTAGAATAAAAGCATACTTAGACCTGGAAGATAACTTCAAAGCATTAGCCAAAATAATAGAAATAAAGTACATAGCAGAAATTTCTAAACCTAGATGAACTATACTTTTAAAAGAATTACTTAAAAGAAAATTACCATACATATCAAAAGATCTCAATATCAAACCTGGTGTAAGAATGTACATTGAAAGAACACTTAGATTAAAAGGATCAACTTTTTTAAACTTTGAAAATAAATAAGAAACTAAAATGACTATAAATACTGGGAAAATAACCTTCAAAAACATTGTGATATTCTAAAAATATATACTTATTTTTTTCACTAAAAGCAATTCTAAAGAATTTCTACTAAGTTCAAAGAAGTTGGTAAAAACTAATACTAAAGTGAATTTAAAATTTCAGTTATACTTGGATAAGGTGTTTTATTAGGAATATTGTAAACCATTTCTCCAAATAACCTAACACCAGAAATAACTCCTAGCTTAATATCTTTTGTAAAAGAAGTAAAACCACCTATAAATCCAGAAAGAACATCACCACTTCCCGCCCTAGCCAAAACAGGTGTACCCATATCACACACCCAACTTTCACCATCGCTAAAGAAAATGTAATTTACATTATCTTTCAAAACAATATTAATCTTATTCTCCAAAGCAAAACTTCTACCCAAGTAAAAAGGATCATTTTTAACCTCTTCCAGAGAATACCCAGATATTCTAGAAAATTCCTTCAAATGAGGCGTTAAAACTATATTATTCTTATGTATAAGCTCTTTAAGTAATTCCTTGTCTTCTGAAAGAAGATTTATTCCATCGGCATCAATAATCAAAATGTTATTCAAACCCAAAGTAAGCTTCCTAAAGAATTTCATTGTATCTTGGTTATTCCCAATGCCATTACCTATGACTACTACATCATTACTTTTAATTAAATTACTCTCAATTATATAATCTGCATCGTCTTCAGAGAAAAAACCTCTATTACCTGAAGGTAGAGGTATAGAAACAACATCAGGAAGATATTGCTTTATAACATTGATAAACTTTTCAAGTACAAATGCGATAGGGTAACCAACTGGTGTTTTCATTGAAGCTTTAACAGCAAGAAGAAAACCACCAAAGTAATTATCACTTCCTCCAATAAATATCACTTTACCATTACTTCCTTTATTACTACTAACCTCCCTTTTAGGGAAGTTAAAACTAACAAGATTTCCAAGATAATTTACATTGTTTTTAACTAAACTACATAGAATCCTTTCATTAAAACCAAGTCTAGATACATATACTTCACCTAAATATTCTTTCATTTCAGGTAGAAACATACCCGCCTTTATAGAGAAAAAAGTTATAGTCCAATCAGCTTTTACAACTGGATACGAAGATAAAACTTCTTTTTTATTAAATGAAGGAATAAAACCCGATGGTAGATCAATAGACAGAATTTTTACTCCCCTATTCTTTAATTCGTTTAAAGACTCTATAACATAAGAAAACGGCTCGCGAATAGAAGATTTAACTCCTACCCCAAAAAGCGCATCAACAACAACTGTATTAGAAGCAATAACTTTATTAAACTCATTAATTACATCCTCCATTGAGAAATCTTCAAAAACTTTTACTTCTGTAAGCTTTGAAAGTATATTGAAATTTCTTTTAGTAGATGAAGAAAATTTCTCTTTCTTACCAAAGATAAAAACATAGACTTTTACATCATCTTCAAGCAATCTTCTAGCAAGAACTAAACCATCACCACCATTATTACCAACCCCACAAACAATAACAAAAACATTAAAATAAAAATCTTTACCTAACTTTTTTTTCAAAAAATTATAACTATCAATGCCAGCATTCTCCATCAGAACTAACTCATCAAAGAGATACTCTTTTTGTATTAGTAAATCTAAATTTTTAGCATCTTCTCTTGAAAGAATTTTCATTTAATCTTCCCTTCGCTGGCTATCCTAGCAGCAACATCATCAATCTTTTGAACAGTTTCAGAGTTAGGTTTTAGAGTATTTGAAATCTGGTAAGCGGTTAGAGCACTCTCAGGCCTTGACATTCTTTCATAAGAGTCTCCCACTCTTTCATAAGTAGTAGCCATATTTTTAATCTCTTGTGTATTCCTTATATTTAGATTACCTATCTCAACCATATCCTTAAACTCAGAAGCTCTGTTTTGTTCTCTATTGCTAGTATCTCTCTGATTGTTAGGTTCACGAACAACATTTGAAACTAAATTTGTATTTACAACATTACTAAGATTAACTTTCTCCATACCCTATATATATTTTAAAAATTTTTTCAACCTTTTTCAAGATTTTTAAAAATTTTTTCCTAAAAACAATTTTCAAATACCTTCTTCTAAACTTGAAAAAACTAAAAATAATGAATTATATTGCTGAACAATATGGAACAATTTGAAGAGAAGATATTTAAAGTAGATGAAGATAGATTCATCTCCTACTTTGACATAGGAGAAGGTAAAAAAACACTCTTTCTCATACACGGTTGGTTAAATTCAAAAGAAGTTTGGATACCAATAATAAAACATCTAAACTTGAAGAAGTATAGGATAATAGCAATAGACATGCTTGGACATGGTAATAGCTCTAGATCACTTAAACTCAAATTCAATACTTTAGAAAATATTTCAATTTTGTCAAAATTTATCCTTGATCTAGGATTAGAGAAAATTACCCTAATAGGGCACTCAACTGGCGGAAAGATTTCTTTATTCTTAGCAAATAGATTACATACATTATCAAAAAGTATTGTAAAAAGTGTAATTTTAGTAAATTCCATAGGTACATATGAATTTTGGAGAACTCTACATCCATTACTAAAAGTAGCTTTTTTCAGACCCATAAGGACTTTAATTGGCCTATTTATATTACCACCAATTGTTAAGTTTTTCTTTAAAAGATTTTTATTCTTTTTACCAATCGAAAAAGAGCTAAAAGAAAATATATCAAAGTATGTATCACCTTACACACAAATTCACTTTGAATCAACTAAAAACAAGATATGTGCATTAAGAATAACAGAAAACCTATTTGATAGATTTGTAGAAGACATAGACAGAAGCGAATTACCAGAAGTAAAGGTTATATACTCACAAAAAGATGAACTAGTATCAATACAAGCACAATATAAGTTTTCAATTTTATTTAAAACACCTATAGTAATACTACCGAATTCGGGACATATGGTAATATTAGAATTACCTAAAGAAGTTGCTCAAACATTAGAAAAATTACTAAATTAGTTTGAAATACCCTAAAAATCATTTTTAAAATTAACCATAAATATTATGTTAGATAAAATACTTGAAGAATTTGAAAAAGAGATATCTGAAGTAAAAGATGAAAAGAATTTGGCCAGTTTAAAAGTAAAATATTTGGGGAACAATGGTATATTAAAAGAACTTTTAAAGAAGATAAAAGAAATTCCACCGGAAGAGAGAAGAGAATTTGGTCAGAAAGTAAATGAAATCAAAGACAAGGTAGAAAGAATTATAAATGAAAAATATGAGTTAATAGAAAATGCTAAAATAGAAGAGAAGTTAAGATCAGAGTGGATAGATATTACTTTAACAAAAAACTACGATACTCTTCCTGTGAAACATCCCGTAAATATAGTAAAAGATGAACTTTGTCAAATATTCAGCGAGATGGGATTTAGCATAGTAGAAGGTCCAGAGATAGAATTAGAATCCTACAATTTTGACAAACTAAATATTCCACCTAACCATCCAGCAAGAGCCGATCATGATTCATTTTACTTAAATGCAAAATCAACTGTAGATAGGTATTTACTAAGAACCCAAACATCACCAGTACAAATAAGAACAATGGAAAAATACGAATTCCCCGTAGCTATAGTAGCACCAGGAAGATGTTTCAGAAGAGACACAGTCGATGCAAGACATTCTCATACCTTCCACCAAATTGAAGGACTTTATGTAAATACAGATGTAAAATTTTCAGACTTAAAAGGTATAATGGACATCTTTGCAAAAAAGATGTTTGGTCCTAAAACAAAAACAAGATTTAGGACTGACTTCTTCCCTTTTACAGAACCTAGCGCAGAATTGGCAGTAACATGTCCTGGTTGCAATGGGGAGGGATGTAATATTTGCTCACATTCCGGATGGTTGGAAATAGCAGGATGTGGAATGGTTCATCCAAAAGTATTTGAAAATGCAGGATATGATCCAAACAAAGTTAAAGGATTTGCTTTTGGTATGGGCATTGAAAGAATAGCAATGGTAAAATATGAAATAACAGATATAAGATTATTTTACGAAAACGACTTAAGATTCTTAAGACAGTTTAAAGGCTACTAAACAACTCAATTTACTTCTAAAATCCTACTAAAATGTTACACCTTCCCCGCTCCCATTAAGAAAGTTAAGAGACCTTTTTGTTTTTCACCTAACTCACCCAAAAGTTTCAGTAGGAGAACTTCGTAATCCTATCAGTACCTTATCCAGCCATCCAAGGTAGGCTTCAATTTCATTACTTTCAATGAGTAAATAAATTAGTAAAGATTCATCTTCCTTTAGAAGGTAAAAAGATATTGCATCTACTCCTAATAGAAGTTAGAAATTTTAGAAACTTCTTTTTGTTCCCCATAAGTCCTTTAGTGCAACAGAAGGCTTCGCTTCCTAGTAATACCTCCTTAATCATTCCAAAGTAAGCTTCGCCTTCACTGCTTCCAATTATAAGATAAAATTTTACTTACTATAATAGAAATTAGTATTTTTAAGAGACTTCTTTTTGCCTCCCACCCTTAAGTTCTACGCAGGAGGCTTCGCCTCCTATTAGTACCTCCATTTAGAAAGATTAAAAAGCACATTCCTTAATCTATCTTATGAATTTTTTTAGTACTCCACCCTATGGTTTCATTAGGAAGGCCTAATTTTCATTTTTGATACCTCCATTAGAAAAAACACTTATTGATTTTTTCAGAAATTTCTTTTAGTGAAACTTCCTTTAGAAGTAGGCAAAAATGAGACCGTGTAATTCTAATAGAAGTATAAGAAGATTTTAAATTTTCATAGGCATTTCTCTGAAAGTAAACAAAAATATAAAAGCTTCACTATTAAAATTTAGAAATTTAAGATATATTAAATTCAAAATTAACCACATGTCATATACAAAAAATCTTGGATACTGGTTTAAGGACTCAGAATTTGAAGGGTTTAATTATGAAATAGAGATAAAAGAAACAATAGTAAAAGAAAAATCAGAATTTCAGTTAATAGAGATAGTTGATACAATACCCTTCGGTAAAACATTAATAACAGACGGTTTAATAATGATGTCAGAATTAGACGAATTTATTTATCACGAAATGATGGTACATGTACCTTTATCTTTGGTAAAGCATCCAAAGAGAGTTTTAGTAATAGGTGGTGGAGATGGAGGATGTGTAAGAGAAATATCAAAATACCCTTCAATAGAGAGGATAGATTTAGTAGAAATAGATAAAAAAATTGTAGAACTTTCTCAAAAATACTTAAATACTTGGGAAGGTACAAATTACAGCATACTCAATTACTACTTTCAGGATGGATTTAAATTTATAGAAGAAACACAAGAAATCTACAACTCAATAATCATTGATATAAGTGCCCCTATAGAAATAGCAAAAGATATGTATTCAAAAAGATTCTTCAAAAATGTAATTGAACATTTATCAGAGGAAGGTACTTTTGTAATTCAATCAGAATCAATTTATTTGACACCTAATGTCACAAAACTACTAATAAATGAAACAAAAAAACTAATTAAGTATTCTCTATCTTATGTTGTTGCTATACCATCATTTATTTCTCTTTGGAGTTTCGTAATAGGTTCAAAGAAGAATGATCCAACAAAACCAATATATAATAATGGTCTAGATAAAGGAAAATTAAAATTCTACAACGAAGAAGTACACACCAGTTCTTTCGGCCTACCTCAGTTTTTGAAGAAATACATTTTCAGCGATGATATAAATGAAAATCTTGATCTTTTAGATAGAGAGGTTTTTAAAAAAATATCAAAGGGATCAACTTAATGACCCCTAAAAGACAAAAATGTAAAATTTCAAACTTAAAAACTATAAAGTGTTATATTGACCTAATATCGCATCTTCTAATTCTCTTCTAAACTCAGAAGTTATAGGATGCGCAATATCTTTGTTTTGGTCCCCAACTCTTCTCGAAGGCATAGAAATAAATAGTTTACCCCTACCTTCAACGATCTTAATGTTGTGAACCACAAACTGACCATCGAAAGTGACAGAAGCAACAGCCTTAACTTTACTAGGCCTTCTTCCATCACTGCTAAGCTTTTTGATCTTAACATCAGTAATCTTCATACAAACCTCCAGCAATCAAAAAAATACAACTGGTTCTTTTACAAAACTAGCCTCAAAAATAAATTTATCATTGATACCAAAATTTTTAACTAATCCTACCTTAATTTTACTAAGATCAACATCTTCAAAAATACCATATACCGCAGAACCACTTCCACTAACCAAAGAAACCATCGCTCCCTCAAAATACAAATATTTCTTTATCTCATCTATAACTTCGCTAAGTATAACACATTCGAATGTGTTTTTCAACATTTTTTTAAAATCACTCAAATCTATTTCAGAGCTTAAGAATTTTTTAGAAAAATCAAATGCCCACTTATTTGGATCATAAAGTCTTCTTTGAGATATCAGAGTATAAGCTTCCCTTGTAGAAACATCAATCTGAGGGTAAACTATCAATACCTTATAATTCATAAGTTTTTCAAATAAACCTTCAATGTAAAAAACCTTTTCTCCTCTTCCTTGAACAATACAAGCCCCTCTACTTAAGAAAAAGGGGATATCAGAACCAACCTTATATACATTCTTTACTAATTCCTCCTCCAAAAAAGTATCAATAACCTGATTGTCCTTCAAAAACTTAAGAAGAGATAAAAAAACACCTGCTCCATTCCCACTACCTCCACCTAAACCACTACCAACAGGTATATTCTTTTCAATGTAAGCATGAAAACCTATACTCATTCTTAAATAATCTTCAACATATTTAACAATTTTCCAAATTATATTTCTTTCATCTCTAGGTATTTGAATGTAGTTATCTGAATTTACACCAATCTCTTTGTAAAATCTATCTAGAAAGAACTCTATTGAAACTTTATCAAAAATACTGACAGGGACTAAAATACTTTCTATTTCATGATAACCATCAGGTAACTTACCTATAACCGTAAGACCTAAATTTATTTTAGCTGATGTGAAAAAATTAAACTTCATTTTATATTCTTAAGCATTGGAATCTCATCACAGTTATTTAATTTGGGGCAAAGCATGCAGTCAAACCATATCTTCTCTGGGAAGATATCTTTCTTAACAACATAAAAGCCTAGTTTTTTGAAAAAGTTTTCGCTTCTAGTTAAAACGAACACTCTCTTTACCCCCATCTCCTTAACAATTTCAATTCCTTCATTCACAAGTTTAGCCCCTATTCCTTTACCTTGAAAATTAACATCTACAACTAAACTTCTAAATTCTACCATTTCCCTACTATAAAATTTTATCGCCATACTACCAACTACTTTACCATCAACCTCAGCAACTATAAAATTTCTTATGTGGTCAGTAATATCATCCTTAGATCTAGGTAGAAGATCACCTTTATCAACGAAAGGTTTCATAAGATTAAAAATACTATCAACATCTTCTAATGATGCTTCTCTAATGATTAATGTATCCATATTAATGGCTAATCTCACTCCAAAGTTTAGCGCACATAGAAGCTAGACTTCTAACTCTAGAAATATAATTTGCTCTTTCAGTTACACTTATAGCATTTCTAGCATCAAGGACATTAAAAACATGAGAACATTTCATTACCAGATCATAAGCTGGAAAAACCAATTTCTTTGATATTAACCTTTTTGCTTCGTTTTCAAATTTTTCAAAAAGCTCAAAATATAGACCGATATCTGCTTCTTCAAAGTTATAAACGGAATACTCATACTCAAAGTACTTCTGAAGATCTCCATACTTTATATTTTCATTCCATTGTAAATCAAAAACATTATCTACATTCTGTAAGTACATTGTGATTCTTTCCGAACCATATGTTATTTCAACAGGAACAGGATCAAGATCAATACCACCTACCGCTTGAAAATAGGTAAATTGAGTAATTTCCATTCCATCAAGCCAAACTTCCCAACCAAGCCCCCAAGCACCAAGAGTAGGAGATTCCCAATCATCATGCACAAACCTTATATCGTGTTCCTTCACAACTATTCCTAACCTTTCCAAACTTTCAATGTACATCTCCTGAATATTTATAGGAGAAGGTTTCATTATTACTTGAAACTGATAGTAAAAACCCAACCTATTAGGGTTCATACCATACCTACCATCCGTAGGTCTTCTACAAGGCTCTACATAAGCAACATTCCAAGGTTTTTTACCTATGACTCTAAGAAAAGTATCTGGATTAAATGTCCCAGCACCTACCTCTAAATCCCAACCTTCCCTGATAACACAACCTTTCTCAGACCAAAAACTTTTAAGCGTCATCAGAACATCTTGAAAATACATATTTCAGGTACCTTACACTTAAATATAAATAATAAATACCAAACTTATCAATTTAAAATAAGAGTGTTTGAATAATACTTTTAGTATTCTCATCCCTTAGCTTCAACATTAGCGTTTCACCTCCTATTAGATAATACCTCCTCTTTCCTCTAAACTATGAAAGTTTTTAATTCAATATTAGCACCACATTTAACCTATTGGCTATTACCTAATTACTACCTCCTTATTAGACTACCTTTACTTAAAAGTTAGAGAAATCTTTAGTATTACCATTAATTAGAATAAACAATGCAGATTTTAAAACATTTTCATTTAAAACTAATCATTAACATAAATAGGTATGAAAGGTAGTTGTTTTCTAAATCCTAAGAACTCCCAAACAGTTCTCATAAGTTTTTCGAGATCACCCACAATGAACCTTTCTTTACCATCAATTACAACCTTTGAGTAATCTATATCAAAATTCCTAATAATATCCTCATAGTAAGAAAAACCATAGTAAGGAATACCATTCAAAATTACAAGTTCTATATCGTTAAACCATGCACTAACAATACTTTCAAAAATATCTTTTCTTAATTTAAATATAGTAATATCAGCTATATAATTTTTCTTCAAATAACCTACCTTGTTATCAATTCTAAAAGCCCTTGCAGGATTTTTAGTTATCATGTGGAGTATTGTCTTATTATCAATATCTTCACTATATTTGCTCTTGTATGCCATTTTTAAGAATTTAATTTCCTCAAGAATATTCATACCACCAGACATCGGAGAATCTGTACCTAAAGAGACATTTATTCCGTTTTTAAACCATTCTTTTAACCTGGCTATTGTTTTAAACATAAAATAATTAGATACAGGACATGTAACAAGATGGGCCTTTGCCTTAGATATTCTATCAAGATCCTCATCAGATAAAGCAAGACCATGCACCATAACTGTATGTTCGGTAAGTGCATTCATTTCAATCAAGTAATCAATACCTTTAGGAGATTCTTCATCAAAACCTTCCTCTATGTGAGTAACAAATGGCCAATCCTTTTCAACTGCCCTCTTATGTTCTATCTCAACACCTTCTCCCCATTTTAAATCATAAGGTGAAACTTCATGAGCAAGGGTATATTCTTTTATAACCTTTACAGGTAATTTATCAATGAAATTTTCATTAACCTTATGTGGTATATGATCCATAACAGTAGTAACACCAGAAATTAAATTCTTATAAGCTCCAATGAGATAGAGATAAAAATTTGGTATTTTACTCCTCTCAGCGTAAACAGGAGACGATTTTAAAAGATCATCCCAAGGTTTCCAAGATATATGGGGCCCTTCACCAACTCTAGGCCAGTAACTACCAAGTAAATGATCATGAGCATTTATTATTCCAGGTATAGCAACAGTATCAGAAGGCAATAACAAACTTAAATCTGCTTTAGTATTATAATAACTAATATCAATAATTCTACCAATAGAAGTATCTATATATATACCTTTGTCAGATAGGACTTCTTCTGGAGTAAGTATAATGCCAGGCTTAATAAAAAATATCATACAGCATTTATCGGAAAATTTAGTCATTTACTTTCAATTCTAATTTAGTTCGTTATTATAATTTCCATCTTATTTGGTACCAACTATTAACTTTTTGTGAAAGTTCTAACTTTCTATTAGGCGATTAATTTAAGAGTAAGGAAAGATAAAACCTTTACCTCTAATTGAGTTAGAAATTTTTTAAGATACTTCCTTTAGTGCCCCACCCTCCCGCCCTTTAGTGCGTTAAGAGGGTTTCACCCTCTTATCAATATCTCCCTTTACTTATCACACAATCACCTACTCCCAAATTCCTAATTACAAATTCCTA
>JBMFQU010000050.1:0-12537 GCA_049968435.1 Brevinematia bacterium | reverse complement strand
TGCTTCTTCAAGAGGTACTGCTACAATTTCTGTTCCTCTTAGTGCTACCATCTTCCCCCATTCTTTATTTATTACTAATTCTCCTACTTTTATACCAAACCTTAGAGATAGTACTCTATCAAATGCTGTTGGTGATCCACCTCTCTGAATATGCCCTAAAACTACATATCTTGATTCAATACCTGTTGTTTCTTCGATGTACTTTGCAAGTTGTTTTGCTATTCCTCCTAATCTTACATGACCAAACTCATCAACTTTTGCATCTTCAAAAACAAAATTAGAAACTCCTCCAGTGTCAAGTATTGCACCTTCTGAAACTGCTATTAGTGTATAAAGTTCTCCCTTTTCTTTTCTTTTCTTGACTATTTCGGCAATGTCTGTTAGCTTTGTGGTCTCTTCCGGTAGTAATATTATGTGAGCGCCACCTGATATACCTGCCCAGAGGGTTATCCATCCAGCATGTCTACCCATTATTTCTACAACCATTACTCTTCTGTGTGATTTTGCTGTTGTGTGTAATCTGTCAATTGCTTCCATTGCAATGTTTACTGCTGTATCAAATCCGAAAGTATAATCTGTGACATTTAGATCATTATCAATGGTTTTTGGAGCACCTACTACTGGAAATCCATCTTTTGCAAGTTTGTTTGCAGCACCCAAAGTATCCTCTCCACCTATCGCTATTAAAGCATCGAGATTTAGTTCCTTAAAACTCTGATGAGCTTTTTTAATGGTTTCTTCATTTTTGTAAGGATTCGTCCTTGAAGAACCTAATATTGTACCTCCTTCTTTGTGAATCTCTTTTACATCTTCATCTTTCAGTACAATGTACTTTTTCTCAAGTAATCCTCTCCATCCTTCAAGTAACCCTAATATCTCGACATTTGGCAAATCTTTTTTTATCCTTAGATATGCTCCTTTAATAACACCATTTAAACCAGGAGCATCACCACCACCAGTCAAAATACCTATTCTTTTCATAATTACCCCCAAAAATTTTAATATATTCTAATTGAACTAAATTCTTAGATTCTAAATTAATTAAATATAAATATTTTTCATTATGTTAATCCGCTTAATACGAAGTTTCAAATGGGGTTTATCCTCCACTAAATTGGGAATTCGGAATTTGGCAATAACTAGAAGGAGGTACTACTAGGAGGCGAAGCCTCCTATTGTGCTTAAGGGTAGGTTGGCAAAATACTAAAAGTATTTTTCAAATACCCTTAACTTTTTGTAGTTTTTTGTGAAAACTAATAATAGGTAGTGTTAAATTTTTAAATATCTCTGATCAAAAATAATTTTGATTTATGTTCTGTTTTATTTGATTTTAAAAGTATTTTTGGCGTTAATCTAAATTAGATAATTTTTACGATATTGTTGTTTTTTAATTTTTCGTTAAAAAATACAAAAAATTTCTGAATTTTTTGAAAAAACTGTTGAAAGTAGTTTATACTTGTTTTACAATACTTTTAAATTATTTTTTGGAATGGGAGGGGTATTTTATGTTTGATTATGATGAAAGTTTAACTAATATAAAGGTAGTAGGTGTTGGAGGGGGTGGATGTAATGCTATAAATCGAATGATTGAGGCAGGAGTTAAAAATGTTGATTTTATTGCAATTAATACTGATGCTCAAACTCTTGCTACTAATCTTGCTCCAACTAAAATCCAAATTGGTCAGAAAACAACGAAAGGTCTTGGTGCAGGTGCTGATCCTAATGTAGGTGAAGAAGCTGCTAATGAAGATAGAGATATTATTTATGATACTCTTCGTGGTTCCGATATGGTTTTTATAACTTGTGGTATGGGTGGTGGTACTGGAACTGGTGCAGCTCCAGTTATTGCTCAAATTGCTAAAGAGATTGGTGCTCTTACGGTTGCCGTTGTTACTAAACCTTTCATTGTTGAAGGTAAAAAACGAATGGAAAGAGCGGAAGAGGGTATTAAAAGGCTAAGACAACATGTAGATACACTTATAGTTATACCTAATCAAAACCTATTTAAGGTTATAGATAAAAAATCTCCTCTTGCTGTTGCTTTTCGTAAGGCTGATGAAGTGCTTATGCAGGCAATTCAAGGTATGTCAGATATAATAACTGTTCCTGGACTTATCAATGTGGATTTTGCCGATGTTAGAACTGTACTTAGGGAAGGTGGCGAGGCTTTGATGGGTATAGGAGTTGATTCTGATCCTAAACAAGTTGCTCAAAAAGCGATTAATAATCCTCTTGTTGATAATTCGTCCTTCAAAGGGGCAAGGGCTATCCTTGTAAATATAACCGGTAGTAATAAACTCTCTCTTGATGATGTAAATACAATTATGGAGACTATAAATGAAACTACGGATAAGGATGCCAATATTATAATGGGTGCTGTTATTGATGATACTATGGGTAATGATATAAGAGTTGTTGTTATTGCAACAGGATTTGCTCCCGCTGAATCTTCTTCTGTTGAAACAGAAACTTCTTTAAAGTCTAAAACACCTATAAAAGAAGAAAGCGAAGAAAAGTTTAGGGTTGTACAAGGTAGCAAGATAATTTCTAAAGAAGAATTCTTTTCAAGAAGGAGATTTATTAAAGCCAATGATGATTTTGATAGATCTTCGTTTGATTCTTCTATGCCTGCTATCCTTAGAAAGAATAAAATGATTGATATAGAAGTGGACGTTGATGATATTGGGGGGCGTAATTTTTAAATGAAAAAAATTATTTTATCATTATTCATTTTGATTTTTCTTTTTGAATTTTCCTTTGCTCAAGGTTTAGGTAAAAAGTCTAGTGTGAAACCTAAGAATATAATAATAATGATTGGTGATGGAATGGGATTGGGTGCTGTTTCTTACTATTATCTTGTTAATACTAACGCAAATATAGCTAAATTTAGGAATATATCTCTTATGAGCACCTATTCTTACGATGCTCTAGTCACTGATTCTGCTGCAGGAGGTACTGCTTTATCGACTGGATACAAAACTAAAAATGGGTACATTTCTATTTCTCCTGAAGGTAATTATTTAAAAACTCTTATGGAATGGTCTAAGGAGAGAGGTAAAGCTAATGGTATTGTTGTTACTTGTACTATAACTCACGCTACTCCTGCTGTTTTCTATTCTCATGTTATTTCAAGAAAAAGTGAGGATGAAATCTCTTTTTTCTTAACTAATGGTATTGTTGATGTTATTTTTGGAGGGGGATTATCTTACTTTTTACCTAATGTTTATTCTTCAAATAAGGATTACGAGTCTTCTACCAATTCTTCTAAAGGAGAGTATAAAATTAGTTTAATTGATACCATGGTTTCAAAAGGGTATTCTTTGATAACAAATTATGATGGTTTTTACAACTACCAAGCTACTGGATTTGAAAAAGTTTTAGGTCTTTTAGATTTGAATCACTTACCTTCTGCTGTAAGTGGTAATAGAAAGGTTAGTTTAGCTCAAATGACTAAAAAAGCGATTGATATTTTATCGAAGAGTAAAGAAGGTTTTGTGCTTATGGTTGAAGGTTCTCAAATAGATTGGGAAGCTCATAACAACAATTCTAAGGGACTTTTTGCTGAAATGGAGGACTTTGATGAAGCAGTTGGTGTTGCTTTAGATTTCGCTCAAAGGGATAGGAATACTTTAGTTATTGTAACTGCTGATCACGAAACAGGTGGTGTATATTTAGTAAGTGGGGTTGTAGGTAAGCTTGTTGTGAGTAGGTTTGCTTCTAAGGATCATACTGGTTCTCTGGTACCTCTTTTTAGTTATGGAGTTGGAAGCGATCTTTTCAAAGGTATTATGGATAATACTCAAGTTGGTAATTTGCTAATTGATTTGGTAAAGTGATTAAACATTTATGTTTTTAGATTGTTTTATCAGAGATATTATTTCCTTTATTTGTTCTTTCAGTAAGATATCTTTTTTTACAAGTGTTTCTATCCTTTCGTAAGCTCTCATGACTGTGCTATGTACTCTACCAAATTTTTCACCAATTTGAGAAAAAGATAGTGTTGTTAGTTTTTTTGTTAGATACATTGCTATTTGTCTTGCTAGTATTAGTTCATCTGCTTTGTTGTCTCCAATTATTTTTTCTGTGCTAACATTGTAGTATTTTGCCACTGCTTTAATTATTTCTTCCGGGCTATAATTTATTTCAACAAATTCCTTTTCTTTTGTATCAACTTCTATTAAGTCTTTTAACAAAGTTTTTAGTAGTGGTAATGTTATTTCAGTTTTCTTAAATGACGAGAATGCTAATATTCTGTTGATTGCTGATTCCAAAGATCTTACATTACTTACGATGGAGTTTGCAATAAAGGCTTTTAGTTCATCCTTTAAAGTTATATTCTCTTTTGAAAGTTTTGCGTTGATTATTTTTAATCTAGTTTCAAAATCTGGTTTTTTTATTTCTACAACGAGCCCACTCTCAAATCTACTTATCATTCTATCTCCTATTTCCTCTAGTTCTCTTGGAGTTCTATCACTCGTAAAGACCATTTGTTTTCTGTTGTGTGCAAGTTTGTTGAATGTGTGAAATAGTTCTTCAATCGTTTGTTTCATTGAAGATTTGAAAAATTGAACATCATCAATTAAGAGTATATCTGCTTCTCTGTACTTTATTCTAAAAGAATGCATGTTTTTGGAATTAAGTGCTTTGAAGAAATCGTTAGTAAATTGTTCACTTGTTACATACATTACTTTTTTAAATTTGTTTATTCTTATTATTTCTGCTGCTATTGCTTGAAGTAAGTGTGTTTTACCAAGCCCAACTCCACCGTATATAAAAAGTGGATTATAGCTTAGCCCAGGCGTTCTTGCAACATTTAATGCTGCATGATACGCAAAATCATTACTAGGTCCAACAATAAAGTTTTCAAATGTAAAGTTTGGATTTAAATTTAGAATATCAATTCTTTCATTGATTTCAATCGTTGCTGTGGAGGTTTTTATTTCTTCTTTTCTTACTTCTTTGAGTGTATCTTTTTTGCTTGTTTCAGTTTTGGTAGAAATGTTTTGTTCATTTTGGGTAGATTTGGAAGGGGCCTTATCTTTAACTGAAGTAGAAGTTTTTTTTCCATCATTGCTGTTATTGATAACTATTATTTCTACTTCCATGTCATAGTAACTATACATTGATTTTATCCTATCTAGATAGTTTTGCTCTATCCATGTTTTTGTAAATTCTTCGTTTACAGTTAGTAAAACTTTATTTTTCTCAAAAGAAACTTTTACTTTTGATAAAATTGCTTTATCTAGATTATTACCTAAGGTAACAATATTTACAAAGTTCTCCCATATCCCCAGAAAACCATTCATAACTTCCCCTTAACCTAAAAGTATTAAAATATTGATAATTTAAGGTAATAATATTTATAAATTATCACCTTTGATTTTATCAATACCAAATTCTAAAAACTTTTTATTGATTTTTTGATTTCTAAGTGTTTCAATTAAATATGAAATATCAATGAAATCTGATAATTTATTCTATTTAATAGAGAATATTAACTATTTCTAAGTCTTGATAATAGGTTAAAATAAATTTTATTCCAAAGTATTTTGGTTTTTTAAAACTGTATCTAGAAATTTGTTAACTGCTTTATAAAAGTTATTTGAGGATCCGTAAGCTTTTGCTAAGATTATTGTCTCATTGATTGCTATTTTAGGAGTTGTGTCTTTCATAAATTTTAGTAATACTATTCCTAGAAAAATTATAGCTTTATCTATTTCTGGCATTATAAGTGGGTTTTTTGTAAAGTTTGATTTGAATAATGTGTTTATCTTTTTGTAGTTTTTTATATATTTTTTTATTATCTTCTTAGCATATTTTGTAATGAATTCTTTGTTTCTGTATTCTAATTCTTCTTTGAATACTTCTTCTATCCAACTTAATGTGAGTACTGTTTTTTTGTCGTTAGTTATTAAAAGTTGGTATATTGCTTGTAATGCAATTTCTCTACTTATGGTTTTGTCGTATTTCATATAGGTAATAATTATGAATGAACTGTTTATTGCTTTTCTTATAAAGAATAGAAGATAGTTTTTAGTGGTAAGATTATGGTTTGATTATTTTTTAGGAATATTGTTTTTTCCTTTGTTCTTGCTATTGCTTTAGCTCCGTATAAGGTTTTAAAGTTAATTTGATTTTCTAGTTCTAGGCATAGTTTTATCAAGTTTGCCCATCTTTCTAAATTTTCGTTTATGTTTAAACTAAATTTAGCTATTGTTTCGTTATTGATTTGAGGTTTATTCTTTATAAGTTTACCATTTTTTAAGAATCCAATTTCTTTTATACCATATCTTTTTAATTTACTTTTCAGGAATAATTTATGGTGATATTCAGAGTTATTTAGCAATATTATATGTTTACCTAGTATTAAGCTTTCGTAAGTTGTAATACCAAAGGATGTTATTATAGTGTCTGATAGTGCTATTAATGAATATATATTCTCATTTTCGTAGACTTTTATATTTAATTCTTTAGCTAATTTTTTTATTTTTTCTCTATTTTTAAATAAAGGGCCGATTAGTATTGCTGTTTTTTTATCTTCTATTACTTCTTTAAATTTGTTTAGGAATAATTCAGTTAAGTTGTTAGGATCTTCTCCTCCGAAAGTTATTAAAAAATCAAATTCTTTTCCGGTTTTTTTTGTTTTTTGTATTTCTGGATCTAGTATTAAAAATTCTTTTCCTTGGAAATTAGGTTTTGGCCCTTTTGTTTCTAGAAATGGTAATGAGAATATTGATATTATTGAGGGTTTTTCAGTTTCTGTATCATCAAGAGATATTACAGGTACTTTTTCTTTGATTAGTTCATTTATTAAGCTTTTGTCAACTTCTCTTGCGTCAATTATTGCTAGTTTTATATTTTTATGGTAATTTAAATTTTCTAAATAGAAGATCTCTGAGTCTATTTCTTTTTCCGTCAAGTAGGTTTTCAACACTTTCATTCTTTTTATGTGTCCTAGTCCTAGTCCTTGTCCGTATTTTGTTATTAATGCTACCATTTAAATAAACCACTCTTGTATTTTCATTATTGCTGGTTTATATGTAAAGGATATTATGTCGTATATTTCCCATGCAAAGGTTATGAACCCTAAATAACCAAGAATGGGCATTTCAAATATTTTTATATTTTCTAAGATTGGTACTGTGTAGTACCATTTTGTTGTTGCTAGGAGATAATTTACTGATTCCCACAAAAATCCACAAATTATTCCTGTAATTGATAGTAGTAGTATGACTTTGTAATTACCTTTTTCGATGTAGCCTATTATTGAAGGTTTTTGTAGAGTGTAGTTTATAGGATCCAAAATTAGAAATAGTGATGTCCAAGTTGCGAATGCTAAATATTGTCCGTAGTTTATATTAATCCATTCTAGGAAAAAGAATAGTTTTTTGTCTGCGCTTCTTTCAATGAAACTTAAGCTAAATGGTATTATAGGTAAGAGTATAAAAAGGATGCCTAAGAGTATCATTACTGTGATTATTCTTTCTGAAAACTTTATACCGTGAAATTCTATTTTTGTATCTCTAAATATGAGTAAAAGTAGATTGTAAGTTATGAGTACTGAAGGTATTATTGTTCCGAAAGCCCAGATGTATCCTATATATCTTTCAAGTAAATTAGGTAGTCCTGTATAGTGCCAATTTGATAGGAATATATTTACCCATTCAAAGTACCACCAAGTTAAAATTGAGAGTATAAAAACTACTATAAATTCAATAGAAAATAGGAAGCTTTTCCCTTTAAAAGAGTATATTATTCCGTCCAATATAAGTATGTATGATGTCCAGAATATAGGGGTTGCCCACTGTTGAAAGAATTTTACTTTTAAACTTGCCATAATTATTAGTGCTGATAAAATTATTATACCAATGTAGAACCATATTGGTAAGTATCTTTTCTCTGACAACATTTTTACCTCCAATTACTATTTACCAACTACTATTTTTTTGAATTTTGGTTTATCTTTCAAGAAAATTTAGGAGTTTTTGAAAAGTACTTTTAGAATTCCCCCAACCCTATAGTTCCTACAATTAGATCATACTTCGTTATCCTCTTTCCTCTACCTATGTCTAAATTTACGAATTCCTAATTCCAGATTATGGTAATTGGATTTTTTAAACATCTTTAAGAAATTGGTAATTTTGTGAATGTTGATTTTAGATGCTCTTAGAATTTTGTTGATAAACCTTTATTTATGATAAATAATTATTGTGTTGAGGTAAGTTATGGTTAGTGTGGTAGTTGGATTGCAGTGGGGGGATGAAGGTAAGGCAAAGGTTATCGATTTACTCTCTTCAAGGTATGATTATGTTGTTAGGTATCAAGGTGGAGCTAATGCAGGGCATACAGTGGTTATTAGTGATAAGAAATTTATATTTCACCTTTTGCCTTCAGGGCTTATGAACTATAACTCTAAAGTTATAATTGGAAATGGAGTTGTTGTTGATATTGATCAACTGGAAGAAGAGATAGAAGCACTTGAAAGGATGGAATTCTCTGTGAGGGATAGGGTGTATATAAGTGATAAATCGCATATAGTTATGGATTATCACAAATTGATAGATGCTCTTAGGGAATCTACTTCTTCGAAAAAGATAGGTACTACTTCAAAAGGTATTGGACCTTGTTATGAAGATAAGATCTCAAGAAAAGGAATAAGAATTAGTGATTTAGTTAATCTTTCTGAGGAACAGCTTGCTCAAAAAATAAATTTATTTTCTGAAGAAAAGGTTTTTTTAATAAGATCTTTTTATAAGTACAATTATGAATTTAATCCCCTTAATATTGCTCATCATTTAAAAGAAAAGTTTTTTAAATTAGGTATAAGTGTATGTAATGTTGAAATAATGTTAAATGATGAGATAAAGAAAGGTAAGGACATACTTTTTGAAGGAGCTCAAGGTGTCCTTCTTGATATAGATTTTGGTACTTATCCTTATGTTACTTCTTCAAATGCCTCAAGTAATGGGGTTTGTACTGGAGCAGGTGTTTTTTCTAATAAAATTGATAATGTTATAGGTATTGTAAAATCTTATACAACTAGAGTAGGTGAGGGACCTTTTCCTACTGAGCAAAATAATGAAATTGGTGAAATCTTAAGGAAAATAGGAGATGAGTTTGGAGCTACAACTGGTAGACCAAGAAGATGCGGGTGGCTTGATATTCCTCTTTTAAAGTACTCTTCGACGGTTAGTGGAACTACTGAGATTTTTTTGACGAAGTTAGATGTCCTTTCAGAACTAGATGAAATACAAGTTTGTGTTGAGTATGAACTTAATGGTGAAAGATTTAAATTACCACCGTTTATGGATCCAGGTACTCTTTATTCTGTTAAACCTGTATATAAATCTTTCAAAGGATGGAAAAAAAGACTTACTGAAGCCAAAAGTTTTAATGATTTACCTTATGAAACTAGAAAATATATTGAGTTTATTGAAGAATCATTAGAGATACCTATAAATTATATTTCTGTTGGCCCTGATAGGTCTCAAACTATTCTAAAATAATATTTTATCTCCTTTTTTTACATTTATATTTACTCCAGAATTTGATAAAATTTCTAAAACATATCTGCAAGGTTTTGAAGGTATTATACTATTTGTTGATAGAGGTTTTGGGTAATATACATCAGTTATATTTTTATCTGAGTCTATAAATATTATTGCCAAAGGTATATAAGTATTTTTCATCCAAAATGAAATGTAGGAATCAAAAGGAAAAATAAATAACATGCCATTGTTAGGCTTTAGATCTTTTCTATACATAAGTCCAATTTCCCACTCCTCTTCTGTGGTTGCTAATTCGCATATAAATGTGTTTGTACCGTTTGAAGTTATTATTTTAACATTTGTTGTTTTAGTTAAAGCGTATGAGAATGTGGTAAAAAGAATTAATAAAACTATTAGTTCTATTGACTTTTTCATGTAATAATTCTTTTAGATTATCTTTCTTCTTTCAAAGAAAGGATTTGCCAATTTTATATCCAATGTTATACTTTTCTCTCCTTAGTAGGGGGTAAAGTTAAAATGTTGAAAATATTATAGCTTAGTTTTATATTATTCATATGGAGGAGGGTATGAAGGAAATTATTTTAGGTATTTTTTTTATTTTTGTTTTTTTAGCTATTCTTGGTTGTTCTGGCGGTACTTCTGTTACTGGAGGTGGTGTGATTACTAATACTACTAACGACATTGTTTTAGATCCTTTTCCTTCCAATTTAGGTGCTGTTATTTCTAACGATGGGAATGTTTATTTTTATTTCTTTGCTCCTAGTGCTACTAAGGTTAGTATAGCAGGAAGTTTCAATGGTTGGAATGCTTCAGCTAATCCTTTGGTTAAACTTAATACTACTTATGGTGCAGTGTGGACAACTTCTCTTAGTTTATCGAATGTTTATGGTAGTAGTTATAAGTATGTTGTAAATGGTAGTACTTGGGTTGCTGATCCTTATTCAAAGAATGTGACAAATGATGGTTATGGGGGCTATAATACTGTTTTGAAGACTAACTCTTCAATAACATGGTATCCTTTTACTCCTCCTTCAGTTAGTGAATTGGTGATTTACGAATTACATGTAGGTAGTTTCACTGCTTCAAATTCTTCTGTTCCTTCTGCTAACAGAGGTAAATTTTTAGGTATTCTTGATATGACTAATTATCTTCTTTCTTTGGGTATTAATGCTATTGAGATTATGCCTATACATGTTCAAGATTTTTACTCAGGTTATACTTGGGGGTATAATCCTACTTTGTTTATGGGTATACATTCAGATTATGGTACTCCAGATGAATTTAAAGTTATGGTTAATGAACTTCATAAGGTTGGTATATCGGTTATAGTTGATGTTGTTTTTAATCACACGGGTAATAACAATAACTATCTTTGGATGATTGATAATAAGTACTATTTTGATTTTGATGGTGATGGGGTGATTGAAACTACCGGAGATGATGCATCACCTTGGGGGAATAAGTTTGCACTATGGAAACCTGTTGCTAAAAAACTAGTTTATGATACTCTTAAGTACTATCTTGAGGAGTTTAATGTTGACGGATTTAGGTTTGATGGTACTTTTGCTATGGAAGGAGGTAATCCTTACAAAAATGCAAGACCTTCACTTATTGAGGTTATAAATTCTCTTAGATCTCAGTATCCAAATAAGGTATGGATAGTAGAACAATTGCCCAATAATACTGATTTTAAAGGTACAGGTATAGCACAGTGGGGACAAGTTTTCCATGATAAGATGAAAGCTATGCTTAGGAGAGGTAATTTTGAAGGAGAGTATTATGATAACATAAATAGAGTTGCCAGAATGATATATTATGACAGAGATAGTGGTAATTTTGCTTCGCCTTTGGAAGTTGTAAATTATTTTGAATCTCATGATGAAAATTCTGTTTATACAGAGTTGGTTCAGTATTCAGGTCTTACTTTAGATGATGCTACAAATGCTTCAAAAGTTGGTGCTATTGTGCTTTTTACTTCTATGGGGATACCTATGATTATGGCTGGACAAGAGTTTGTTAGACCCAGAATTGGGCAGAATACTAGTAAAACTAATGGTGATATTGATTGGAGTTGGTTATCAACAAATACAAATGTTTTTGATTATTATTCAGGGCTCATAAACCTTAGGAAGAACCACCCAGCGCTGAGAATAACTGATCCAGATCCTGCTAGTAAAAATTGGTTTAAGTGGGGGAATGAATGGAATATTAATAACTTCTCTTGGGGTAGTAGTAAGCATATTGTTTATGCTTTGAACTATAATGGAGGTATTAGTGATAATAAATTTGTTGTGGCTGTTAACTTTAGTACAACAAATGTTACTGTTTATCCTTTCTTTGAATCAGGAACTTGGACGATAGTTGTTGATCCTTATACTTCTAGTGGTACAAATACTACTAATGTGATTACTAATGATTCTTGGGTTATTCCCCCGTTTAGTGGATATATATTTATGAAATAATTAGAACATGCAATTTTATTAATTACTGGTTTATTGAAGGTAAGGAAATCAGAGTCTTTATTAAATTAGAAGTTTAGGATCGAGAATTAGGAGTTAGAGGGTATCAAAAGGAGAGTGAAACCCTCACGTTGGAAAACTAAAGGGAGGGTGGAAAGCAAAAGGAAGTATCTTAAAATTTATAATTCAATTAGGAGAGATAAAATTTTACTTCTTAATCTCTCTAATAGGAGGTAATTAAAAGAGGTAAAGCCTTCGCTAAATTAATAATTTAGAATTAGGAATTCGGGAATAATTTGCTCATAGGAGAACGAAGTTTTACTGTAGAACTTAGGTGAGGTATTCATAGGAGGGCTAACGCCCTCCTGAAGATGCTTAAGGGTGTGAAGCAAAAGGATTTTTCTTAAAAAATTTTTAACTTCTATTAGGAGTGAATTCTTCATATTATCTTACTTCTAAATGAGGAGGCACTAGGATCACTACTTCATCTTTCTAACTTGCTAACTTAGTGACTTATTGGAAGTAGAGAAGGCGAAGCCTCCTGTAGAAACTATAGGGTGGGAGGGTGG
>JBMFQU010000049.1:0-12741 GCA_049968435.1 Brevinematia bacterium | reverse complement strand
AAGTTTCTAAAATTTCTAACTCAATTAGGAATAGTGATAACTTTTTTATAGAAATTTAGCCTACTTTGGACAGGTAAATGGAGGTATTAATAGGAGGACTTCGTCCTCCTACTGAATCATAGGGCGGGTGGGGTGGGAAAAATACTAAAAGTATTTTTCAAACATTCTTATT
This sequence comes from Brevinematia bacterium, assembly GCA_049968435.1. Taxonomy (GTDB): domain Bacteria; phylum Spirochaetota; class Brevinematia; order DTOW01; family DTOW01; genus JBMFQU01. Next base: position 12,569 of record JBMFQU010000049.1, on the reverse strand, counting down.
ATTTACTAGACTTTGGTTTTGGTGTAGAAAAAAGCAAAACAATAACTTCTCTAGGCTTCAATGTAAAACTAGCTTTCTTAGAAGAAACTAGAGAATTACCTATTGATTTTACATCCGAAAGTTCTGAACTAACACCATCAACAAAGGTTATACCACCAGGTAGCACATTTAAATCAAGAGAAAACTGTTTTTCATCCTTTTTAGATAAATTATAAACTACAACTGCAAAATCATTTTCATATTTTCTAGCATAAGCTATGACACCATCCTCAGAAGTATTTAAAAACTTAAAATCAGCAACTGAGTAAAGTGCCTTCGTTTTATTCTTCTTTAAGTAAGAAAGGGATTTAAAGAATGATAAGATAGAATTAGTATTTAATTCTTGAACTTTAACTGAATAATTTGTTTCAATAGGATTATATCTTGCATGCCATATCTTAGTACCAGTTGTGAATCCACCAAACTTAGAATCATCCCATAGCATAATACTCCTCCTATCTCCATCTCCTATCAAAACTTTATTATCATCAGGAAGACCTATCTCATCACCATAATAAAGGAATGGCAAACCTCCAGGTGTTGTAATCAACATTGTAAGAGCCATCTTTATAGCACTATCATTTCTTATTCTACTACTAAACCTACCCATATCATGGTTAGAAAGGAAAGGAGACAAAAAGAAAATAGGAACTTGTTTATTACCAAACCAGCTATTAAATATACTAATAGCACCTTTTGCCTTAGATGCAACTAAGGGTGGTAATGCAAAAGAAGTAGCAAACTCAAAGTTAAAAGCATTATCAAATGTAGTACCGTTCTGATAGTACTTTTCAACTATCGAAGGACCTGCAAAAATTTCTGACACTACATATACGTCAGGCTTTATTTTCTTAAGATAATATGTAAAATCTTTCCAAAAAGCTATAGTTTCAGGGGTATCAGCTTGCTGATCTGGACCTTTCTCTATAGCAAACCTAGCAGCATCAATTCTAAAACCATCAACACCTTTATCAAGCCAAAATTTAGCAATCTTCTTAAGTTCAGCAACAACTTCTGGATTTCGTAGATTTAAATCAGGTATGTTAAAATTAAACGCGGAATAAAAATACCAACCATACCTGTAAGCATTAGTATCAAAATCGTATTTATTCCAAACATTTTGTTTGGATTGTCCTGTTGGATTTGGCCAATCACCTGCAGGCTGTACATTCGTCCAAACATACCAATCTTTGTATTTAGAATTTTGATTAGTAGCAGAATCAATAAACCACGGATGATGCCTTGAGGTATGGTTATATACAAAATCAATCAAAACCTTTATCCCTCTCTTATGTGCCTCTCTTATTAAATTCTCAAAATCTTCCATAGTACCATATTGAGGATTTACTGAATAATAATCTATAACATCATAACCATGATATTCCTTTGAAGGGTGTATAGGCATGAGCCATATATAATCAACACCTATAGATTTAAGGTAATCAAGCTTTTGAATAACACCATTAAAATCTCCAAAACCATCACCATTACTATCATAAAAACTTTTAACAAATATTTCATAACCTATTGAATTATGCCAAGCAGGTAAATTGTTAATTTTATAACTAGTATTCCACCAATTAGCATCATTATCAGTTATATTAACGATTAGTTGCTGTACTTCCTGAGCAAAGAGATAAGAAGAAAATACAATAAAAAGAAAAAATAAAGAAAATCTTATAATTTTCATATTAGCCTCCTTTAAAGAATTCTAAAAAAACCATATCCCAAATTCAATAAAAACAAATTTAAAAAATTTGAAACAAAAAAATAACATCTTTTACAATGGTAAAGAGAATTTTGGGGATGTAGCCAAGTGGCCTAAGGCGGCGGTCTGCAAAACCGCTATTCGTCGGTTCAAATCCGACCATCCCCTCATTGCCCTAATTTAGCTCTGGCTATGTATTTCCTCGCTTGCTCGTTTAAAGGATCTAACTCCAAAACCTTCTGCCAATACTCTACAGCCTTACTCGAATTACCCTTCCTATATTCTTCTACTCCCAAAGCCATGTACTTTGAAACTTCTCTTTCCAAATTGGCCTTATTCTTTGAAATAATTTCATTGTATTTTCTTCTAGCATCACTTAGCAAAGAAGAAGCAAGAGGATTTTTAGGATCATCTTCCAAAGCTAAACTCAAAAACTTTATAGCCTCATTGTAGTTACCTTTATCATATTCTGCCTTACCTTTATTTAAATTTAGAGAAACCCTCTCACTAAGTTTGTTCCTAGCAAAACTTAACTTAGAACTAGCATCTACATCATTAGGATTAGCCTTAAGTATAATCTCAAGCCTACTTATAGCCTTACGATAATCTTGCTTACTAATATACTCATCTGCTTCCTTCCTTAATTGAGAAATAAACTGCAAAAGTTTTTCAAGTACAGCATCCCTTAAATTAGCCAAATTTTTGTCATTTGGGTTAATATTAATAATATCTTCAACTATATCTAAAGCATCACTATATTTTGAATAAATCATCAAATTACTAACTTTGCTCATACCTTCCTTTATCCTCTGTATATTTTGAATTTTGAAGTTATATAAATCATTATCAGACGAGATACTAAGAAGTTTATTATATAAGTCAAGAGACTTATCGTACTCACCAGAAATAAAAAGTTTCTCAGCTTTATCGTACAAATCTTTTTCATAAATTTTAAGTTTATTATTAACTTCCGTAAGAAGTTCCTTTATCTCTGAAGATTGGGGGTTGTTCTTTAAAGCAATTTCTAATTTCTCTTTGGCAGTTATATAATCTCCTTTTTGATAAGCATCCTTACCTTCAATAAACGCCTTGTTTTTCATTAATGAAAACTGTTCCTCAGCTTTCTGAATATACTCTGAAACTAAATTAACATCATCACCAAGAGATAAGAGCTTATCTTTAGCCTTTTTAAGATAATCTATACCTTCAATGTAGTTACCTTTTCTAACCTCCCTAAGACCTAAACTTAAAAGTTTATTAGCCTCATCTCTAATAGTAACCTCCTCTGATTTCTTCTTAATATCCTCATACTGCTTCCTTACTTCTTGATTATTAGGATCTATTTTCAAGATATCTTCAAGTGCTTTTTTAGCTCCTTCATAATCATAGTTAGCAAGAAATGCCTCAACCTCCTTGAGCTTATCCTCAACTTGTCTAGCTATATTATATTCTGAATACTTTTTCTTAGCATCATCGTAGTAGCTTTTAACCTTAGCATACCTTGGATCTGTATTCGGTAAGACATTTAAAATATCTTCAAAAATACTTAAAGCTTTTTCATAATTTTGAGAATTGTAATAACTAATTCCATTACTAAAATTAGAATCTACATATCTATCAAAACTTGATTTACTTTTATTGTAAATATCCAATGCTTCTTTATTTGTAGGATCCAAAGCAAGAACAATTTGTATCGTTTTCATAGCATTTAGAAAATCATCTTTACTGAGAAAATCCTTTGCATTTGCTATATTTATATCAATCGAAGACTGAAGTTCTGATTTTTTAAGTTCAACTTTTTGCTTTATAGCAACAGCATCTGGTAATTCACCTAAGAGTGTTATAGCCTTATCCCAAAGTTCAAAAGCTTTTGAAGTATTTCCATTAACAAAAAGATTATCAGCTTCTTTATCAAAAGCTAAAGCGTTTGATCTTATCAATGAAAAAGTATTACTTATCTCAGTTTTAGCAACTTGGTTATCATTAAAAAACCTAATAGCTTCTCCAAACTTTTGTATAGACTCCCAATACTTACCTTCATTCCTAAGTTTTATACCCTCAGCAACAAGAGCATCAGATCTAGCTTTATCTTGTTTCATCTTCGTTGAAATTTCTATTTCTTTAAGAGTTTTCTTAACAGCCTCTTCAGCATCTTTATTATCAGGGTAAATCTCCAAAGCTTTATTGAAAAGTTCAAGAGCCTTTGAAAAGTTATAAGAAGAAAATTCTGTCATACCTTGAGAATAAAGAGAGTAAGAAAGAGTTTTCTTCTGTTCTAGCTCTAAACTTTTAGTAGTTTCATAATCTATCTTGTCTTGTATTTCCCTAGATAGTTTCAAAGAAGGATCATGGTACGGGTTTAAATCAAAGTTTTTATTTATAACTCTCTGAGCCTCAAGAAGTTGATTTTTTGAGTACAAAGCTAAAGCTTCTTTGTAGTTTTTGTTAACTTCATCAGAAACAATCTTTTCAATTTCTTTTATACCTCCGTTAGCAGTTGCATTGTAAGGATTTATCTCTAAAACTTTCTTATACTCTTTAATAGCATCACCATACTTTCTTTGAGATTTCAAAAGTTCTGCTCTCTCAAGTAAAACTTTTATGTATTCTCTCTGTTCTTGAGTTAGCCACTCGTCTTGTTCTAATCTAAGTTTTAGCTTTTCAATGTACATTAATGCAACCTGATTTGAAGGATTATAAGACAAGGCTTTCTCAAAGTGAGACTGAGATTCCTTGAAATTACCTTTTTCAAACTCTATTATGCCTTGTTCAACCTCAATTTTATCCTTCGAAATACCAGAAATCTCCTTAAAACCTTTCTCGGTAAAAAGTATATATAAAGAAGGATTATCCTCATAATAAACCTTCTGAGATCCCACACTACCAAAACCTATAGGAGAACTAAATAAAGAAAGTAAAATAGAAAAAGAGAGACCTCTATTATCGATAGAAAAAGATATCTTTACATCTTCAAGAGGATTTGAAACAAAACCTATACCGAAGGTAAAAGAAGAATTTCTATCAACAAAACCTACCTGAGGATAAGATGAAATACTAGAGAAGGATAAATAAGGAAATAAAAATAAATAGTTTGAAAGCTTTTCATCAATAAACTTCAGTGGTGAAAACCTTAGTCCACCTCTTAGAGAAAATCCGAAAGAAGTATCTCCATAATAACCTCCAAAAATGAAACTCTGACTCAAAGATAAATCAAAATAATCATTATTCAAAATCCCTCCTAATGTTAAACCTCCCATACTCTCTAAAATATAATCAGTTAGATCATATACACCATAAGGAAATGTCCATCCATCAATTCCAAAAACCAAAGAAGTACCTACACTAACCTTACCTAAATTTAGACTAATAATATCTTCGAATTTGGTACCTAAGGAAAAAATTATTAAACTTTTCTGAGCACTACCAATGTATTCGTAATACTTATTAAAGATATCCATATCATAACCACTACTCATAATACCTAAAGCAATTGGGAAAGAGAAAGGTTTAAAATGAGATGAAAAAACTACAGAAGGATCAAAACCAACATTATAAAATCCAACACCAATAGAATAATTTTGAGAAAAATCTATACTCTGGGGAGAAGAAAAAACACCAAAAGGAAGGGAATTAAAAGGCGAAAAAACTTGCGAAAAACCTTCACTTCCAAGGCTAAATGTAGTAGCATAGTCAAATACATCAAAACCATAAACATTAAATGAGATGATTAATAAAACAATTACAGCAACCTTCTTCATACAATAATATATTAATCATAATTATTTAAGAAAATAAAACTTAAAATAATTTATTCCCAGAAGTACAATATATAACACCCTGCCCCAAAACCTAGCATAGGAACAGCACCTTTAAAGCTATCATCCTTTTCATCAAAAAGTTCAGGTATCATATAGAAAGATTTCAAAGCTTTATCTTCAATCCTTCTTATAATCTCATTAGCACTAGAAGCTAATCCTAGTTTTTTATAAGCAGAAGCAATTCTTAAATCAATAATAACCCATTCTTGATTATCGTACCATCCACCATCAAGATTTCTCTTAAAAAACTTATTTGGGATCTTCAAATGTTTCTCAAATTCTTTAATTGTATTAAGAGCAGTATCACCATCAACAAATCCAAAATTCACAGCCTCTATAGAAGCACCATCAAGGTACTTTGGATAACCATATTTCTTAAAATGTTCATAAGAACCAACTAAAACATTCCTCTCTCTATCAACTAAATTATCATTCAAACCTTCCTTCAAAATTTTTATATACTTTTCAAGATTGTAATTTGATGTTTTATTAAACATCTTAGCAATACTATCAAATTCAGAAAGTCCCTTTATGGCCATTATAGTGGTATAAGAAAATCTCTTAGCACCATCATATCCATTATCTTTAATATGCCTCTCCCAAGGTCCAGATTCTGGACGTATTATGTTTAAGTTTGTGTCAATGTTATAAATAATAGGATAAACTACATATTTATCAACTATCTCCCAGTATTTATTAAGAAAATCCAAATCTTTAGTAGATTTTATATACTCTGAAAAAGCCCAAATAAACATGCCAAACCCATCAAGTTCAATATTAGGTCCATTTCCATTATCATCTGATTCTTCTTTACCAGAGCCGTAATACCTACAAACTGATACTTTATATTCAACTCCTACCCCCCAGTCTTTACCTTCCATTAAATAAGATTTGTAATACCCAACATCTGCTTCTAAGAAAAACTTCAAAGCATTCCTTGCCTCCTCATAATGACCCGCTTTAATAAGAGCAACAATTGAATATACCCCATCCCTAACCCAAGAAATATTCCAACTACCCGTTGTAAGAGATGCAAGTATCTGACCAAAACCTCTACCTTTTTCTCTAACTTGCCCCATCTTTATGAAAACGAGCGATTGCTTGTACAAATCCTTAGATTCACCAGAAAGACCTTTTGGTAAAATAGTTTTAAGATGCCACTTATCCCAAAACTTTATTTCATCATCCAAAGGATCAAAATACTCAGAAAAATAATATCTAGCCAAATTAATAGCACTATCCAAATCTTTTGATAATACAACTAAATCATACAAGTAAAGTCCATCTTCCTTTTTAGCAACTTCTTTAAAGTAAAAAAGCAACGTACCATAATCAAGAGTATTTATATATTGGTTTTCATTATCATAAGGAGTGATAGGCTGCTTACCTGAATAACCTATCGACCTTGTCACTTCTATTATACCCTTTTCCTTAGGTTTAATCTCAAGCTTAACAACAAAAGAAGAAACATCCAAATTAAAAGAAGAAAAAATATACATATTAACATCTGCTATCTCATGAGAGTATTCAACTTTTATAATTCCTGTACCAACTAAATAATTAACTTCTTTCATATCACATTGGCTTAGGAGGAATGATTTGTCGTTTATAGTTACCTTATAATCTAAAGATCTCAAAATAAAGCTTATCTCTTTTGATCTTTCATCGTACTTTCGGTATATAGAAGGATAAAAAGCAACTATTTTTTTCTTGACAGTTGAAAAAACAACAGCCGAAAAACCATTAGCACTAATAAGCATATTAAATTCCCCTTTATAACCATAAGACAAATTAACAAAAACCAACATAAACCCTATCAAAAAAAACTTCTTCATAAAACCACCCCAAAAGAATTTTTTACAAACAAGCACCACAATTTCAAAAAATATTGACTAATTCATACAAATTTTGTATCTTTTTTAGATTAAAGGAGATAGTTATGAAAGAATTTTCTAATGTTGTGACTTTTAAAGGAGCACCTTTAACCCTTGTTGGTGAAAGGAGTGTTGAAGTTGGAGATGAAGCAATTGATATAGTAGATGAAAACGGTAAGATAAAATACAAACAAGTTGTAAAAGAAGTATCGAGTGAACCTAACTACGATGAGGTTTTAGCAAATCTTTAGTTAAAGAATAAAAGATATTTATTAGAGCGGTACCAACATCAGAAAGTACCGCTAACCACAAATGTACAAAACCAAACATACCTAAAAAAGCAACCAAGAATTTAATCCCCAAACCTATCAGTAAGTTTTGAATGACTAAATTTTTAGTATTACTTGCAATATCAATTAACTTAACAATCTTATTTAAATCATCAGAAGCGATAACTATATCAGAAGATATAGTTTGTACAGAATTAATAGGTGCGTTAAAAGCTATACCTATATCTGCTTTCTTCATAGCAATACTATCATTAATACCATCACCAATATATACACATAATTCTCTCTTCTTCAAATTACTTTTTATATACTCAACGGTACTGGCTTTTTCAAAAGGCTTTAGATTGGTATATATTTGATCAATATTTAGATCTTTTAAAACATTGTAAGTATTTTCTTGATTATCACCTGTAAGAACATAAATTTTCTCAATCTTTCTCCTCCTTATTTCATGAATAAATTCATAAATACCATCTCTAACTCTATCCGATAAGGTAATAATACCACAATGAACATTATTTTTAACAACATGTACCGAAGTTGTAGTTTTCCCACAGTCATCATGAGGTACTTGATTTTCATGGAGCATGCGATCATTACCTAACATAAATGTATCTTCATTTACTTTACCAATAATTCCCATACCAGGAATCTCTTGAACTGTAGATAAATTAAACTCAATTTTATTTATATTAAAGATAGATCTAATTGACTTTGCTATAGCGTGGTTTGAAAAGTTCGATAAAGTTAAAGCAATTTCAGAAACTTTATCTTCATTAAATCCATTTTTAGGTATAATCTTATCAATCTCAAATTTACCTTCTGTAATAGTACCTGTTTTATCCAATATCAAAACTTTAACTTTAGTTAAGTTATCTAAATAAGAAGTACCTTTAACAAATATATTATTAGAAGCCATTACCATAACTGATCTAAAATATACAAGTGGAACACTTATAACTATGGCACAAGGACAAGATATAACAAGTAGTATCAAGCCTTTATAAATCCAATATTCAAAGTTATAAATTCCAGTTATAAAGGGAGGTAAAACAGAAATAAGAAAAGCAATAACTATAACTATAGGAGTATAAAACTTAGATACGTAAGTTATAAATTTCTCATTACTCGACTTATTTGATTCTTTTTGAACTTCACTAACTATTTTAGACAAAGAACTATCATCAAAAGTTGAGGCAACTTGTATAAAAAGAACACCGTCAATAGATATAGAACCTGATTCAACAATATCACCTTCACCAACAAATCTTGGCGCACTTTCACCTGTAATACTTGAAGTATCGACAAATCCTTTACCTGATAAAACTCTACCATCTAATAACAACCTTTCTCCTGGTCTCAAAATTAAAGTTTCACCAACATTAACTTCATTCGGATTTACATAAACTTCTAAACCTTCTCTTAAAACTCTAACTTTACCAAAAATCTCATTCACTTTATTAATTAAACTCTTTCTAGATCTTTCAACAGCAAGCTCTTGTATAAACTCACCTATATTAAACAAAGAAATAAGCAACAACCCCTCAAAGGTTTCATGAATAATTATAGCAGCAATAGTAGCAGTAGAAATAAGAAAATTTTCCTCAAGAAAATGTTTATTCAAAATCTCTTTAAATGCTTTATAAAAAACTCCCCATCCAGAAAAAATCAATAAAACAAAAACAACTAATAGGTCAACTATTTTATTAGCATGAATATAACTATGAAAGATACCATAAATAACTACAGAAAATATAGAAAAGAAATGATAAGCAAAATCCTTAAATTTAAATTTACTTTCTACTTTCGTTTGTTCTTCCAAAACTTCAACTTCCTCTTCAACTTCCTTTACCAATTTCTTAACAGTTTCTAAATTTAAATTATCCTTAGTAACAATTACAGAATTTACAAAATCAACATTAACCTTAAAACCCCTACTTTCAAAATGTTTCTCTATTCTAAAAGCACAATTTGAGCAATCTAAATTCTTCAAGACATACTTTTTCATAGTAATTTACAATAGTAATATATTGAAAGTTAATAATGTAATACAAAAATTTCAAAGTAAGTTTGAAATAAATAAAAAAAATTTTTTACACTAACTACATGGAGAGTATATCACCAGCAAATAAGGTTGGTATTTTTTACAACCCATTTTTAGAAAAACACCTTGAAAATGTTTACCACATTGAACAACCTCTAAGGACAAAAAATACATACAAAAAACTACAAGAATTACTCTCAGATAGAGTGAACTTTTTTATATCAAATGAAAGAATCTCAGTTGAGACAATAGAAAGAGTACATGATAAACATTATGTAGAGAAGATTTTATCATTTTCAGATTTAAAAGAAGAAGTATTTTTAGATCCAGACACCGTAGTAGCAGAAAATAGTGTTGATTGTGCAATACTTTCAGCGAGTTTAGTATGTATGGGGATAAGAGAAGTAATAGAAGGCAATTTAAACAGTGCATTTGTTCTTTCAAGACCTCCTGGACATCACGCAACTAAAAATCAAGCTATGGGATTTTGCATATTTAATAATATAGCAATTGGAGCACAAATGCTCATAGATGAGTATAACATTTCAAGAATTGCGATAGTTGACTTTGATGTCCATCATGGTAATGGAACTCAAGATATTTTTTATACATCAGATAAAGTACTTTATATCTCAACTCATAGATATCCTTTCTATCCAGGAACAGGGTACTTCAATCAAATAGGTAGAGGAGATGGATTAGGTTTTAACGTAAATATTCCGCTTCCAGAGGGAGCAGGAGATAATGAATTTTCTTTTGTATATACAGAGATAATAAGAAAAATATTAAAAAAATTTGAACCAGAAATAATTCTTGTATCGGCAGGATTCGATGCACATTACTCAGATCCTCTAGGAGGGATGACACTTACAGAAAAAGGTTTTCGGCAAATAATAAACTCTATTTTACTTTCATCACCAAACGGTAAAGTAGTACTAGCACTTGAAGGAGGTTACAATGTAAATACCTTACCTTCAGTAATATACGAAGTAATTGAAGAGATGATAAGACCTTCTGATAAACCATTATTGGTACCACAACCTTCAATAACAGTAGAGGAAGTACTTGAAAACTTCCTCACATACATAAACAACTATTGGAACATACTATAAATGTTTATCTATAACAGATTTTATATTATTTTTAGGTAGAGCTCCAACTACTTTATCAATTGGTTCACCTTTTTTAAATATTATCATCGTAGGTATGCTAACCACCTTAAACTTTGAAGCTAATTCGGGATTCTCATCTACATTGACTTTAAAGAACTTTACCTTACCATTGTATTCTTTATCTAACTCTTCAAGTATAGGATGAACTCTTTTACAAGGAATACACCAATCAGCCCAAAAATCCACTAAACAAATTTCTGATTGTGAAACTTCACTATCAAATGAACTAATATCAAGATCTTTCATATAACCTCCTTAACTAAAATTAAAAAAGAGATCTAAAAACACCAACTTTATCTAGTTTTTCCCAGGTAAAATCTGGCTCTATTTGAGGATCTCTTCCGAAGTGTCCGTAAACAGAAGTTCTCTGGAATATAGGTCTTCTTAGCTTTAAATGATCTATGATTCCTTTAGGCGTAAGATCAAAGTTTTTCCAAATGACTTTTTCTATTTCTGAATCTTCAACTTTACCAGTACCAAAAGTATTTACAACCAATGAAACAGGCTCTGGAACTCCTATAACATAAGCTACTTGAATCTCACATTCATCAGCAATTCCTGAAGCAACTACATTTTTAGCTATATATCTCATCATATAAGCAGCACTTCTATCAACTTTTGTTGGATCTTTCCCAGAGAAAGCACCACCACCATGTCTTGCCCATCCTCCATAAGTATCAGCTATTATTTTTCTACCAGTCAATCCAGCATCACCAAGAGGTCCACCTATCACAAACTTTCCAGTAGCGTTTATAAAAAACTCTGTATCCTCATCCAAATACTCAGAAGGTATAACTTTCTTTATAACTTTTTCAATTATGACTTTCCTAAGCTCTTCAGTAGAAATATCTTCTGAATGTTGAGCTGCAACAACAACATTTTTAACTCTAACCGGAACACCATCTTTATATTCAACTGTAACCTGGCTCTTACCATCAGGTCTCAAAAATGGTAATTCTCCAGACTTTCTAGCTCTAGCAAGTTCTCTCGTTATCTTGTGAGCTAAATCAATAGTCAAAGGCATAAAATTAGGAGTTTCATTGGTAGCATAACCAAACATCATACCTTGATCTCCAGCACCACCAATATCAACACCCATAGCAATATCAGGCGATTGCCTCTTCAAACTTGAAATAATTCCAAGACTTTTATAATCAAATCCCATACTACTATCAGTATAACCTATTTCCTTTATCTTATCTCTAACTTTCTCATCCAAATCAAATTTATGTATATTAGCAGTAACCTCACCTGTAACAAAAACTAATCCAGTTGTAACTAAAGTCTCGCAAGCAACCCTTGCATAGGGATCATTACTAATAAACTCATCAAGAATCATATCAGAAATTTGATCAGCTATCTTATCAGGATGTCCTTCTGTAACTGATTCTGAAGTAAAAAGATATATACCTTTTTTTCTCATATCTTACTCCACTGAAGAAAAATTTTATTTAATAATAAAACTCTATTTCAAATATAATCAATAGTATAAGAAAATTATTCTTTAATTTCTTTTATTCAGAAGGTGAAACTTTATCTATTCTAATAGAGGTTAGGAATTTTAGCAAAACTCTTTTTGTTACCCGCCCACCCACCCTTAAGTTTTACGCAGGAGGACTTTGTC
>JBMFQU010000048.1:0-12746 GCA_049968435.1 Brevinematia bacterium | reverse complement strand
GGGCGGGTAACAAAAAGAGGTTTTCTAAAATTTTTAACTTCTATTAGGATAGATAAATATATTTCTAATATAACCTAAAAACTTGATGTTGAGGCTAAAGTGAGATTTAGAAGAAGAGCACTAAAAACAATTTTCAAACAATCTTCAGATATTTTGAGAAGGTATAATACATTAATTTATAATACTTCATCAATGCTAAAGGTAGAAAAAATAAACGGAGAATATCAGTTTATCTCACCAAACGATCCATGGATAAACAAAGCAATTTTAACTATATCTGAAAATCTAGAATTTAAAACAATGGTTTTGCATAATTTTATATCTGCAAATACAAAAATATTAGATATAAATGATCAAGTTCAATACAAAAAATTGAACTCATTAATACTAATAGATGGCAAAAATTTTGAAATCATATCAAACGATAACATATACCAGGGAACAATAATACTTTCGCCTGAAAACTTCAAATCACTCTCAAACAAAAGATCAATAAGTGATCTAGATAGTTTAGCACAAGATTATAAAGTAATAATTGAAAAAGAAAAGTTTAAAGCAATCTATAGAAATCCTAAATACACTTTAAAATTAATATCCTTTTTTCTATATAGAAAGATAGGTATAATACCATCAGAACTATTAATAGAAAAGTTAGCTATAGTATTGCAAGAAGTAATACCTATTAACTTTGAAGAAATAGAAATTAAACTAGTACCCCTAAGTAGATACTTTTTACCTAATGAAATTTTGTTTTCAATTGAAATATCAATTAATAAAAAGAAAAACTATTACCTTTTGAAATATCATAGGAAAAAATGGACCATAAAAAGCGTAAATTTGCAGAAAGGAAGTGTAAACTTTATTCATAAATTATTACTAGAAGCGTTAGAATTTCTATCTTCGCAAGAGTGGTGGAAGAAATTAGAAAAAACAATTTCGGAATTAAAAAATTTTCTAAAATCAAAGTTTATCTTAGAATTGTTTGTTATAACCGTTGGACTAATCATATTAATTTATCTAACTATGAGAATAAGATTCTTAATAGATCTGATAGTGATATATGTTTTGTGGTTAATATATAAAAGAACTTGTTTATTTTTAGTTTTCAGAAGAGAGGTAGATGCCTATGGCAAATTACAAAGAAGCAGGAGTTAATATAGACAAAGCAAACAACTTGATAAGTATGTTAAAAAATGATATCTCTACAACTTACAATAAGCATGTTTTAGCCGGAGTAGGTAGTTTTGGAGCACTTATAAACATAGACTTAGGAGAATTTAAGCAACCTGTAATATCTATTTCTACTGATGGTGTAGGAACAAAATTACTTTTGGCAAAAGAATATAACAAACTAGAAGGAATAGGTATAGATCTAGTAGCCATGAATGTTGACGATGTAATTTGTACTGGTGCAAAACCTATAGCCTTTGTTGATTATTATGCATGCGGAAAGTTAGATGAAGAAAATTACTTAACTGTAATAAAAAGCATAGTGAATGGATGCAAGATAGCAGATGTAGCGCTAGTTGGAGGAGAAACAGCTGAAATGCCAGGAATGTATGATGATGAAAAATTCGATTTAAATGGAACAGCAATAGGAATAGGAGAGAAAGACAACATAATACCAAAGAAAATAAAAGAAGGAGATATATTAATAGCTTTAGAATCAAGTGGTTTTCACAGCAATGGCTATTCTCTAATAAGGAAAATATTAAAGGATAAAAACATAGATCCATTAAAAAACTATGGTTTTGAAAAGCCATTAATAGATTTCTTAATTGAACCTACTAGGATTTACTGTAAAGTACTTTACCCTTTAATCCAAAAAAAGATTGTTAAAGGACTAGCTCATATAACCGGTGGTGGAATATTCGAAAATACCTTAAGAATAACAAACGGAAGAAATATAAAAATATTTAAAGAAAAAATAATAACCCCAGAGTTTATGAAATTCATAATAAGTGAAGGGAAAGTAGATGAAGAGGAAGCTATGAGAGTATTCAACATGGGAGTAGGTATGATAATAATCACAGACAAGGAAAATGAGGTTTATGAAGAACTATCCAACCAAAAACTCGACTACACTTTCTACCCAGTAGGTAAAGTAATATGATAGACTTCAGGAATATTGAATTAAACCTAGGAATACATAGATCAAGATTAATCGCTATTTTAGCAATAATTGGATTTACGCTTAGTATAGTAATAATAAGAATAATAGATATGCAAATATTAAACCAATCAAAATTTATTAAGTTAGCATATATAAACATGGCTCAAGAAATACCAATTCCTGCTAAGAGAGGCACAGTGTACGACAGGAACGGGCAGATAATCGTATCAAGCGATGAATCTATAGGTGTTTTTGTAATACAAAAATATCTACCCAAAGATAATACCCAAAAAATGTTCATTCTATCTAAACTCTCAGCCATAATAGATAAAGACATAAAATTCATTTTACAAAACATTGAAAGAAGGGGATGGGATTTATATGGACCAATTTTCATAAGCGAAATAACTAAAGAACAAGCGATAAGGATATTAGAAAAGCAAGAAGAACTACCAGGTATATTAGTTGACACAACATATTTAAGAAACGATTACTATCCTTACGAAACAGCACATCTAATAGGATATTTAGGATCAATATCTCCAGATGAAATAAAAAACCTTTCAGAAGCAGATAAAGAGATATATCATTCAAGTAGTATGATAGGTAAAGACGGAATTGAAAAAGTTTACGATAAAATATTAAGAGGTATAGACGGCAAACTATTAAGGTATATTGACTCTAAAAATAATATAGTTGGAAGTGAAATAACAAAATTACCCACTGAAGGAAAATCCCTAAAACTATCTATAGATATTGACATTCAAAAGTTAGGTTACGAACTTCTAAAAAACTACAAAGGTAGTCTAGTAATGCTAAAACCGACAACCGGAGAAATAATAGCGATAGTTTCATCACCTTCATTCAACCCAAATAGACTCTCAATGGGAGATAATCCTTACTTTCTATCGCTATCAACTGATGATAAGAATTTTCCTTTGTTCAATAGATCTATACAAGGTACATATCAACCAGGATCAATATTTAAACTTATAACAGCATCTGCTGCTTTAAAAACAAAAAAGTGGGATCCAAACAAAAGTGAAACTTGCTTAGGTTCCCTAAGAATAGGTAAAAGAATATTCAACGATTGGGCGGTGCATGGCTTTGTAAAAGATATAGTTAAGGCAATAGAAGTTTCATGTGATGTATACTTTTACAAAGTAGGACTTTCTTTAGACCCAGAAGATTTGATAGAAACTTCAAAAGTATTCGGTGTAGGAGAACCAACATTTATAGATCTTCCTAACGAAAAGAGAGGTTATAGGATTTCAATAGAAATGCACAGAAAAAGGTATAACAGAGATATATTAGGCGGTGATATGGCAAATCTATCAATAGGTCAAGGTGATTGGTTAGTAACTCCACTACAACTTGCACTAATAGGATCCTTCATATACAATGAAGGAGTAGTTTTCAAACCTCACATAGTTAAAGAAATATTATCAAGTGATGGTAGAGAAACCGTAAAGCAAATTCAACCAGAGGTACTGAGAAGAAGCACAGATATACCTCCCGAAATTTTTGAGATCATAAAGAAAGGTATGGTAAATGTTTTTGAATTAGGAACCGCACGTGGCCTTAAATTCATAACAAAATACCCCTTAGCAGCTAAAACAGGCACTGCTGAAAATCCACACGGTAAACCACATTCTATATTCTTATGCTATGGACCTACCGATGCAATAGATCCAAATGATGTAGTTGTAGTAAGTGTAATAGTAGAAAATGTAGGTGCAGGCTCAGCATATGCAGGACCTATAGCAGCTAAATTAATTGACGCTTACCTTGATAAATATGGATACAAAAAATAAACTACAAACAAAACAGGTATAGATCCATATTCTGAGATTTAGCAAAGGAAAGATATCATAGAAAACAAAAACCCTTCAAAGATCTCAAAAGTTAAATAATAAATTAAAGAAGAAGGCTGACGGAGCAGCCTTTATAATAATTTACTCATTTATAATAGCAACGGAATTGTATCCACCAAAACCATCATTTTCCTTAAGAGGGTTAGCTTGATCCTCTGACCAGACAACTCCACCATCTATAACGTACTTGTATTGCCATCTACCTGGTTTTATTTTCCAATCTACTGTCCAATAACCAGTTTTTGGATCTTTTTTCATCTCAATAGGTACGTTATCAGTACCAGGAGTACCTTGAGAGGGAGGAGCAGTCCAACTGTTAAACTGCCCCGCTAAATGTACTGTAGTAGCAGAAGGCCTATCAAAGGTAAACCTAACTATAAGCTTACCAGTTTCTGGATCTTTACCAACAACCTCATAAGGTATATATCTGTCTTTCAGTATATCCCATAGCAAACACGAGCTCATCAAAAAAGCACCTAGAATAACTAAAATTGAAACAAATAATACTTTCCTTATCATACCTTTCCTCCTGTAAAATTATATTAAAAACTAATCTTTAAATCAACATACACTCTGGGTAAGTTTTGAAGAACATACCATCCATAAATACCTTCATGAATATTTGAAGTATTCTTATAGAATACCATACTCAGAGCATCAGCAATAATTCCGTAATCTATATCATTTATATCACCAAACATAGGCCAACCATACCCTACCCTTGCAACAACAAACTTTGAAGGTTTGTAAGATAAATTAGGAGAAATGGAATAATACATTAGATTAAGATCTTGCTTAGAAGTAGACGGAAGAAAACCTTTACTTACAAAATTATCCGAATAAGTATATATTCCTCCTCCTAGATTAATAGCTAAACCTTCGACAAACAAAGATAAATCAATCCCTAGATTACCCCTTGCAGATATAATGCTAACATTAGCAATGTTAGAAGAAACATTTTTATAATTTAAAGATTCGTAAGATCCTAATAAATTCAAAGAAACTAAATCAAATATACCACTAAGATCAATACCACCTTTAGCAACAATACCTCCATCTAAGTAGTGAAATACGCTTAAACCAAAATCAGGTAAAGATGCAAATCTATTCAAATTATCCTCTTTAAAGAAAACAAATTCTGAAACCAAATTAAACAACCCTAAAATTGTCTCATAAGAACCATAGAGCTTAGCTTTAACATCGTATCTACCAGCAGATTCAGGACTAACTCCAACATTAGTATTAGTAACTAAAGAGTAAGAAGAATAACTACCAGATAAATCTATCTTAATCCCTGGGATAATATCTGAGTAAAGACCACCACTGAACCTATATCCACCCCCAGTAAGTATTTCATTATACGAAAGAGAAGCAAATAGTTGCCCCTGGGAATTTAGTAAAGCTTGAACATATAGTTTTCCATAATCTGAACCAACTTCAACATAAGCGCCATAATTATATATACTTGCCCAACTTCTTAAATCAGGTATCGTATACTCATAAGAATTTAACCTTTCTATATAAGGGAGAGAATAATTACCAAATCTATTAAAGTTAGCTAAAAATCCTCCTGACAAAACTAATCCCAAATCGTCAAATTCAATTATATTAAACTTAGCATTCAAAGCCCCTAATAAATTTAGGGTACTACCACCGTTATCTATAAAATAGCTTCCTAAGAAAATCTGCCACAAATAACTCTTAGCCCTTTGTTCTGCGTAAAAACCACCTAGATCTCTACCTACTAAAGAAAGATTAGTAGTATCTTCGCCCATTCCAGGCATTGGAACTATAGTACCGTCCATAAAATTAACTGGCCTCAATATATAAGGTATCTTTTCCAAAGTAGCAGGAGAGGAAGAATCTACATAAAATCCATTAGTATCAACTTTACTATCATATACATTACTTATACCAAAAACTGAAGATGAAATAATCCAAGAGTTAAACCACCCTACACTATTTTCTGGATCATCGAATCTAACAACCCTATACCTATAAAAAGGAACTATCTTAACTTTAGCAGTTTTATAGAAATAATTTATCATCAAATTATCTACAGCAACATGCTTAAATTTAGTGGTAGGCTGAATTATCAAATCAACCATACCGTACACATCTGAAGTAAGTTCAAGTTTACTACCAAGCTTAACTATAAACTCAACATTATCCAGACCAAAATAAGGAACCGTTGGTTTATTGTTATATACATAGTTTGATTGCATGTATTTAAAATCACCTATACTTAGTAGATCTCCCTTAAACTTAACAGCACCAAAAGCAAAAGCACTAAACAAAACTAAAAATACTATGAATAATACCTTTCTCATAAAACACCCCCTTAATATCTAATATACATATCAAATCTTACAACAGGCTCAACAGCCAACTTATATTCTCCAGTATTTATAAGCTTACCATCAGAATAAACAGTAGATGCAAGGTTATCAGCCATAATAAGCCCACCATTCCAAATATCACCACCATTATACATTATCAATGTGGATTCAAGCCCTCTACCCAAATCTAAATCATTAACACTAGTCATACCATACCAACCATAGGAAATAGAAATATAAGAGTTTACATTAGGTATAGTATACCATATACCTATATAAGGAGTTAATATTGTATTTTCACCAACGTTACCCCAATTCACATTTCCAACTTGCACAACACTTCTACCACCTATCTTTAACCATAGATCTTTACCTAAATCTTTACTCTTTATAATAGAAGCAATATTGTATCCAATGTATAATCTAACGTCGCTGTAGAATAGATTAGTAAATAAACTAACAGAACTATAAGAATAAGAAATTGAATTATTATTAGCATAACCTAATAGATCAACAGATATATCCCCAGCTCTATAACCCACATTGCCAAGTCCCACCAACGAAGTTACCAAACTTAAAGGTTCAGCTATCTTCATATCCCTAACACCAATTTTAATAAGTGTTTTTAACTCATCCTGATCTGTAAACAAAGAAACAAAGTAATTAAAGGCCCCCTTGATGTCTAACCCCATCATAGAAAGATTAGATTTGCTAGGAGAAACTAAAACACCACTTAACTCTACCTTACTTCCCTCTAATCCTTTAAAAACTATTCCTCCATCTACATAAATATTTTGATCTTCAAACTTATTAGTACCAACATAAGTAGTCACTCCAAGAATACCACCTTCACCGGAAATAAACACAAAGTCACTCATATCAAAAGAAAGATATCCTCCAAACATATTAAAACTCTTACCGAATGAACTATTTAAATAAATAGGTATAGAATAGTAATAAGTATTACTACTTCCTAGAAGAGGAATCATAGGGAGATAAAAGAAAAATCTATAATAAGGATCTTTAGAATATGGGTAAAGGGTATTTGAAGTAGAGGATTTATAAACACCTCCAATATATACATCACCTATCCCAATGTTACCTGCTCCACCTATCCTAACAGCACCATAATTACCGGTACTTAGGTTGCCAAATAATTTAGCATTCTGCAAATTAGTAGTTGAATCATATATATTCTTAGCAAAATAGCCCTCAATATCTATTATACCATCAAAATAACTTCCGTATATACCGTAATAATCTCTACCCGATAAAACAAGATTAGTAGTATCATCCATAGCAGTTGATAAAACTTCAACAGAACCATCTAAGAATTCAATAGGATACAAGAAATAAGGTACAAACCAATGTCCTCTTGAAAACGAAGAAGAAAATAACTGAAGAGATGGCATAAAGTTAAAGAAAACTTCAGAAGGTAAATTCCTCATCCTAATAGCTCTAGACTTAAAAAATCCCTCAACGGTAAAAGTTTCATCAGAATATCCAACAATAGCACTGTTTATATCTAGATATGTAGAAGCATCTATGAAAGAATTTACATATAAATCAACAGATCCAAATAAATTTTCTTCCTTAACCCCCAAACCAAATATGAAAGATAATCTACTATCTCTAAGGTAAATTCTATTATCACCATACTGATAACCATAATTATAAGGTCCATAATGTTCTCTTAAATACATACTATCAACATTTTGAAACAAAGAAGTAGAAAAATAAGCATCAACAAAAGGTTTAACAGCACCAAAAGCTATCAATGAAGAAACCATGAAAAATAAAACTACAAAAAATCTTTTCATACTAACACCCCCTTAAATTTAGAAATACATTTCAGCTTCAATATTTATCTTATTAGCAGTTTCAGCACCTCTTACAAAATCAACATCTCCAACTAAACCTGTATCCATATCACCTCCATTACCATATGTTATTAAGATTCTAGTATTACCTGCTGGATATATTTGAAGTTGTCCAAAGAAAGAAGTCCAAGAAAGATTTCCACTTAGAGAAACTCTTTCCTGATAACCTCTCATAACACCCAACCTTGAATAAAACTTAACCCAAGAAAGTAAATTAACTGTAGACTCTACACCAAAACCTAAGAATGACTTATCAGGCTCTTGGAGATTAAAAAACTTAACCATAGGTCTTATTTTAGCGAATTCATTTTCGAAATCAAGGGACAAAACCAAATGTCTAAACCATTTTTCTGGATCAAATTGCAACAAATAATCTCTACCAAAGTATTGCTGCAATTCTCCTATAAACTTAACTCCCCCTTTGAACGAGGCATATAGCTCTGTTATCCATTCAAGGTAATGAGAGGCACTTTTAGAGAGCATTTTTTCTTGAAATAAAAATTGCCATATATTATAGTCATTATGTTCCAAACCACTACTATCAACCCAAGTTTCCCAATCATAGTTATGAACATACTTCATATATGACTTTAGGTTCACAAATTTAACAGGAAAAGCATATGAAAGTTGAACAAACTGTTCAAAATAATCAGAACTTCTACCACTAGCAGGATCAACAGCACCCCCAAGATATTGCCTATAATTGGGCTGTAATCCAACAACAGAATAAGTAAACTCAATACCACCTATAACTTTAGGACTATTATATCCAAGCTTAGTAACAAACTTATAAACTAATGCATCGTTATCACCTAACAAAAACCTATGTAAAGCCCAATCTGATTCAGTCCAACCATTAGGCAAAGGTAAAGAAACACTTTCAGGAGCAAAAGATCTACCAACCTCACCAGAAATATTAAAAGAGAAACCAGAAAGTCCAGGAATACTACCTGTGTAATTAGCATCTAAACCTAAAACATTATATTGCCCTTTTCTCCAAGAATCTTCAACATAAACATTCCAATCATTTGTATTTCTTGAAATCTGATAAAGCAAAAATCCTCCTGTAACACCAAGACCTATAGTGTTATTTAAAATTGGATCTTTCATATCATACCTTGACAATCTAAAAGTAATAGCACTTTCATTTTTATTCTCTTGAGCAGACTTTTCAATAAGTTCATTAGCATAATCAACCAAAGTAGATTTAAACTCAAATCCGCTACCAAATAAATTAGGTAATCTAAGATAAACACCACCACTATTTATAGTACCAACACCACTAGCAAATTGGAGTAATGGTTGATACATATTAATACGCCAACTCTCACTTAAGAAAAACACAGATTCACCCCATTTTTGCCAGAATTGTATGTGGCTAGCAAAATCATAAGCACCTAGGTAAGAACTTATATATCCTCCACTTACATATCCCGCATTAAATGAAGATTTAAATATCGTCCAAAAATTTATTCCAGAAGCAGCAGCACCTTGCAGATTTAACTCAAAATTACCATAAGGAGAACCTACATCCAAGGACCATACTCTTATATTATTAGTAGCTAAAGTAGAATTAATAGTGGTACCCAACTTTGTATAAGTACCAAACTCAATTCCACCAAAAGAAAATTGAACCACAACCAAAACAAAAAACAAAATTAATAACCTTTTCATAACTTACACCCCCTCTTAACTAAAACAAATTAAAAGACAAAGTAACATCTGCCTGGTAATACCAACCTAAGTTATCCCTATTTTGTACACCAAAATTAATTTCAAAACCAGGTCCTTTCAAACCAATTCCTAGAGTTATCTTATTATCAAGTAATCCAATTCTAGTGAATATGGTATCAGCATATGAGATTTCAGTACCAACTGAAAAAGAAGAAGTAGAGTAAGAATTCAAACCTAAATCATAAGCAGCAAATAGCCTCATATAAGGCTTAACCAAATAAGTAGAAACACCAAACTTCAAAGAAGAATAAGTAAAAGTAGAATTTGTAGAGTCACTGAAAAACACAAACCCCAATGGAATTAAATTATACCCCACTATAGCAAACTTAGCCTCATTGTCAAAAACAGAAATAGTAACACCTACATCAGCATTAAAACTATTTATAGAAGTATTGACAGAACTATCGAACTCGTAGCCACCAAGAGACAAACTTAACATCTTACCACTAGCACCTACGCTTATGTAATCAAGAATAAAAAGAGATAAATCAAACTTTTTCGCAACCGAAGCTGATATAATTTGCTCTCTTAAACCAGAAGTAGCAGCCAAATCTACACCTTTTCCAATATAAGAAATTCCTAGTTGAAGTATATTGAAAATATTTCCAGCAGCATTAATATTTACCAAATTCATACCAGGAACACCAAAAGGCTCAGAATAAGATCCTGATAAGGCAAAACCATTTATAGCAGTAATACCTGAAGGATTATAGACAACAGCAAAAGGATCATCAACCTCAGTTATATTAGCACCACCTTCCGCTAAATATTTACCACCAACATAAGGAATATTAAAAAGAGCACTAGCACTAAAAGTAGCAACAAATAAAATCAAAACCACACTAAAAATTTTTCTCATACAACACCTCCTTAAATTAATAAATAACGGTAACTAATCTAGTACCGATCATATCAAGAGCAGAAATATTTTTACCAGAAACAACGATAACATAGTTACCCATCGGTACCAAATTACCTCTATCATCTTTACCATCCCAAACAAATGTATAAGGGAATTCATAAACTCCTGGTTTGGCAGTTGGAGGATTACCACTTACCATATTCTTAGATAAGTTTATATTGTCAGCCAAAACTCTAACTAAATTACCTTTCTCATCAAATATCTTTATATATCCCTGTGCAAAGAAATCCGTATCAGATTCTATACCAATTCCTATCTTTAACTTATCTCCCTTCAAAGGAGCAATTACTTTTGGAACATCATCTTCTTTAGTTTCAAGAGATCCTCTAACAACTTTATTATAGAACTTAGGTGATTTACCAGCCTCAATCTTTACACCTGGGTAGAAATTAATAAATGATTCACTTCTAACATTTACACCTATCCTAGGCAAACCACTACCATCAGTAACTCTAACCATAATAAAATTATCCTCAACGGATTTAAAGCTAGGATTTACAACAGTAGAAGAATCTGGCATATACTCATAGTTATAGTTCCCACTATCAGGTCCCGTAGTAGCAACAGCTATTTTAAGCCACATATTAGTAGGATTAACATTAGTAGTAAAAAAATCCCATCTTATCTTACCAATAACAACCCTCTTAAACATATCAGGTTCATAACTGCCGTTAAAGTAGAAATCAAATACATTCGTATTCATATTGGGACTACCTGGGACATTTCCTGAATCTGCATAACTACTTATACCTAATTCTTCATCACCAGTAGCAAGAGAATATAGCTGGACACCACCTTTGTTATTATCGATATCAAATTCTACACTATCATTTGGGTTCCAAAAACCTATATACATATCAGGATCAAAACCCGAAAAGAAAACACCTCTATTCCAAACTACTGTAGATTCTACGAAACTAGTCCTACCTTTACCAGGTTCTCTATCAAAATAGATCATCAAATTATTGTGCCTACCTGCAGCTTGTCCTCTGATAGCGAAATAAATATAGTTCGTATCCCATGTAAGCCATAACTCAGATAGCTCAGCTTTAGTCAAAGTATCAGTATCTTTGCCAGGGTACTGAGAATCATTTGTAGATTCACATTTATTCTGATAAGGAAAACCAAAATATTTAAGCATCTTTCCACCATTATTTGTTAAATCATTCTGGTCAACTATAGCACCGAACGGTTTATCAATGGCATTCGTAGGAGATATTAGAAGCTCATCTGGATCCCAACCCATACCGAAAGGATCCCAACTACCAAAAACTCTAACTGTGATATTTTTGTTAGAAGCAGTAACACCAAAAACATTAAATCCAATAAAAAGCAAAAACAATCCTAATACCAAAAATCT
This sequence comes from Brevinematia bacterium, assembly GCA_049968435.1. Taxonomy (GTDB): domain Bacteria; phylum Spirochaetota; class Brevinematia; order DTOW01; family DTOW01; genus JBMFQU01. Next base: position 524 of record JBMFQU010000048.1, on the reverse strand, counting down.
TGCATACCACTTCATATAAACACACCTCCAAGTTATCTTTGGTTAAAGCAATTTTAAAATTACAAATACCATTTGTCAAGAATTTTAGAAACTTCTTTTAGTGCCCCACCCACCCTTCTATATTAGCGAAGGCTTCGCCTCCTATTAGAACCTCCATTTAACTATTCCCGAACCCTAATTCCGAATTCCAAATTTCTAATTTAGCGAGGGCTACGCCCTCCTTTTATTACCTCCACTTAGCACCTCCTCTTAATTTCCGAATTCCTAATTTAGCGAAGGCTTCGCCTCCTATTAGAACCTCCCTTCACCATTCCTAAATTCAAAATTACTAACTTCTAATTACGAATCCTAAAAAATAATTATGTTTTCAAACAGCACTAAGATTAGAGAGTTAATATAATCACATTTTGAACATATCAAAAACCTGATCCTAGCCATTTCTGAAAGGCTTAAGAATTCGCTAATTCAAGCTAATTGAAGATTATAAATATAAATCAGAATTGATAAAACAAAGGGGCAAAGCC
>JBMFQU010000047.1:0-12758 GCA_049968435.1 Brevinematia bacterium | reverse complement strand
CCTATTATGTACCCCCCTTTAATTCGTTAGAAAAATTCTACATTGATATTAGTTACTTACTAGAAGTAAGAGAATATAAAAAATTCATTCCTAATAGAAGTTAGGAATTCTTTATAACATACTTTTTTGAAAAAAACTTTGTTTTTCATAAAAAATGAAGCTTAGCCAAAATAAAGTAATGATATGATGAATATTATAAGATTTATTTATACTTTTATTGTTTTATTAATATTGATTCCCTTTGCAGTAATTCTAAGTCTAGCTGGAATAATTTTAAGTATATTTTCTAAAAAAACTGCACATTACGCAGAAAAAATCTTTTTCAATATCATATTGCTCTTAACATTTACGAATGTAAAGATTTATGGATTAGAAAACATAGATAAAAAGAAAAACTATATTATTGTAGCAAATCATCAAAGTGCTTTTGACATAATAGTACTATCAGCAAAATTACCATTACAGATAAGATGGATATCTAAGGAATCCATATTTAGAATACCTTTCATAGGTCAATTTATGAGAGCAATGGGTTATATCTCTATTCCCAGAGAAAGCAACATAAAAAAGTCAGTTGATTTAGTTAAAAATAAAACAAAATCAATAGATGGATGTCCAACAATATTTCCTGAAGGCACAAGATCTCCAGACGGCAAGCTACAAAGGTTCAAAAAAGGTTTTGTCCTAATAGCAGAAAATACAGGACTCGATTTGCTACCAGTGGTAATAAAAAACACAATTAGTATAATGAGAAAAGGTGAACTTTTAGTAACTCCATTCCAGAAAGTAGAATTAAAAATTCTAAGAGCTATTCCAAACAAGGAAATTATAGAAGATCAAAAAATAACCGAAAAGTTATTTAATATATTTGAAGAAAATCTTTAAACTACCTAACTGTCTCAACTATTCTTGTTTCTCTTATAAGGGTAACTTTTATCTGACCTGGGAAAGAGACTTCATCTTCAATTTTCCTTGCTATCTCCCTTGCTAGTAATTTCGCTTCTTCATCGGAAACCTTTTCACTATCAACAAAAACTCTAAGTTCTCTACCTGCTTGAATAGCATATGCTTTCTGAATGTTAGAGAATGACAATGCTATTTTTTCTAAATTTTCAAGTCTCTTTATGTAATTTTCAATATTCTCTTTTCTCGCACCTGGTCTTGCAGCTGAAATAGCATCTGCAACTGCAATTATAGTTGATTCTACAAACAGTGGTTCTACTTCACCATGATGTGAGGCTATAGCATTGACAATCCTATCAGAGTATCCCCAACTTTTGGCTAAATTAGCACCTACAATAGCATGCCCACCTTCAAGATCATTACAAACTTTACCTACATCATGTAAAAGTCCCGCTCTTTTAACAATTAATGGATCAATACCACCAATTTCTTCTGCTATTCTTGCAGCAATAATAGCAACCTCTTTTGAATGAAGAAGAATATTCTGAGAATAACTATACTTAAATTTCATTTTTCCAACATACTTATACTCTTCTGTTGACATAGGCTGAATACCTAATTCCATGTAAGTTTCTTCTCCAATTTTGTATATTTCATTTTCAAATTCCTTATTTACCTTATCAAAAACTTCTTCTATCATAGTTGGATGTATCCGTCCATCTTCAATCAGTCTTACTAGAGTTCTCCTTGCTAGTTCTCTTCTTAAAGGATCAAAAGAAGAAAGGACAACAACATTTGGAGTATCATCAATGATTATATCAACACCTGTTATCATTTCAAAAGCCCTTATATTTCTACCTTCTCTACCTATTATCCTACCTTTCATATCATCATTAGGAAGCTGTACAGAAGAAACAACAGTACCATCAACAACATCTAGAGCAATTCTCTGAATTGCATCTACTACTATCTTTTTTGCTTTCTCTAAAGCAATTTGCTTATATTCATTCTCTATCTTTTGTACCAAATCAAGAGAAGAAATCTCTACTTCTTTTTTAATATTTTCTATAAGTAAATTCCTAGCTTCCTCAGCAGTCATCCCAGCAATTTCTTGTAAATCTTGATTGATTTTATTTTTCAAACCATTTATTTCTCCTTCTAAATCCTTAAGTTCCTTTTCCTTTATACTTAATTCCCTTTCTCTTCTTTGTAGATAAGATTCTTTTCTATCAAGCATTTCTTCTTTTGATGCTAATCTTCTTTCCATTACTTGCAAATCTCTTCGTATATTCCTCAAATCCCTCTCTACTTCATTACGATAAGCATTTATCTCTTCTTTAGCTGAATTAATAAGTTTATTTCTTACTTCATCAGCTTCTTTATATGCAATTTCTATTAACTTTTGTTTTTCTTCACTTGCTTCTTTTAAAATCTCCTCCGCTTTTATTCTAGCACCTCTAATTTTGGCTTTATCTAGTACAAAAATTGTAATTAGGGTTAGAGCAGCACTAACTACAGCAACTATCAGATTTTCTATGCTCATAAAACTCTCCTTAAATAATATTATTTAGATATGTTTAGAGCAAAAAATTAAGTTACTGCTCTCTGAAAAGGAACAAATTCAAACCACTTTCTATCTTAGGATAAAAATCTGTTGATTTCTGTGGCATAACTAGACCTGCTTCGGAAATCTTTATAACTTCTTCTTTAGTAACAGGATTTAGAATAAATAATAAATCTCTAATGCCTTTTTTAACAATCTGTATTGCTTCTTTTTCATCTCTAATGTAATCTACATACGCTTTAGACAAAACATTATCACTAGACAATCCTAAGATTTCCTTCAAGACTAATTCGGTAAGTATAGAAACATCAAGAGCAGCAACTTCTTGACCTAGTTCTTTTGCATATTTATCTATGATACTTTGTTTTAATTCTCCTTTAAGAGTTATAAGGAATATTTTGCTAGGTTCATACATTGAATAAACCCCAAAGCAAACCTCTCCCTTTTGCTTTCTTTCGTTCATAACTAAAGAAAGCTTATTCAAAGCCATATCAACTATCTCAGGTGAGTAATTTATAACAGCAATTTTGAAGTATGCTCCTAACTTTTTTAAAAATTCTTCCTGAGAAAAAGATTCAACTTTAACAAGTCTATGAGTTGGAAGAATGATTAAATCCTTTGAATACATATTAAAAAAAGTACCCAATACATAAGAATAAGCATCCTGATCTGTAGCATTTTTTTCTTTAGCGTACATCAAAGCAGTTTCATACCTATGATGTCCATCAGCTATATATATCTTAGAACTACCTATAATTTTAATAATTTCTTCTTCAAGCGCCTTATTAGGTACTTTCCATACTGTATGCTTAACACCATTCTCATCAACAGCACTTCTGGCAGTGTAATCAAATTCCATATCATATATCTTATTATTAACTTTATTTTCTTTATCGCTATACAAAAAAAATAGGGATTCAAGATGTCCCTCCACAGCTTCCATTAACTTTCTTCTATCTTCCTTAGGTCCCCCAAATGTTTTCTCGTGCCTATAAATTCCATTACCATAATCCTCTACTTTAAGCAAGGCAACAATACCCCTTCTTTTATAATTTATACCTTTTATTGAAAACCTCTGCTCATAAATAAATATACCTGGCTCATCATCAGTTATAAGAACATCCTTAAGAAGCCAACTTAATAATTTCTTTCTAGCGTTCTGATATTTCTCATCACCTTCTCCTTCAGGTAAAGTAAGATGAACAATATTATAAGGACTCTTTGAAGCATACTCCTCTCTTTGCTCCGAAGATATAACATCATATGGTGGAGCTACAACTAAATTTAAATCTTTAACTACATTTACATTGTATAGGGTACTCTTAAAAGACCTCAATATTGGCATAAATATCTCCTGAGACTACTTTATATTGTATCTCTCTGAAATTGATTTTAAAGTATTATTAATCTCCTTAGCAATATCAAGTAAGAAATCACTTTTCCTTAGCTTAATCTCGTGAGTAACTGGAAGTTCACCATTAGCGATCTGCCTAAGTTCTTTCTTTATTCTATGCACAGGACCTGCTATTCTATGAGAGAAGAACAAACCAAATATAGTTATTAAAACGATCTGAAGAAGAGAAAGTACTACAATTGGTTTCCAATACAGTTCTAACAAATTATAACTCTTACCATCATAAGTTACCGTTTCAAAGTACAAAACATCATTATATGATTTTATACCTGAAATTATTTGTTTGATTTCCAATGCACTAACTGTAATCCCAAAAATTGCACTCTCATCAACAACACTGTTCAATTTGGCCTTCTTTAAATCCTCAATCTTAGCCAAGAAAGGAGGTACTTCTTTTAACATAGAATAAGATGAAATAACTAAACTCCTATATTGTAAGAATTTATCTTTAAAAGCATTGAGCCTTTTTAAACTATCCTCATCTTTGAAGAAACTTAAAAGTTTATCAAAAGATTCATCAAGTCCTTCAAACTTAGCCTCCTGAAGAGCAGATTGAAAAACATAAATAATCTTCGGTAGTTCATTCCTCAAAAGTTCTGGATTATTTACTTTACCTTCACTAATAGCAGTGTCAATATAATGTAAAATACCCCCTTTGTCAACAGATAATTCCTTGACTAACTCCTTCCTTATAGATAAGGCTAAAGATATATCCTTTTCAGCCCTTTTAAGCATAGAAAGATATTGATCTATTTCTGAGATAATAGAATTAATATCAACTCCCTTCAACTCTAACTTCTTCAGGTTTTTCTTTATAGAATCAGCTTCACTATAAAGTTCTGAAGTTTTATAAATATCCTTAACTAACTTCTCAACTAAAATTCCCTTCGAAAACTTTTGACTATCAACGTAAATTATGTAACCAAAAGATATAATTGCACTTATCAACACAAGAACAATAAAATTAAGGATAAATTTAGTCTGAAAGGGTTTATCAACAAAGTACTTAAATCTTTTCTTCTTATTCATAAATACCTCCATCCTATTACTTTCTACATCTATTCTAAAACATATGTCGGTATTATTCAACAAAAAATAACAATATTACTATATTTAGTTATATTTCAATATTCTCAAAAAACCTTTCACTTAAAGTTCAGTAAATATTTCCTAAATTGCCTAAGACAAAATCTAATACTTTTTTAAAGTATTTTATATCATTTATAACCTGATCTTTACATTCATCAAAACTCTTTTGCTGTCTATAATATGGGAAAAGAGATTTACTTGTTAGGTTTATAAATATCGGATATTGTTTTGAAAGCTCCCTAAATGTTAAAATAGATAAATCACTCTCTAGTTCATCAATAACTCTTCTAATATTTAGAATCTCATTCTTTAGATTATCTCTATCTATCTTATCTACATCACTTACAATATATTTATCCTTATCTATTGAATTTGACCTAGAAAGAACTGAAGCAAGAAATTTTTTACCTTCCTTTGTATTCATATTCTTTATACCTCTCAATCTTACTCCATCAGAGATATTATAAACATTTTCTAAATTTGATGTATCGCTAGCACTATCAAACCAAAGTTTATAAGTTTCCATTATTTTATGCGTTATACATTCCTTATCTTTTATTCCTTCAAGTTTTATGTATTCTTTTAGTACTGAACCAGCAAACTTTGTTTCAGGTAAAGAAAAAAGATTAGAATTCAGAGTAAAATACTCGTGATTTGGACTACCCTTTATATGAGAAACAAAGTAAGGAAAACCTAAATCAACACCTACAAGGAAGATAGGGTTTCCACCCATAAGTAATGCAAAGTGAAATAAATTAGTACTCACTGAACCACCGCTTTCTAAACCCAATAAACTGTAACTTATATTGTCTTCAATATATGAAATAACATTATTGGTTATTTCAAAAACATTACCATTTAATATTTCAATGTGAGAACTCTTTGAAATAAAAACTTTACCCTTGAAATTCCTTATTAACTCAGGCGAAACTACAACATCCGAAAGCAATTTTAATTCTGATGTATCAATACCAAAAAAATCTTTTATATTAGCAAATTGTGAATCAAGGGAAAATACTACATCCGGCCTTATACCACTATTTACTAAAGTCTTTAGTGCAGTATCAACAGATAATATAACCACTTTATCTTGAAACTTTTTTATTTCTTCCAAGAGAAAATAACCAGAATACCCAGCTCCAAACACTATGAAAGGCCTGCCCATAAATTCTTTAAAACTTTCCGAAAACACTTTATTTGTAATAGTTCCGTACTTAATAATATGAGGAATATTAAGAAAGATATTTTTTATCCAAAGCTTATCAAAGTTTACTTTCGTAAGAAGATCTGTAAATTTTGATTTAACTATCTTTGAAACTTCCTCACCTATCTTGTCGTACCTTTCTTTATTAAGTCTATATACGCTCGGTAGGTAAAGAAACTTAATATCTTTTAGAGAAGTAAAATCTAAAAAATTAATTATTGAATAAATATCGTTTAAATTGTAATTCGTTATCAAAAAAGAATTTTCCCTTTTAGCATACAATAAAGCAATATCATCATCGAGTTCTATAGGTATAAAAATAGAATTTGGGTATTCTTCTTTTAATATTTTTAGATGATACCCAAGCCCTACACCAAAAATTATTACAAGGTAAGTATTTTCTTTATCAATGTTCAAGTTAGATATTAAAGTTCTACTCTCTTTTATTGGATCATAACTACTGTGAATTAAGATATTGTTTTTTTTAAGAGATTCAATTCCTACTTTTGATATAAATATATCCAAGTTTGATAACGAGCCAAATTGAGATAACTTTCTTAATGTTTCTTCCGAGAGTTTAAGTTCTATGTTATTCAACCTCATCTTCTTGGTAAGAGTATTGTATTTCTTTTGTTAGTATTTCAACCCACTTTTTAGCTTCCTGAGACAATCTTGAATTAGGATAGTCGAGCAAGAATTTTTTAAAGTTTGCGAGTGAATCTATCATTTTACCTGCTTGATAAAGGACAACTCCTTTTTTAAATAGAGCATCCTCATCTTTGTTTTTGGGTTCATTACTCATAGCTTTATCAAAAAATTCTAGTGCCTTATCATACTTCTTATATATAGCATATACTTCACCTAGCCAATACAACGCAGCATCCTCGTAAATGGTATTAGGGAATGTATTAACAGTTTTAACAAAGTACTTAGCAGCTTGAGAATAATCTTTATCTCTCAATAACCTAAAAGCATAAGTATAAAGCTGTTTTGAATAGGCATCATAGACAGATTTGTAATACTTACTCCCAGATCTATACTTTAAAAAGTTATCGTAAATGTAAAAAGCAGATTCATAATCTCCCTTATCAATAAAAACCCTTGCTTTTCCTAATTCTGCTAATTCTGTATTTGCTTTTTCGAAGTAAATAAGAGCATTTTCATAATCTTTTCTATAAAAATATATATATCCAAGCTGAGTTAAAATATTTCTTCTTATATCATCATCTTTAACTTTAACTAAAGCTTGCTTTAAGTACTCTTCAATTTCTGGATCCATTGCTTCATTCTTTTGCCGTAAAATGTCCCCCAATAATTCAATTGATTTCGTCAGAATATCATCATTTTTACCTTCTACAAAAAATTTCCTTATAAGACTTAAAAGTCTCCTCTTAGCTATATCTGAATTACCAGTTATATAAGAACTATATGTAACAAAATACTCAACTTCATAATAATGTTTACTATGACTATAATCAGCCAAAAACTTAGTACCATCTCTTACTACATCCTGGTAGAGACCATAATCAAATCTGTTTTTGATTGTTTTATAAGCATTTTCTTCCGAAATCCTAAGATATACAATTATTACACCTATTATCAATATAAGTATAACTATAGAGATCAATGTAATTGCCAATCCTTTCTTCATAAAATAAACCTCTTTAGTATTTTCGGAAAATAGCAAACATTATAAACCTTTATATTTTCTAATTTATTCAAAATAACAAAAGCAACAAAAGTAAAAACTCTAACTATATTTTCTGATATAATTAGGAATTTTTTAAGATACTTCTTTTTGTTCTCCGCCCGCCCACCCTTAAGATTCAACAGGAGGACTTCGTCCTCCTGTTGGTACCTCCATTTAGAGAGATTAGAAGGTTAGAAAAATAAAAATTACCTTTACTTTAATGCTTACGTTAGAAGGAAAAAATCTTACTCTCTAATAGATTTAGAAATTTTAAGAAATCATTTTTAGTTCCCCACCCAACCCATCCCCTAGTTCAGTAGGAGGCTTCCACCCTCCTTTTGATACCTCCTTCAGAAGGAAGGATAAAATGTTTAATCCTAATAGAAGTTAAGAAATTTTATAAACCTCTTTTTGCTTCCTACTCACCCGCCCTTAAGCATCTACAGGAGGGCTACGCCCTCCTATTAGTACCACCCCTTAGTTCTTTATGAAAGTTCTAACTTCCTAATTAGGTACTTCTTTTAAAAGTAAGAAAAAACAAAACCTTTACTCTTAATTGAGTTATAATTTTTAAGATACCTCTTTTTGTTACCCACCCAACCCACACTTCTAGATTAGCGAAAGCTTCGTCTTTATAGTTCCTCATTTGAAAGTAAAAAATTAAAGCGTACTTCCTAATTAAATTAGAATTCTTTAAGAAATCTCTGTTAGTAGTCCTACCCTTAATTGTTTATAGTAGGTAATGTAGAATTTTAAACATCTTTGACGATAGTAGATTAATGATAATAAGATTAGAAATAAAAAAATTTGTTGAAATTTTTAAGTTTTAGAGATCATCATATCTCTTATGGTAAGAATACTAGTTATTTTGTTTATTGTTCTTGTTTTGGTTTTGGCTATTCTTCTTTTACTTTCCTATATTGATTACAGAAACAAAAAACATGAGTATGAGATAAGAAGATTAAGAGATAAAGAAAAGAAAGATTAATCGTTATTTTTTAGAGATTTTACTTGGTTGTTAAACCACTCTTGCTTTGATTTGCTTTCTCTTAGGATTTGTTGCATTCTTCCGAACTTTTGTTCGAGTGATGTACGGTATTCCTCTAATCTTTCTTGGAACTTAGCGTACATTTCTTTATTGGATTTTATAATGTTGTCTATTTGTTTATTTTTGAGTGATATTATGCCATTTACCCTTGTGTATTCATCGCACAAGGTTGCTATATTGTATGAAAAACCTGTATCAATCAGATTATCATTGTTTGTATCATAGCCAAATATATCTTTAACGGTATCTATGTTTTCGATGATCATTTGTATTAGTTTTTCATTGTTAATTGTTAATACACCTTTCCTTACATATTCCCATAGGTCAGATTCAAAATCTAGTTTAGTTGAGATGTTTTTTGTATATATCCCAATCTGGTATAAGAGTTTTATGTTTGTTGATCTGGTTATATAAGGTTGCATTGCTATTGTTCTAAGTTTGTCTTTAAGTCTTGTTATGTCGAGATCTGTTGCAAAAGATCCTTCCTCTTTTTCTTCATCTGGTTTCTCAAAAAGTTGTCTTCTGTCTACTACTGGTTTAGTTACCTTGCTTAGGTATATCATCACATCGTTGTATTTTTCTATTAAATTTGATATACTATTGGTTATTGCTTGGTAATCATATTCAATTCTAGTGTTTATTTCTTTGTTTGGATTCTCTCCGACTACTTTTATGGTACCATTTATAACATCCTTTATTTCATTATCTTCTCTCTCTATCCTAATTCCATTAACATACATCACTGAATTCTGGGCTTTGCTTATATAGTTTTTTGGTTCGTATTCTGAAAGCTGTTTTACTTCATCTCTATCGTATAATAGAATCTTGTAAAATGTTATTCTTGTTAGGTCATTGTTGTTTTGTAAAACTATTTTTTCGATTTCCTTTCCCTCGTATTGCGATAAATTTAAATTCATGTACCTATCGTTTATGTTTAGCTTTAAGTTGCTTCCATCTTTAAAATATATTGTTATGAAATTAAGATCATTTGTTGTATAAGTTTTGAAAATATCAAATGTCGTTATAGGTTTACCACCTTTTACTTCAACATTGCTTACTTTGACACTTTCCATAAGATTGATGTTAATTTCCGGTAGTTTAGGGATAGTAAGGTAGTTTATACTGTTTGAAATTTCTAAAATGGTTTTCTTTGTTACAAAGTAATTTGTGTTTTGGGAATAACTTTCTTTTTCTTTTAATACTAAGTTTGGAGTTGGAGAGAATAGAGAAAGTATATCAAGCTCTTTTCCACTCTTTTGAATTTTCTCTTTTGTTAGTAGTCCAATCCTTAGGAGTTCATTAATATCTCCGGTTATGAATATTTTTGAGTTTTTACCTGTTTTCTTTCCTTGTATTCTCAAAACTTCTGTTTCGTTGTCTACTTTTACTACTGATGCTGATACTATATCTTTTGCATTGCTGTTTATTGCTTTGGCTAGATCTTCTAGGGTCCCACCTTTAAAGTCTACATCAAAACTTTTATCTCCAGAAGATATGGTTATTTTAAACGCCCTAAGTTGTGCATCTAATGGTATTGGGTCTGATATAAAAACATCAGCTTTTGCCATCTGTTCTACTTTTATTTTCATTTCTCCTATGTCAGCGCCTCTGTTTGGTATAACTTTTAATAAGCTTTCGTCATCAGAAATCCCAATTCTATTACCGAAAGGTGATCTATAGTCATACATTGATTTTGCTATGTCCCTTAGTTCTGATAGGTTTCTGTTAATGAAGTTTAGTATAGCTTTTCTTATAATTTGATTACTGACTTCTTGTTGGTATTTTTCTCCCTTTTTGCTTTCTGCATCTACTAATTTGTTTATTATCTCATCTGAATTTATACCAGTACCAAAAAATTCACTTACTCCTACTTTCTTTTCTTTAGTTTGTGCAATTATTAAGTTTGGGATAGTTATTATTAGAAGTAAAACAAGAAAAAACCTCTTCATATTGAAAATAATATTACTTTTCCTCACTAAAGTAAAGTTCGGAATTATTTTAAAACATTTTATTTATCTTTCTGATTCGTAATAAATAAGATTTGCTGGATATTCAACCCAATAAGATACTATATTTTCTAATACTTTACCTTTTTCAAGGTAGGTACTTATTTGTAGTGTTCCGTTTTTTAGTATTTCTTCACTTTTTGTATTAGGTGCAGGTAATATTTTTTCTATACCTATTTTTATTCTGCCATCGTAAGGTATAGGTACTCTCTCTAGTATTGTTATTTCAATATTGTTTAGATTGTTTTGAATAATATTTTTGTATGTTCTCATTATCCTTTTGTTTGTTCCTAAAAATTTTGGATTTTCAATCCTTTCCTCTATATCTCTTTTTACAATTATTTCGTTTATTGCTATTCCTTCAGTTTGGTATTCTCCATTTTTAGGGATTACTTTGTTAATACTGAGGTTACCAATTAATTGTTTACCAATATTTAGTTCTATCTCTCCTGGTAATATTGACAAATCAGATACATTTGATATTGATAAAACCATAATTCCATTCGGAATTTTAGAAGGTATTACATAGTACTTTTTGTTGACCATGACCTTTATATCTAAAATATCTATTTCTGTTTCATTTTTCAGTTTTAATTCCTTATTTATTTCCCAAAATATACCTACTGGGCTACTCTCTTCTTGTGGTACATTTTCTTCATTCTCCTTTAATCCATATTCTAAAGGACTTTCCTCATATTCTTGGGATTTAGTAGTTTTTTTGTATGATTTAAGAAAAATTCCTTCAGAGATATAACCTATTAATTTAGGTAACTCTATGCTCTGTATTTTTGGTGAGTAATCAAATGTAGTTATTGTTATCTTGTTTGCGTTTATAAATACTTTCTCGGGTAAGTGAATTATTACTTTTTGTTTTAGAACTTGTTTATCAATATCAAGGTAATATTTGCTTTCCCAAAAGCCAGGAAGTCTATAGGTTAAGGTCCCTTCTTTTTTGGATAAAAATAATACGTTCAGTTTGATTTCTGTTTCTTTGATTTTGTTTTCTATGTAGGATTTTTGTTTTTCTTTTTCTTCTTTGTCTTTGATTAAAGGATTAAGTTTACTTTGTGTTATGTTGAATATTTTTTCTGTTGTCGAATTGTACTTATCAATTAAGTTTAAAAGTGTTTGATTGTCTTTGACTATATTGTTAACTGATTTTTCTATTAAAGTTAGATTGTTTGAAAGTTTGCTTATTTCATTTAATGTTTCATATATTTTTGAATTTATTGTTTCAATTTCGTTTGTGATATTTCTGTATTCTTTAAGAAGATTTTCATCAATAATGTTTGTTGTGTAATTACTTATTATCTTTGCTTCGTTGATTTGTAAATCCTTTGCTTCAATCGGTACTAATATGATGTTAGTTTTTACTTCCTCTTCTACTATAATACTGTCTTTGTAGATGTATACTTCAGAGCTGAAAATTAATTTATTTAAAACAAAAGTTAATACTAAAATGAAGATTGCTTTTTTCATATATACTCCTTATAAAACTTTAGTACTGGTATATTTTTAATTTCAAATTATACTCTAAAAACAATACTTAATTCCGTTAGGAAGAACAAACGTGTTTTCTAATGGAATATAAAAATTTAATTCTATCTCTGATAGTGGATTTCGAGATAAGTCAAGGCTTCATTCTGAAATTAAAGTATGTTTATGCGTTTGGATACCTAAAAGAAGTTTCTTAAAAGATTTCCTAAATTCTATTAAGAGAAATAGAAATTTTACTTTCTAACTGAACTAACAAAGTTAAGTTTTATTTTACTGTGCTTTCTAATCTTTCTTACTGGAAGCAGAGAAGGCGAAGCCTTCGCTAATATAGAGGGGTGGGTTG
>JBMFQU010000046.1:0-12783 GCA_049968435.1 Brevinematia bacterium | reverse complement strand
TTTTAAGAAGTTTGAGAAACCTCTTTTTGCTTCCCGCCCACCCGCCCTATAGTTCTACAGGAAGAATACGTCCTCTTACGAGCAAACTATTCCCGAATTCCTAATTCCTAATTTTAGTATTCATACCCTAATTATTTAGAATAAGTTTAAAACTTAAAACGAATAATATTATTAAAAAATTTGATATTACGACAATAAAGTTTATATTATTAAATATTCTTAAATGAGGTAAAGATCATGAAGAAAAATTTTTATCTAGTAATTCACGGACACTTTTATCAACCTCCGAGAGAAGATCCCTACACGGGAGAAATAGATTTACAAGATTCCGCTTATCCTTGGCACGATTGGAACGAAAGAATCACCGAAGAATGTTATACATCAAATGCATTTTCAAGAGTACTCGACAATTTTGGTAAAATTGAAACCATAATAAACAATTACGAATATATAAGCTTTAACTTTGGACCAACACTTTTGAATTATCTAGAAAAGTACCACAAAAAGACCTATGAAAAAATTCTAGAGGCTGACTTTAGGAGTAGAGAAAGAAACAACGGACACGGCAACGCAATAGCACAAGGATATAACCATATCATATTACCACTTGCTTCAGACAGAGACAAACTAACTCAAATTGAGTGGGGGCTTAAAGATTTTCAAAAAAGATTTGAAAGAGAAGCTGAAGGTATATGGTTACCTGAAACTGCTGTAAATGATGTAGTTGTACAATTTTTAATACAATATGGTATAAAATTCATAATTCTTTCACCGCATCAAGTAGAGAAAGTAAAGCACCACAGTAGCAAAGAATGGATAGACGTTTCAAAAGGTAATATCGATTTTTCTGAGCCTTACGTATTAAGAGAACCTAATGGAGAAATAGCTGTATTCTTTTACAATGGCCCACTATCTCACGCGGTAAGTTTTAATCACCTACTCAGGAGTTCGGAAGGTTTTAGAGATGCAATTCTTTCTTATTACAATCCTTCAAAACCAAATTTCTTTCTTTCAATAGCAACAGACGGTGAAATATATGGTCACCACGAACCTTTTGGTGATATGTGTTTATCAGCACTAATATACAAAAACAACTTTACAAACTCATTTATATTCACTAACTTTGCTAATGTACTAGAGATAATACCTCCTCAGAGCGAAGTAATTCTGAAAAAAGGTAATAACAATTTAGGAACTTCTTGGAGTTGTGTTCATGGTGTTGACAGATGGTATAGAGATTGTGGTTGTACAACAGGCTCACAAATTGGATGGAATCAAGCATGGAGAGAACCTCTAAGAAATGCTTTTGATTACCTAAGAGACGAGTTATTTTCTTTAGCAGAAGAAAAGCTAAAAAACCTTTTAAAAAACATGTGGAAAGCAAGGAACGATTACATTGATATAGTATTCATAAGACAGTCAACACCTCCAAACGAGTGGAAAAACAAAATAGAAGAGTTTTTAAAAAATTATCAAGCAAAAGAATTATCAAGCGAAGAAAAGACTTTAGTACTCAAATTTTTAGAAGCACTATACAACGAAATGCTAATGTACACAAGTTGTGGATGGTTTTTTGCAGATATTTCCGGCATTGAAACAGTACAAGTAATGAGATATGCTTCATTAATATTTTACTTGTTAAACGAATATATAAGACCAGAAGTAAAAGAGAGATTTTTAGAAATATTATCAAGAGCCAAAAGCAATATAAGACAATTTAATGATGGTAGGTGGATATTTGAAAATTGGATTGAAAAATACAAATTTACTCCTGAAAAAATACTTGCACAGTTTATACTATATAACTTCTTAGTTAAGGATAGAAACATCTCTTCAAGCGAAAACTATTATTTCTATACAATAAATGTTGAAAACCCAAAAATATTTGATATAGATGGATTTAAAGTATTCTCTGGAATGGCTAAGATAATGAACAATATAACACTTGAAAAATTGGATTTCATATACTATATATTTGTATCCTTCACAACGGGAGAAGTACATATATACACAAAAGAATACATTTACGAAGGTATAGAAACATACATACAAAAGTTAATTAAAGAACTACCATTTCATAAAGTTAAAAAATTCTTTGATGATTGGTTCTCCGGTGGATACTCACTAATAGATATCAAATATGAGGTAAGAGAAATGATACTTTATAAGATATTTGAAAATAAATTTAGATCACTCAAAGCTCAATCTGAATTTGATATTGAAGAATACATAAAGATAATAGAAAGTTATTCTTTGCTAGGAGTAAAACTGCCCAAAAGTGAAATAACTTTAATTTCGTTCCTTCTAAAAGAATTTATCGATGCACAGGCTGAAAAATTAATAAAAGAAGAAGAGATAAACTTACTTCAAATATCGAAAATTATGAAAATAGTTAGAGAAAATAATTTAGAAATACCTTTATTGGAATTAGAAAAAGCACTTTACGAATATATAAGCAGAAAACTAAAACAAATCACCAACATCATAAGAAAAGAAGAAGAAATAGAGAAGTTATCAAACATAATTGATTTTGTAACAAAACACAATATAAAAATAGAAGGAAGAAGAGAAATTGAAAACGAAATATACGAACTTATTAAATCTAATACTTTCACATTGATAATAGAAGAATTGCACGGAGAAGTTGAAAAATTAAATAAACTTTTAGATTTCATTGAAAAATTCAACATTTCAACAAAAGAATTCCGCGAAAGGATAAGGAGAAAATAATGAACATACTACTTGTTAATGATGACGGAATTGAAAGTTTAACTTTAAAACTTTTATACGAAGAACTTTCAAAAAAGCATAAAGTTTATGTGGTAGTACCTACTAAAAATAGAAGTGGGAGTTCTCATTCAATAACCGTATTCAAGAACTTTGAAGTAAAGAAAATTTCCGATAACATATTTACAGTTGATGCAATGCCAGCAGATTGTGTAAAAGTAGCATTTCTGTCTTTAATAAAAGAAAAAATAGATCTAACAATATCAGGTATAAACATAGGACCCAACTTAGGTTTAGATATATACTATTCAGGTACATTCTCAGCAGCAAGAGAGTCAGCTTTATTAGGTGTAAAATCTATATCAACATCGGTAAATGTAAATTGGAATGAGGTTGATGAATTAATTTTTAGGCAATGCGCTCTATTTGTGTCAAAATTATTAGACTTCTATCCTATTGACTTAATCCCAAACGATGTTTTCCCAAATGTAAACATACCAAAATCAACCTTTGACAAGATAAAAGGCGTAAGAATAGCAAGACCTTACGAGAGATATTACTTCGAAACCTCTTACTTAGATGAAAATAAGAAATCAACTGAAGAAGAAGAAATTATATTCAAGCTTGACGGAGGAGTAAGAGAACATAATAATATACCTGATTCAGATATATACCTATGTAAAAACAATTACATAACTTACACAATGTATAGCTACTTACCGTTCAAAAACAGTTCAAGGTACGAAATACTATCTTATGAAAGTTTTAGAAAAGCGTTTGATTTTACAAAATCATACTTTAGCCAACAACAAGTTTTGCCTCAAAACAATAACTCAAAATAACCTAAAAATTTATTAAAAAACTATAGCAAATAAAAGATCAAAATTTAATAACAATTTCAGTTTAACTTTTCTTATAAACCATTATTTTCGATTGTATGTTTTTAGAATTAAAGTAAAAATATAATCCTAAACCAAAAATAAGTAAAATAAAACTAAGTATCTGCCCCATTGTTAAAAACCCAAGAATATATCCTATCTGAGGATCTGGTTCTCTAAAAAATTCAACAATTATTCTAAAAATAGAATAAAATATAGCAAAAACAGAAGATCTAATTCCAACAGGTAATTTTTTATCCTTAGTGTACCACATAATTGAAAAAAGTACTACACCTTCTAGTAAAAATTCATATAACTGCGAAGGATGCCTAGGTAGTCTAAGAGGATCTGTAGGGAATACCATAGCCCAAGGTAAGTTCTGAGCAACTCTACCATAGAGCTCTTGATTTATAAAATTACCTATTCTACCAAGCCCTAAACCAATAGGAACAAGAATTGAGAGTAAATCGAGGACATCAAAAAGATAATATCTTTTAATACTTGAATATATAGCAATTGCAACTAAAACACCTATGAGCCCTCCATGAAAGGACATACCACCTTCCCAAACGGCAAATATCTTGGCTGGATTTTCTAAATAATAAGGTAAGTTATAAAAAATAACATACCCAATTCTACCTCCTAAAATGACCCCAAAGAAAACAAATAAAACTATATCAAGAACATCATCGTATTTTAACTTTATCTTTCCTTTCTTAGACCAGTAAATCAGTATAAAATACCCTAGGAAAAAACTAATAGCATACATCAAACCATACCATGTAGCACCTAAATTGAGACCCAAAAAATCAAGTTTGAAAATGTACCTCTCAAAAGGTTGCAAGACTATCAAATTCATAACTATAGAATAACTGAAAATAATTCAATTTTACAAACTAGCAACAAAAGCTATAACATCAGATAAATCATAATTAGCACCAAAGCAAAGAACCTTTTCTCTAAATTTTACAAAAGCAACATTATGGCCGCCATAGCTAAATAACCTTGAGAGATCAACATCAATTACTTCCATGTTGTTTATATTTTTACCAATCAAACCAGACTCATACTTAACTGATTTTATAGCATCCAATGGGAAATCGAAAGATAACCTAGGTATAAGATAATTATTCTTTTCGTCTAGGATTATAACAAAATTTAAACCAAAAAACTCCTTTAAATGATACGAAAGCATTATAACTCTATCATTTTCATCAATAGAATCATCTGAAATGATACTATATATAGCAGTAAGTAAGAAAGAATTCCTATATCCCCAGAACTTGAATATGTCGTAGCTCTTAAATTGTAATAACCTTAGAGAAGTAGAAATTATGTCAAGACACCTCTTAAGTATCATATCCTCATCTTCATCAAGTTTAAATTCACCTCTACACTTAGCAATCAAAAAACTACCCATTTCACCAGAAACTTTAACGAATGTAGCATCATTAGAGCATATATAATACTTATTGCCAAAAAAAGTAGGTATATCCTCTTCTTCAATTTCTCCATATATAACATCCAATTTATCCGTATAATAACCTATACCTTCAATATCAACTCCTAACCTACTTAAAACAGTATATAAAGAAGAAACAACACCCTCTACCGAAGATAAATACTTAACATCCTCTGCAACTTTTACAAGTAGATTTAACAAACTAACTTTACTAGTTGTAAGAGAAAACGAAGAAGTAGAAAAATGTTTCTCATAATAATCTTTCAAAATTTTTAGATCTTCAACAGTAACGGGTTTTCTTTCAAAAAGATTACTACTACCCTGAAGACTCTCTATAATCAACTTTTCTCTGTAAGTCTTAGCTTTTTCAAGTAGCCCCATCTCAAAACTCCTACTTTAAGTTAAGTTTATTAAAAAGCTTAACATAAAGATCATAATATTCAGAAGAAGCAAATTCTTTTATCTTTTCTTCCGGCAAACTCTCCAAAAGAGAATCAAGGTATAGTAGAACTTTCTTTATATCTTCTTTTTCACTCTCTCCCAAACCTTCTAATGCTTTCTCTATCTTATCTTCTCTTTCTTCTTCTGCTTCACTTACTTCAAAAGAAACAGGTTCATAAAACTCTTCAAAACTTGAAACAGGTTGTGTAGATTCCTTAATACCTTCTTCAATTCTTTCTGCACCTATCTCTCCTGCTTCAATAACCTCTTCTCCTACTTCTTTCTCACCAAACCCTATACCTAGTATTTCCTGGCTAGGCTCAGAAACCACAGTCTCTTCAACTTTTATTTCATCTAACCCCACTTCATCTGGCATTATAGAAGAAGGTTCCTCTCTAACACTCTCAACATCAACACTTATATCATCAACTAACTCAAATTTTTCTTCCTCAGGTTCAAGACTAAAATCAACATTTTCTGAAATCTGAAACTCTGATGATGTAACTTCTTCACTTCCTATCTTACCCTCACCAACTTCCAACTCTTCAAAAGAAGTAGATAAATCAACGAACTCTTCTTTTGTTTTAGGTTTAACCTCTACTTCACCAATCTCTTCTGTTAACTCCCCCGCCTCCAATTTTGACATGACCATATCCTCAGAAACTTCACCAAATTCCATTTCCATTAATTCTTGATCTTCTTCTTTAATCACTTTTTCTCCTTCAATACCTAAGTCAGAAGGAGAAATAACTTCACCAATTTCAATTTCTTCCTCTTTACTAACTTCTAAAACTTCTTCTATAGGTTTATCTACTATCAAAACCTTTTCGCTCTCTTCAACAATTTTATTGTACTCATCGGTTGACAGAGTAACCACGTTTTCTTCATTAGTCTCTACTTTCTCCTCTTCAGGCTTAACTAATTCTTCACCACTGACTACCCCCTCTTTTCCACTAAAATCAGATTCGCCTAAAACCGCTCCTTCAAATCCTAATTCCTCCTCTACCTTAGGAGTACTTTCAAGAGTTAAACCAATATCTTCCGAAGTAGAAGATACTTCCTCCACCTCCTTAACTTCTGCACTTTCTAATATACTTTCAAGTTCTTCGTTTGATAAAGAAACAGATTCTTCAAGCTCTTCACCTACATCTTTAATCTCTTGAAGTTCAACATCCTCAATAGATTGTTTAACTTCTTTTTGACTAGTAGAAGTTTCTTCTAACGGTAAATCAAAATTAATATTATCAATTGAAGATACATCAATTGTAACATCAAAACTCTTATCTACATCAAGATCTATTTGCTCTATTTCTATTTCCTCAAAATCCTTATCTCCAAACATATATATCACCTCAAATATATCTTCTGCCCTGGTTTAATTATTTTTAAAAGGTTACTGATTGTCAAGATATTTTCAACTTTTCCACCCATTATAGCAAAAACCTCTAACTCTGTAGTTTCCTTATCAAGGTATACTTTCTTTCTCTTTTCTCCCATAACTACTTCAACCTCGATAGCTTTGTCTATATTATCGATATTGTTAAAACTTTTACTAAAATTATCATTACTAAATTTTTCACTTTGTTTTTTATTACTTTGTAAGTTTTGGGAAATTTTGTAAATTTTATAGTCAAAAGAAGTTATATTGGTAAATATACCTATTAAGAGCAAGGAAAATATGAAGATTAGAAGAATGACTAACTCTCTAAACATTTTGATTTATCTCTGTAGTAATATTTTTCAAGGTAGTTCATTATAGCAAGTAAAGCAGCAGGTGTAACTCCTGAAATCTTTGAAGCTTGCAATAAGTTGTATGGTTTAAATTTAGTGAGTTTTTCAACAATTTCCCTAGATAATGACCTAACATTGCTATAGTCAAAATCTTCGGGTATTTTAACATTTTCAAGCTTGCTTAACTTTTTCACAGCCTTCATTTCTCTATCTATATATCCTCTATACTTAACTTCTATTTGTATATGTTCAATAATATCATTTGGCAAATCATAAGGTATTCTGTCAGAAAATTCGTAAAGGTACTCCCATTTAAACTCATTCCTCCTAAGAAGTTCTTCAAGTGAAGTTGGTTTAGAAATAGGTGATACTCCAAAGGAAACAAGCTTTTGATTAACTTCTTCAGTAGGTAATATGTAAGTTCTAGAGAGGGTTTCAATAATTTCTCTAACTCTATTAATTTTATATTCAACGTTATACCACATAGATTTAGGTAAAAGACCTACTTCATAACCAATCCTTGATAATCTAAAGACGGCATTATCTTCTCTCAACAAAAGCCTATATTCCGATCTAGAGGTAAACATTCTGTAAGGTTCATTTGTTCCTTTAGTAGTAAGATCATCAATCAAAACACCTATATAGCTTTCAGTTCTACTTAAAACTATTGGAGATTTACCCATAACTTTTAAAGCAGCATTAATGCCAGCAACTATACCTTGAGAAGCTGCTTCTTCATAACCTGTTGTACCATTTATCTGTCCTGCTAAAAACAAACTTTCAATAATCTTACTCTCAAGAGTTGGATAAAGTTGAGTAGGATCTACATAATCATGTTCAACAGCATAGCCATACCTAACTATTCTAACATTTTCAAGTCCCCTTATACTTCTAACGAACTTCAACTGAGTATCAAAAGATAAACTTGTGGAAATACCATTAGGATACCATTCATCAAACATCAAACTTTCAGGTTCTATAAAAACATGATGCCTATCTCTATCTGGGAATTTGACAATTTTGTCTTCAATTGAAGGGCAATACCTAACTCCAGTTCCTTTTATCATCCCACTAAATAGAGGAGAAGTATGTAAACTTGATCTTATTATATTATGAGTGGTTTGATTAGTATATGTTATATAAACTTCTCTTTGAGGTTGTATAGGAAACTTATTTCTATCTGTAAATATTGAAAAAGGCTTGAAGTTAGGATCACTTTTTTGAACCTCCATTACTGAAAAATCTATAGTTCTACCATCCAATCTTGGAGGAGTACCTGTTTTAAATCTTCCCACATTAAAACCTAGCGAAATAAATTGTTCTGACAATTCACTTACAGGATTTTCACCCATTCTACCACCGGCTACCGTAGATTTACCAACGAAAAGCATACCTCTCATAAAAGTACCAGGAGTTATAACAACAGCTTTAGCGTAAATAATTTCACCAAAAATAGTTTCTAAACCTATTACCTTTCTGCCTTCAAGGATTAACTTTTTAACACTACCTTGCTTTACAACAAGGTTAGGTTGAGAAAAAACAACTCTCCTCATGTAGTCTCTATATTGATACTTATCAATCTGGGCTCTTGAAGCTTTAACAGCAGGTCCTCTTGAATCATTTAATATCCTAAACTGAATACCATTTTGATCAGCCGCCTTACCCATTTCACCACCAAGAGCATCTATTTCTCTAACAAGATGGCCCTTAGCAGTACCTCCTATTGAAGGATTACAAGACATCTGTCCAATAGTATCTATATTTAGAGTAAGAAGAAGAGTAGGAATACCCATCCTAGCACTAGCAAGAGAAGCTTCAATCCCTGCATGCCCACCACCAACAACTATAACGCCGTATTCTTCTGGAATATAGTTCATAAACACTACACCTTTAAATAAAATTATGAATGATATAAAAAAATTTTTACAAATGAAGAAAGAAAAGAAACCTCTTTTTGTTCCCTACCCACCCGCCCTATGGTTCAGTAGGAGGACTTTGCCCTCCTTTTTATACCTCCTTTCAATTATTTCCGAATTCCTAATTCCGAATTCCAAATTCCTAATTTAGTGAAGACTAATTCTTCATTACTTCAATTAGAAGTTAAAATTTTTCCTAATAGTTTTATGAATTTTAAGAGAACTCTCTTAGTAGTCCACCCCCCCTTTAGTACGTTAAGAGAGTTATATACTCTTAATCTCCCTTCAAACCCAAAATTAAGGTTATAACTTCATTAATTATATTCTAGAATAGCCGGAATAAGTTCTTGTCGATTTAACTAAGTTAAAAAGATTAAATAAGATTAATAGATTTCAAAACATCTGAAACATAATTTACAAATTCATCATTACCTTCAAAAATCACTCTTGTAATAGGTTCTGTATTTGAATTTCTAATATGGATCCATCCGTGACTAAACTTAAACCAATAACCATCTATATCATTCTCTGAAATTAATCTAAACTTGTTAGAAATAGCATTAACAATGTTTTTAACTGAACTATCTTCGAATTTCATAAATTTAGTCTTAACCATCTTTAGGTTAGGTAAAGATGATGCTAATTCTGAGACTTTTTTATTGGTTTGGGCCATGAGCAACAATATTAACAACATGCCAACAAATGAATCCCTAGCAGAGTTTATAAGCGGGAATATCACACCACCGTTTCCTTCTCCTCCTATAAAACCACCACTTTCTATAAGTTCTTTAACTACATTAGCTTCACCAACTTTAGTCCTAATAACTTCAAATCCATACTTTTGTGCTACAAACTCTGAAAGAGAAGAAGTAGATAAATTTATAACAATTTTCTTAGAATTAACATACCTACCCAAATATTCAATTGCAGAAATCTCAGAAAGAGGTAAGGTATATTCCTCACTTGGTACAAAACCATTTTCAAAAACAATAGCAAGTCTATCACCATCAGGATCAAGAGCAAAACCTACATCACATCTTTTTTCTAAAACAACTTCAGAAAGCCTTTCCAAAGCACTCTGAGTAGGTTCAGTTTCCCTTTCAGGGAACTTATCAACTTCCGAATGGATAGTAAAAACCTCACAATTAAGTTTTTCTAAAAACAACTTGCCAATATATGTACCTGCACCATTTACTGGATCAAAGGCAACTTTAAATTTTCTATTTTTTATAATACTTACATCTATAAATCTCTGCACCTTATCAAAAAACAAATCCAAGACTTCCTCTTGGTTAAGGTTTTTTTCTATACCAACTTCATTCCAATCAGTAAGTTCAACCTTCTTAGGAGAAGACATGAAATCAATAACATTTTGTTGTACAAATATTCCACCACCATCAACAAACTTAAGAGCATTCCACTGAGGTGGATTATGGCTAGCAGTTACTATAATTCCTCCTTGGGCTTTTAGTTCTCTAACAGCAAATAAAACCATAGGTGTCGTTATTATGCCTAAATCAATAACACTAAATCCGTATGCTCTAACAACAGCCGAAACAAAATCATGTATAATAGGACTTGTTTTTCTAGTATCCCTTCCCAAAACAATAACTTTACCGGAATTACTTTTAGTATTAAGGTAATAAATAAATCTTTTAGAATAATCTAAGATAACCTCGAGGTCAATACCATCTTTCCATACACCTCTCAAACCAGAAATAGTAAATTTTAGAGGCATAAAACTACTTTATAGGAGTACCTTCTTGCCTCGTTATCTTCCTATACTCTTCAAGAATAAATTTAGTTATTTTACCAGGTTTACCATCACCTATAATTCTTTTATCAACCTTTGTAACAGGAACAACCTCAGCTCCTGTACCAGTTAAAAAAACTTCATCAGCTAAATAAAGATCAATTTTAGAAAATAATCTTTCCTCAAAAGGTATCCCATGTTTTTTAGCAATCTTTATAACCTCGGCTCTAGTTATACCTAGCAAAACTCCTGCTTCCTTAGGAGGAGTAATCAAAACACCATTTTTAACGATAAAAATATTATCTCCAGTACACTCAGCAACATAGCCGCTTTCATTCAACATAACAGCTTCAGGTACCCCTGCATTTACAGCTTCTATTTTAGCTAAAATGTTATTAAGGTAATTTAAATTTTTTACAGTTGGAGGAAGAGAATTAAGAGAATTTCTAATAGTTGAAGCTACTATAACATCCATACCATTTTGGTATATTTCATCAGGATACATAACAAGTTTATCTACAATAACAACAAAAGAAGCCTTTTTAGCAATAAAAGGGTTTAATCCTAAATCACCCACTCCTCTAGATAACACAGGTCTTATATAAGCGTCCTTTATATCGTTAAGCTTACAAGTTTCTATTATAATATTCTTAATCTCTTCTTTTGAATAAGGAGGCTGCAACATTATAGCCTTAGCACCTTCAAAAAGTCTATCAACATGCTCATCTAATTTAAAAATTTTACCATCGTAAGCTCTTATACCTTCAAAAACACCATCACCATAAAGAAAACCTTTATCAAAAACACTTATCTTCGCATCTTCTTTGGAAAAAAAATCTCCATTTATAAAAACTTTATTCATAACAAAACCCTTGTCATAGATTTTTAATAAAATCCATTAGACAATTCAAATTAATGAACTAAAAAGTTAAGAATAATTAAAAATTTATTCTGAAAAACTTGAACCTGAAATTAGTACAAAATCTAAAAATTCTATTTCACAAGTTTATTAATTATCTTCTTTATTTTTGAGGCTTTTTCAAAATTTTCTTTTATAACTTCAACCTTTATTTTGTTATCAAGGTAAGATTTTAGTTTTTCATAAATATAAACATTCCTATATGCTTTTGGTATTCTACCTTCAAATTTAGGTGGCTTTGATTTTATTTTTTCATTGAAAAAATCTAAACACATTACACAACCTAACTGAGAGGTAGAAATTATTTCTTCGTAAGTAGTATTACAGTAAGGACACCTATCGACATCTTTTTCTTTAACCTGCTGGACCTTATTCTCTTTCTTAGAATTTTCCTTACCTTTTGAAACCATATCAATAACTCTATCAAACAAAACAAATTCTTCAAAATTCTCATCTTGGGATGAATTAAAAATATCAATAATTCTTTCAACAAAATCATCAACATTAGAAGCTTCAAAACCTATCTTCGATATACACTCAGAGCACAAATGTAAATCTCTTTTCTGATTAGACATATAAAATGTAATATGTATTATAGATTCATTAACCCCACATATAGAGCATTTCATTTCTCTATCCTCACAATAAATATAATAATCAAATGATCCTAAATTTACAACTCTTTTTAGAAAGAATTCGAAAATTTACCTTCAGTACTTTACAAAAAACATCTTTTTAGTGCCCACCCTTAAGATTCAACAGGATAGCTTACGCCCTCCTATTGGTACGAATTTTAGAAACCCTTTTTGTTCCCCACCCCCTCCCTATAGTTCTATACAGGAGGGCTACGCCCTCCTATTATGTACTACCCTTTAGCAATCCAAAGCAGGCTCCACCTTCATTGTTTTCAACGAGTAAGTAAATTAATATTAATCTTCTTTTAGGAATAAAAATAT
>JBMFQU010000045.1:0-13009 GCA_049968435.1 Brevinematia bacterium | reverse complement strand
ATAATAACATAAATATAATCATTAGACTACATTAAGTCAAGATTTTGTAAATTTTTAGTATGTATTTGATTAGGAGTTAGCAGTACGAATTTTTGAGCATCAAGTAGTTTCAAGACTTTTACGATTTTTTCGGGTTTTAATTTTAGATCAGCTAATAATAACGCTAGTTCTGCTGTATCTGACAGATCTGAATCTTTATAGGAAAATATACTTCCGTTATGAAAGAGAACGGCATTAGCATAGCCTTTAAGGCTTAGAAGTTTTTTTCTGTTTTTTGTTAGTTGAAAAGGATGAGTTAATTCGGGGGTAATTTCTCCTACTGTAGCTAGTCTACAGTGCAAGACTAATTCATTTTCAGGAGTATTAAATTTTGTGATTGATTTTATGAGATCTATTACGTTCATAAATCCTTTTTCATAGTAAACTTTTCCTTTCTGTATGACTGCAAATCCTCCCCCGTGAGGATTTTGGTCAAACATTTGTTCAATATCTTTTGTATCAATTATAGCTCCTTTTGGTTTAACACAGATTACACACATTCTTTACCTCCTTTTGTAGATATGACAAACTTTATTATGTCTTCTATCCATACTTTCCATGTTTCTAAGACATCTTGAGAGTGTTCAGTCCTGAATTTATACGGAAAGCCTATTGACATAAATTCCATAGATTCGTTATCATTGAAAGGAGGAAAGTTATCTATAATGTTGCAATTTGTCAGTGGGATATTTGAGACTATTCCCCTCTCTTGTTTGAATCCAAAGAGATGGAGCCTAAAGACATTGTATTTTTGAAAGATTTTTTCTTTTTTTACGATTAATTCTTTTACGTAATCTTTGATTTTCGGATCCCAGTCATCAGAGAAGAAAACTTTTACTTTTGGTTTAGGTAGCTTCCAGTTTTGATTGATGAGAAAATGTACTTTATCTTGGTTTTCGATGTAAAATTCGAGCTTTTTTATTTCTTTATGGGATAGAAGTTTGTTCCATAGTTCTTTTCCGTCATTTATTTCTATGCATTGATTTTCTAGAAGGTATTTAATGCTTTTTTTGACAAGTTTTAGGACAATGAGAGCTAGCTCTGGTGTTGCGAAAACGTAGGCAGGTAGGGACCTATATTCAAAACCCCATGGTTTAGATTTATAAGCTGTGAGGGCTTTATAAGATCCCCTTGCTTCTCCACTAAGATCTATAAAGAATTTTCCAATTACTTCGTCAAGGAGTTTTGAAATAACTTGATAATTATGAGGAAAGCAATATTTTTCTGGGAGTCCGAAGTGAATATGTGCTCCAAGTGGGAATTTGTCACCTTTCCAAGAGAGAGGAGCATTTACTTTTTTTAGAAGATCTTTGACTTTTTTGACTAGAGCTTGAGGACATTTAGAAGGATCTGGCCTAAGTTCTACTTGGTCTCCTGATCCGTCTTTTCCTATTTTGTCATTTAACCCACCAGAAACTTTAGTAGGAATTGGATCATATTTTTCAAAAGAATTTAGCTCTTCGAATTCTATATCTAGTCCGAGTTTGAAAGATTTTTTGGGATTTATTTTTATTTTCTTAAGTTTCCAGTAGGGAATAATTTCTTCTTTTAGAAACTCAGAAAGATATTTTGCTCCGTATTCTAGATGAGTCCAGTCAGTAAGATGGAGGAGTTTTAGTTTGTGGCAGATTACTCCTGCTACTTTTCCATTGACATAGATTTTACAACCTGCTTTATCGAGAATATCTTCGGTATCATTCCAGTCGAAGAATACTTCGTCTTCAACTTTTTTCGTTAGATGATATTCTTTGTGGAATGGACATCCTATTAAGCAGTTTTTTTCAAAGAAATCTAGTATTCCCTCTATAGTTGAGTAGCAAAATACAGCAGGGCATTTTATATTGTCTAAATTAAG
Organism: Brevinematia bacterium; assembly: GCA_049968435.1. Classification (GTDB taxonomy): domain Bacteria; phylum Spirochaetota; class Brevinematia; order DTOW01; family DTOW01; genus JBMFQU01. The sequence goes on along the minus strand of JBMFQU010000045.1, from coordinate 11,115 downwards.
ATTATGATCTATATGCGATCCGCCAGTAAAGAAGTAATCTCCAACTATTTCTAAAACATTTCCAAAACATTCTTCGTATTTGAAATTTCCAGTTTTTGCAATAAGTTCGAATTTGCTCATATACTCCTCCTTCTTTATGTAATTTTTTTTTCCGTAAAAGATAGACCTATTTGATAGTTAAAATACTAATAACAAATTTTATAGTTGTATCTTGACAAATATAGACATTTATATTATATTAAAATTTATGAAGTTAAGTGAATGGGCAAGAAGGATGGGGATTAGTTATAGACGAGCATGGCAGATGTTTAAAGATGGTAAACTACCTAATGCAAGGCAACTACCAACAGGGACTATAGTGGTAATTGAAGATGAAGAAGAGAAAAAAGGTTGTGAATTAGGAACGGTAGCTATTTATGCAAGAATTTCAAGTCATGAAAACAGGGATAACCTTGAGAAACAAGCAGAACGGTTAAAAGAATATGCATTAGCTAAAGGTTATCAAATAAAGCATATAGTTAAAGAAGTTGGTTCAGGTATTAATGATGCACGGCCAAAGCTTATAGCTTTACTTAAGAAAAGAGATTACCAGATATTGCTTGTAGAAAACAAAGATAGACTAACAAGGTTTGGATTTAATTATCTTAAGCTTTTGTGTGAAGAACAAGGAAAAGTTATTGAAGTAGTAGATTGTGCTGAAGAAGAAAAAGAAGATTTGATTCAAGATTTTGTAGCAGTGATTTATGGTTTTTCTGCTAAATTATATGGACTTAAGGAAGCAAAGGAAAAGACTGAAAAGATAGTAAAGGAAATACTTTATGAAACTGAAAACGACTAAAGAAAAATTTGTCAAGGCATGCTCTTATTTCTTCTGTTTTCCAACTCTTCCTGAACCTCTGAATTATAGATTTCTAAAGCATAACCAGGTAATTTTATTCCTTGGAACAAGAGGAGATAAATTTAAAAGAACCGAAAGTGAAACTAAAAGCAAAACAAAAAGTAAAGCAAAAAATAAAACAAAAAGTAAAATAAAAGGTGTGAAGTGAACGAGTTAAGTTTACTAAAGACTGTACTGGAAAGTTGGCTTGCTTACATAAAAGAAGAAGAAAAACTTTCTTTATCAGTTAATGTCAAAGAGATAAGGGAAAAACAAAAGTTCAGTATAAAAATCATTGATGATAACCTATCTATAAATGTAAGTAAGTACTTATTAGATTTACTAGAAGAGAAGATAAGAGAAAGGTTAGCTGAAGAGGAAGAGTTTTTAGAGTACTATATAGTCTTTTTTCCCTTTAAATTCAAAGCTTTAGGGAATAATTCAAACAAAGAAGCAGGGAAAGTTTATCCTCTAGCTTTTATACCTCAGGTTTTGTCTTTAAAGGATCTAAAAAAAGAAGACGTTAAGTGTTTTGTTGAGAGTTATCTAAGGCGTTTAAGTGTGGATTTATCTTCTCCATTTTCTCCTATAGTACTTGCTACTTCTAATCTAGCAAGGCTACTTAAGGAAAGGCAGAAATTAGATTATACCGAAGCTTTAGAATGGATAAACTCTCTTATTGAGGACAATGAACCTCCTCTTTACATTTTAGAAAAGGTAATTGGAGTGAACTCAGATTATACCAAAAGCATAGAAGATAGAATAAATACAATTAAAGCACTCCTAGGCATAGATTATGATGGTTTTATGCTTTTTGATCACAATTTGATACAAGACACAACAAGGCACATAAAGAGAGCTATAGAAACCAGGTTGAATAACTTATCTACTTTTTTTGAAAAAGGAATGAGGAAACAGACACCTGCCTATGAGTACATATTTGGTAAAGAGGAAAAAACTTTTGAAAGTTATAATACACCTTCAGACAGGATATGGTATGGGCATGTTACTGAATTTCCCTTGGCAAAGGGACAGGCTTTGGTTTTACAAAAACTTGAAGAAGGGGAAAATTTAATAGCAGTACAAGGTCCACCAGGAAGTGGAAAGACTACTTTACTTCTCAACATTGTAGCTTGGGCTTTAGTAAAAAGAGCTTTAGCTATAATAAATGGGAATGACTTTAACAATTTGATATTTGTTACTTCTACTGCTAGAAAGGCAGTAGAAAATGCTGTAAGAGACTTTGAAGAGACTTTCATTAAAAGTGAGCTTTTTTATTCTGATCTTTTTTTAGATTTAAACAATCCAGAGGTAAGTATCCAGAAAATAAATAACTTTTTGGAAAAAATAGCTAATATAGAATTTTCTCAAGAGGAATATGAAATTGCAAAAAGTAAAATACAAGTCCTTACAAGCATATTAAACTCTTTCAAAAAGCTGACTGAAAACAATGCGGAAATAGAGAGATTAGACGAAAAACTGAAAGAGTGTGGTAGAAAGTTAGAAGTTATTGAAGGTGAGATATTTAATATTGTAAGTTGCCTAAATCAAAGAGGTCTTTCAGAGAGGAAGATTTTGGAATTAATAGATGTTCTCAACTCAGAAGATAAGAAGCAGATTGTAGAGAGAAGTTTAGATTTCATAAGATCAGGAGAGATTTTTAATCTGATAAGAGAATTAGAAAACGTAGAGACAAAAATAACTCAAAAAAGTTTTATCAAGAAGTTATTGAATGGTATTTTAGGTAGAGATGAGCTAGCAACTATTTATTTCAAATATAAAGATATTATTCAATCTATAGATCCGAACTTTGAAAGTGAGGATTTATTGATTCTTTCAAGGAAGTTAAAGTCTTTAGAAAACGTATTTAAAATTGATCCCGATACAATTGAATTTATTCTGAAAGAAAACTTAGCCTTAAAATACAGAACTTTACTAGAAAACAAAAAAGAACTAGAAGAAACTTTGAAGAATTTACAGGGAACTAAAGCTAGTTTAGAGGATGAGAACAAAAAAATTAAAGAAAATAACAAACAAAAGGTAAACCTTTTTGATAAAGAGGAAAAAGAAGTTTTAGAGAGAGCATGTGTAGAAGCTGAAAACTTGATGAAAGATATTTTTGATTTTCATAGAGAGAAGTTATTTGAGGTGAATAAAATTATTCTTAAGTATTCGGTAGTTGTTTTAAAAAATGAGGTTTTAAGGAATAAGCAAAGGGTTATAGGACATTTAGGGCTTTTTAGGGATTATATTTTTGGGAAGAGGTGGGGATATTATACTGAGGTCAAATTTAATTTGAGAAACTTTTATAAGGATTTATCTTTGGTTTTTCCTATAATAATTTCGACCCTACATTCTAGTGCTAAGTTATTTTTTGGTTTTGATGGAGCATTAATAAAAGACGAGTTTAATCCGATATTTTTGACATTTATAGATGAAGCAGGGATGGCGAATATGTATCTTCCATTTCATTTAATTTCTTTATCTGAGAGAGTTGTATCAGTTGGAGATCCTTTACAACTTCCTCCAGTCAATCCCTTAAGTGAAAAAGATATAGACAACTATTACAAAAAGTTATTTTTCAAAAATGTCAAGAATACAATTCCTGAAGAGGAATTGCAGGAGTATTTTAAAAAGTATTCACCTACTGAAACGTCGGTTTATCATAGAACAGCAAGATGCCAAACTGGAAGATTTGACGATATTGGGCAAGCAATCTTTTTAAACGAGCATAGACGATGCCAGAAACCTATAGTTAGGCTATTTCAAGAGTTAGCAGGTTATAAGAATATGATTATAAAAACAGAGGAGCTAAGAAACGAAGATAAAGAGAAATTAAAAAAATTTTTAGAAATTGAAAATTTGATATCTTCGCAGGAAGATGATATTAAGAGTTTAGTTTTGTATGATGTTAAAGGAATGCCAGGGAAGGTAGAGAACACAAATGATGAGGAAGCAGAAGTTATTGTTAGAATTGTGAATAGTCTTTTAAAAGCAGGTTATTCACAGGGAGATATTGGAATAGTAACTCCATTTTTAAATCAAGAGATAAATTTAAGGAACAGGTTAAAGCAGTATAAAGCAATAGAGATAGGAACGGTGCACAAGTTTCAGGGTAAAGAAAAGAATGTAATAATTTTTTCAACAGTTGTTCATGAAAGTAGTCAACTTAATAAGATAAAATTTTTTAATAAAACTCCGAACTTATTGAATGTAGCGGTTTCGAGAGCAAGGCATCTTTTTATTTTAACAGGGAATGCAGGGACTTTAAAGAAATCAGGAGGTTATTTAGGTCGGATTGTAGAGTTTTGTGAGAAAGATTTAGGCAACTGTGTTATAGTTACTTCTTCTGTAGTTAGAAAATCTTTTATGGTTGAAAAATCTGGTTTTCAGGCCGAGAAGGGAACCACGTTTTATAACCAAGTTGAGAGATCTAGCAAAAAAGAAGGGGGGACGATCCCCCTAGGACATGTGAGCTAAGCAGATTGAGGTTAAAATCCCCAACCCGCGTATTTTTCTTTTAGCCAATCTTCAAAACTTTCATCCTCTGCAAGAACTTCATTCCATATATAACGGACTTCCTCTTCTGGGAGGAAGTCCCAGTAATATCCATAGAATAACCTGTTTTCGAAACTATCTATTTCAACTTCCCTATGTTCACCTGAGAGTGTTTTTGCTTTAAAGATGAGCTTCCCGTCGTCGTTGTAGAAGTAATAACCATCTTCTTTTTCTTCAACTGTAACTTCCCAATAGTTTGGAGGGTTGTAGTATGGATCTCCCTGTCCATTAATCTCCCCCCGGATAAGATAACCTTTATACTTGTGAGCAGTTTCAGGAGCTCCTTTTACCATAACTCCACCTCCTTTTTTTGGTTTTGCCCTTTCCTAAGAGATTTGGACTCTTAGGAAAGGAGTTTTAAAACGGTTGTAAATTTGAGGAAAAATTCGTTTTTTCCTCAAAAATCTCGCTGGCGGTAAAAATGAGGTAAAATTCATTTTTTCCTCAAAAATACAGACAAAAGGTAAGTGTCTGTAAATTTGAGGTAAAAACAAATTTTTCCTCAAAAATACGACCAAAAGGTAAATAGTTGTAAATCTGAGGTTTCCACTTTTTGTAGAACATTTTTTAGTTTTTTAGAAGAAAGATAATTCTTAATTATTTTCTTTGCAAACAGAGAAGAAGTCATGTTTAACAAACTTTTTTCAAGACCAAAAACTAAGTTGATTTGAACCAGGTTGTTTTTTTAGGCTCAGAGATAAAAAGTTTTTTTCCTTTTTTGATTCATCATTTTTTTTGAAGAAAAGATCCATAAGTTTTTTCCCATATTCATAAGCTTCATCAAGAGTAATTACTAGAGCATAAGAATTTGAATTATTAGAGACTTCAGTTATATCAAAAGGATCAGAGAGATATTGTAATTCTTCGACTGGTCTTTTTTCGAGTTTATCAAGTTTCGTATAAAGTTTTTTAAACAATTCTGTAAAAGGTCCATTAAAACCAAGAATTTTTTCTGCAACAAAAGCTAAGAGAGTCTTATAACGAGATTTCAAAAGTAATTTGTTCTCTTCATAAATTATACTCTCACTATATTGAGAAAAAACCGAATAAAAAGCAATAAAGCACAAAATAGGACTCACTTTCTGTTCGTCGTTATCGTCTTTCTTTTTTCCAGAAATGAAAAAGTATAGGTAAGGAAGTTTTTTTCCAAAGTATTCATCAAAGATTTCAAGTAATTCAGGTTTTTGATCTAAAATTTTTGATCTTATTTCATATAATCCAAGCAAAAACCAAATAAAACCCTTTTTACGTAAGATGTGATAAATATTTCTTAAATAAGTTATCAAGTTAGATCTAGGTGCATTAGCTTTTGAAATAAATTTTTCCACCTGATAACCGAGATCGTAGCTGTATATGCAGATCTTTTTATGTTCTAAAGACGAGTTCAGGGAAACTAAGAGAGTTTCAGCAATACAATCAAGACTGGATTGTTTTTCATAAAGCTTGATAATTTCTTTTGTAGAGTTAATTGCGGTTTTAAATTTTTCGTAGAAATAGTCTTTAAGCTTCTTTTCTATCCATGAAGAAGAGTCAGATTTAGTTTGATAATTAGACTCTTTTTTTTCAAAATCCATAAAGTCAAAAATTGAGAATTCAACTATTCCTGCTGGAAACAAAAAATTAGAAACCGAAACAGGAAAACTCCAAAAAGAAGAAAGTTTTGTATAAGGAAAATATTCTGTTTTTTGTAGTTTCACACAAGTCATGTATATAAAATAAAGTTTTTTTAGCTCTTCAAAAATTAAGTCATAAGAAAATGATTCTTCTTGAAAATCGTCAAATTGAATAGGAGCACATCTTGTTGTAATAAGATTTTTGATGCTATCTTTTAATAGATCTGTAAAATTATAGTCAACTTTAATGAAAAAGTTATTTGATTTAATAAAGTTGATTCTTTGAGAAAAAAGATCAAATATAGGATTTTTAACACGTTCCGAGTCAAAATCACAGGTATTTAAGGTATCTGTTAAAAGAGATTTTAGATCTGTTTCAATAGTAAGAAATCTAAGTTGATTTAATGTTTTTACAAGTAAACTATTTTTATCATAGTCTTTTAAGGTTTTTAATGAAAAATAAGCTTTGATAAAATTTAGAAGTTCTTCATTTTTTCTGAAAAACAGTAAGAAGATATAGAGAGTATAGTAATTTACTCTTCTAAAAATAGGAGAAAGAGCTGTTTTATTTATAGATCGAAATATTTTTTCTTGATCAAGTTTTGAGAAGTCAAAACTTTTTATGAAATAAGGCAAATTTTTTATGAAGGAAGGGTTGAAGTCATAGAAGTATCTTTCAGCTTTTGCACCATGAAGAGAAACAAGAGTTGCTACTTCGTTTTCATTTAAAGGGAGAGTATCATCGGAAAGGGCATAAAACAGAGTTCCAACAAAGAAAGCAAAGCTATAATCTGAATTTATTTTATACACATTTTTTCCTGAGAGTTTTTCAAGCTTAGGAAGGATAAGATTGAATGGTTCTTTTAAGTTGTTTTTAAGAGGATTTAAGTCATCATAATGATCAATAAGAAGTTCAGTTTTGTTAAAGAACTTTTTCAGTACTGATGTAACTTTCGATTGAAAGTCTGAGTAGTAACTTAGGTAATATGGATCTTTACATTCTCTGAGTAATTTCTCAAATAAACGTTTTATATTTTCTAGATCTTCTTTTACATCATTCAAAAGAGTTTCATTTTTCATAATTCCCTCCTTATTTATATAGATGTTTATAAATTTTTAGTTTTCACTTAGGCTAAGCCTTTATTTTTCAGTGGGAAGCAAATCTAAGAGGAGTTTTTTCAACATTGAACGAAATATGTTTTTTTCTTGGTGGCTTCTTGTTAAGAGGGGAAAGATCTGTTGTGAAGAAAGGAAAAATCTAATGAAATAAAAAAACAAGGAGGTACAATGTGAAGTGGGTTAATCACAAGGCAGTAACATTTTCTGTAGTATATCTTTTAAGTTCTAACCTTTTTGCTTCGCTTATTTCTGCGGTAGGAAGTACTTTCCCAGATGCAATTGAAGGAACTGATTTTAAGAGTGCTTCTTGGAAAAAGAACCATAGAAAATTTTCACATTGGGGAATTATGTATCTTTTTCTTATTTTTGTATGTTTTATTATAGGTGGTGGTTTAAAAGTTTTAAAATTTAATCCTAATGAGTTTGTTCCTTTTTTTACTTCTGTTTTAAAGGGACAAGCAAATTATATAGAGGGTATTAAAGTACTTAGTAAATTTCTTTTTTGGTTTTTTGTTGGGGGTTTTTTTCATATTTTAGAGGATGCTATTACAGGTAAGGTTCCACTTATAAATCCGACGAAAAAGACTTTTGGAGTAAGACTTTTTCCCGTTGGATCTATGCAGGAGTATTTATTAACTTTAGCTATAATTGCAGTTGCAGCGATGAAACTTCTTGCTAAGTGACTTTCTTCTCATATCTGAAAAGGTGTGTCAACAAAAGGTTTTTTCATAGACTTTTCGTAATTTTCTTTCTTTTGAAAGAGTAAATTCTTTTGGCAATTTACGAAGAGCCGCCGGGAAAGCCCACCTTTTCAAAGGTGGGAGGAGGTCACATCTTAGGAAAAGCTGAAGGAGATTCAGATACATAGATATAGTGCTTTATTGCGTTATAGACTTTTTTTGCGTATTTCATTCCTTTGGTTGGGTGTCCTGTGTTATAACAACTTACAGCTTTCCAGGAATATCCGTATTTATTTATACATTGTCTAAGAATCCAAGCTCCCACGTAAATGTTATAACAAGGATGGTATAAATAGTTTATATCTTTCAGGCCGTATTTTTTAAGGACAGGAAGCCATGAAGAGTTTATTTGCATGATACCTCTATCTACTGATCTATTTTTGTTTATGTTATAAGCAAAGGGGTTGAATCCACTTTCAACATAGGCAATACCCCAGAGAAGCAATGGGTTTATATGATAAAATTCACCTGCTTTTTGGAAACATTGAGAAACACACTCATTTGTTTTACCAGTTTTTAAAAGACATGTTTGATAAAATTGAAAAACATCATTGTAATTGGTAATTTCTTGTTCTATATAATCAGAGAGCCAGTTATTGGGATTATCATTATCAATTGTTTCTTGAAAACTTGAAACTTTACTATTGAAAGAAAACAGAAGAAAAAAGAAGATAGTTAAAGGAAGGATAAAACCAAGATTTAGCTTCCATACTTTTTCCAAAAATTTTAATTTCTTCAAAAAATTCAACTTCCATACGTTTTCCAAAAAATTCAGTTTCCATACTTTTTTCATCCACACCTCCTTCTTTGAGTTTTTTTTAGTTCTGAGTTTCTCTTTCTATTCCAAAAAAAAGTATACTTTCTGGGCACCATTTCGTCAAAAATTTGATTTATATTGGTGGAATTTATGGTATCTAATTTTTATATTTAGATTTTAGAAATGCATGCCTACGATAGTTATTCTTTGCAAGAAACTTTTAGTAACAAAAGGCATAAAAAAAGATATAAAAGGCGATTTTTTCATCCAGCAAAAATAGATCCAATTTGCATAGGCAGTCCTTCCTCCTAATTATTTTTATTTAAATAGACCGTAGTCTAATTAAATTAAAAATAAAATAAGTTCCTATGATAGTTATCCTTTGTGAAAAACCTTCGGTAGCAAGAGATATTGCGAAAGCTTTTCAGCAAGTAAAACCTCAGGAAGGGTACTATTTATGTGCAGAAGGAAGCAAAAAATATGCTATAACTTGGGCATATGGACATCTTTTTGAAATTGATGAAAAAATACTTCCTGAAAAGTGGATTCTTTCAGATTTACCTATCTTCCCTGAAGAATTTAAATATGTTTTAATTGAAAGCAAAAACATTAAAAAACAGTTTCAGGTTATAAAGAGTTTACTTTCCAAAGCGAGTGAAGTTATTATAGCAACAGATGCAGGAGAGGAAGGAGAGCTAATTGCGAGACTCATACTGACTCAAGCTGGCTGGAAAAACTGGGAGAGTACTTACAGACTTTGGACAAGTGAAGCTTTAACACCTCAAGTAGTAAAAAGGGAACTTCAAAATGGTTTAAAAAAAGCTAGTGTATATAATAGTTTGTTTTATGCATCACTTTCAAGGCAGCATGCTGATTTTATTGTAGGAATAAATCTTACACGGGCAGCAACTCTCAAAGCAAAATCAAACGGAAGGCATAATAATCAAGAAGAAAACAAACGATCACTTGTTTGGTCTATAGGAAGAGTTCAAACTCCAACTCTTGCTTTAATTGTAGAAAGAACTCTTGAAATTGAAAATTTTAAGCCAGAACCTTATTGGATAATAAAAGCAATCTTCAGTAAAGACGAAAAAACTTTTGAAGCAAAACTTCTTGCAGATTCTATTAGAGACAAGGAAAAATTCAAAGAAAAGAAAGATAATGAAAAGGAAAGCAAAGAGAAATTTGGTAGGTATGGTATATCTGATGAAAAGAAAGTAAAGGAAATTTATGAAAAACTTAAAGGGGAAAATTTTGGTTTAGTTACAGATGTTAAAATAAGAGAAGTAAAGGAACCTCCTCCATTACTTCATTCTTTGACATCTTTACAGAGAGAGGCAAACAAGCTTTACAATTTTACAGCAGAAAAGACTCTTCAGATTGCTCAGAATCTTTATGAAGTATACAAGTGCATATCTTATCCTCGTTCAGATGCACAATATCTTGCAACCTCATCTATTCCTCTTGTTAAGAATGTCTTAAGAAAGCTTGGGCGGAGTGATTTAGTAAGTGAAGTTGACAAGGTAGGCAAAAGGGTGTTTAATGATTCAAAACTAACAGATCACCATGCAATAATTCCTCTTGATATATTACCTAGTAATGCAAAAGAAGACGAAAAGAAAATTTACAATCTGATTTTAAGAAGGTTTTTTGGAGTTTTCATGCCTGATTATAGGTATGAGGTTATAGAAGTTTGGATTGATCTTGGAAGGTATATTTTTTATGCAAGGGGAAGAAGAGATATTGAGCTTGGTTGGAAATCTCTTTATAAGAATGAGTTTAAAGGAGAAGAGGAAGAAAACGGTTTAAAAGAAGAAGATGATGTAGTATTGCTACCTGAACTTAAGAAAGGAGATATTGTTTTCAAGGAGAGGCTTTTTTATGAAAAAAAGATGACAGAGCCTCCTTTGTACTATACTGAGGGGACACTTCTTAAGAAGATGGAAAATTTAAATCTTGGAACACCAGCTACAAGGCATTTGATAATTGAGACACTAAAAACAAGGAAGTATATAACTGTTGTAAAAAAGAGTTTAATAGCGACTGAAAAGGGAAAAACTCTTATTGCGATTCTTAAGAAGCTGGGATCAAGGCTTTTAAGTGCTGAATTAACTGGCTATTGGGAGAAAAAGAGGGGAGAAATTTATAAAGAAAACCTTGGAGTTAATGGGTACAAAAGTTTTATAGAAGAGGTAAAAAAACTTGTGATAGAAGAAATTGAGAAGATGAAAAATTCAAACTTCTAACAACTATAATAACTAAAAAAAAACAAAAATTTTCAATTAGGAGGGAGAAGCGATGGAGCGAATCTGGAATTCCTTTAACGGCAGGCTTTTTTTAACCTTTTTGCTAATATTAGTAGTTACCATTCTAACAGGAATTTTTGTCGTATTAAAAATTAAGTCTCTCAAAGGGTTGGGAGTTGCTCTAGATTATGCAAGTGAGCTAGAA
>JBMFQU010000044.1:0-13140 GCA_049968435.1 Brevinematia bacterium | reverse complement strand
GTCCTCCTGCGTAAAACTTAAGGGGAGGGTGGGCGGGGATCAAAAAGAGGTTTCTTAAATAATTCTTTTCTTCTATCAGAAGATAAAAAATTTTTCTTTCTAAAGGTACTAGTAAATATAATCTATAAAATTAGATGTATTTAGAAGTAATTTTTAAACAATTAATTTTGTTTTTTGACCTAAAGATTTAATGTTGTTTAAAATTAACATCTATGAAAGAAAACTACTCTAGGTTAAGGGGTTTTTTAGATATTTACGGAGATGATGTTTATTACTTTAACCTCATAGAGAATACTTTTAGAAAACATGCTATTTTATATGGTTTTAAAGAGATAAAATTACCTATCCTCGAGAGGACTGAACTTTTTGTTAGAGGTATAGGTGAAAGTAGTGATATAGTTAGAAAGGAAATGTTCTCTTTTGAAGATAGAGGTGGTAGAAGTGTTACAATGAGACCGGAAGGTACTGCTTCTGTTGTTAGAGCATTTCTTGAAAATAACTTTTTAAGTGATCCTTCTTATTATAAACTCTTTTATGTAGGTCCTATGTTTAGGGCTGAAAGACCACAAGCAGGAAGACTTAGGCAGTTTAATCAGGTTGGTGTTGAATGGTTTGGGAGTGATGATCCGATTGTTGATTTTGAAACTATTTCGCTTTTGTGGGATGTGCTTAATGAATTAGGATTAGGTAACAAAGTTAAGTTTTTCTTTAATAGTGTTGGGTGTAGAGAATGTGTACCTAATTATAAAGATAAATTAAAATCTTTTTTTGATGAAAATAAGGAAAAGTTTTGTACTGATTGTCATCAAAGGAGAGATAAGAATGTATTGAGAATATTTGATTGTAAAAATGAATCTTGTGTAAATACACTTAAAACTGCTCCTAAGATAACTAATAACCTCTGCGATAAATGTAAGTATCATTTAGATAGACTTGTGGAACTTTCTTCTAAAAACAATATACCTTTTGAGATTGACGAAACCTTAGTTAGAGGGCTGGATTACTACACTAGAAATGTTTTTGAAGTTAGAGTTGAAGGAATAGGTGCTCAGAATGCTATTGCTGGAGGAGGAAGGTATAATTATTTAGTAGAAGAATTTGGTGGTCCATATACTCCTGCTTTTGGTTTTGCTATGGGTATTGAGAGGTTAATGATTGTTTTGAAGGAAGAGATTAAACCTGAAAAAGATATTAATATTTCTGTATGTACTATTTCCGAGAATGAACTGGAGTATGCCCTTTTTGTTGTTAGATTTCTTAGATCGAAAGGAATTAAAACTCATCTTCTCTCCTACATTGGCAATATTTCAAAACAAATGAAGCTAGCTAATAAGTTGGATTCAGAGTACGTTATTATCTTAGGGGAAGATGAGCTAAAAGAGAAAACCATCACTGTAAAATCAATGGAAGATGGAAATCAAAGTAAAAAGACCTTAGATGAGTTCTACTTAGAAGTGCATTCTAATATTGTTGGAAGCAGCAATTCCTTAAATACACTTTAGTATGAAGTTATTATAGAGTATTTTGAAATTTCTGTTAAAAAGGGGTATTATGATTATCATAAGTAGGTGTGGTTTATTATAAACTTCAGGTTAAGTTTTATAGGTATTGTTGTAGGGGTTGGTCTAGTGTTGGTATTTTTTGCTTGTTATATTTCTAGTACAAATACAAGTATAAGTAATACAAACACTAGCGCAAGTAGTGATGAAGGGAGTGGTGTTAAGGAAGTTAGGTTGAGTGTAGATGGAGGTAGTTTTGGATTAGTTAGTAGTACAACTAATTGGAGTACAACATTCTACTTCGTATTATAAAACATATACTTCGTATTTTAAAACATAATTGAGGTTGTTTACTTTAGATTAGAAAAGTTAAAATGAAAGATTTTATGATACTTTTTTAAAATAAACCGAAGGAGTATTTTATGGAATTTGAACCAGTTATTGGTCTTGAGGTTCATGTTCAGTTAAATACTAAGTCAAAGTTGTTTTGTTCTTGTTCTACTGAATTTGGTGCTGAACCTAATGTTAATACTTGTCCTGTTTGTATGGGGTATCCGGGTGTTTTACCTAGATTGAATAGAGAGGCTTTACGTAAGGCTATAATGATAGGGCTTGCACTTAACTGTAATATAGCAGAATATACAAAGTTTGATAGAAAAAGTTATTTTTACCCAGATTTACCTAAAGGGTATCAGATATCTCAGTATGATATGCCATTAAACTATGAAGGTTACTTAGAGTTTGAAATGCCTGATGGTAGAATAAAAAAGGTTAGAATAATTAGGGCTCATTTAGAGGAAGATGCAGGTAAACTAATACATTCAGAAACTGGTAATGAAAGTTATGTTGATTTGAATAGAGCAGGAGTACCTTTAGTTGAGATAGTCTCCTATCCTGATATATTTAGTGTTGATGAAGCTTATTATTACCTTCAGACTTTAAGAAATACTATGAAATATATTGGCGTTAGTGATGTAAACATGGAAGAAGGTTCATTGAGAGTAGATGCTAATGTTTCTGTTCGTCAAAAAGGAAGTGATAAGCTTGGTACAAAGGTGGAAATAAAAAATATGAATTCATTTAATTTTCTTAGAAGGGCTATTGAATATGAAATAAAGAGACAGATTTCCATCATTGAAAAAGGAGGTACTATAGTACAAGAAACGAGATTATTTGATGTTGAAAGTGGTAAAACTTTTACAATGAGAACGAAGGAAGAAGCTGAGGATTATAGATATTTCCCAGATCCGGATCTTCCACCAGTTTTTGTACCTAGAGAATTGGTGGAATCTCTTAAATCTTCTTTACCAGAGCTACCTTTTCAAAGGTACAATAGGTTTGTTAAAGAATATGGTTTACCAAAGTATGATGCACAGATACTTACTGAAGATAAAAATCTGGCAGACTACTTTGAAAGTGCTATTAAAAACTTTAAGGGAGAACCAAAGAAGATTTCTAATTGGATAATGAGTGAGGTTTTGAGGTATTTAAATGAACATAATATTGACATTACTATGTTTAGTGTAAAACCTGAGTATATCTCAGAATTACTCAATATGGTTGAGGAAGACAAAATTAGCATAAAGATTGCTAAAGATGTTTTCCCAGAAGTTGTTAGAACGGGTAAGAGCCCATCGAAAATCGTTGACGAAAAAGGTTTAGTCCAAGTTTCCGATACTTCTCAGATAGAGAAAGTATGTAGAGAAGTTTTAGAGCAAAACCCAGCAGAAGTTGAAAAGTATAAATCAGGTAAAACAAATGTTATTGGTTTTCTTGTTGGTCAGGTTATGAAGAAAACCCAAGGTAAAGCTAACCCTAAACTTGTTAATGAGATTTTAGCAAAGCTATTATCTAATTAAATATTTTTGTTTTCATATAACTCAGAAAAAAATTTGTAATTTTTTTCTAGAACTAAGTGATGATTTTTAGGAAGTGTGGTTTTTATTCTTTCTACTTAGGGATTGTAATTTCTGCTTAACTTTACTCGGAAGTTATGAAGGCGAAATCTTCTATTTGCTAAAGGTGGATTATAAAATAGTTTGAATATTATTTTTACTTCCAAAGTAGATATTGATAGTATAGTCAAAATCTTCTAGCGAATTAAGGAGAAGGTAGAAAATTAAATTCTGTTGAAATTCAATTTTTGTTGATTTACAATTGAACTATAATCTAATATGTGATGATTTAGTATTATACAGTTATTTTTATAGTGAGGTAAATTAATGACAAGTGGTATAAGTATTCAGATTACAAAACAAATAGGTCCTATCCAAGTTAAAACAATTTCGCAAGGGGCTTGGCAATTTGATGATAAAGAAATGATGATGAAACTTAGCCTCGCACTTAATATGTTAGCATTCGTTAGAATTATTTTAAATACGAAATTAGATGCAGAAAGTCTAAAAACTTTATAAACATTAACAGGAGGTGTGTTATGAGGAGATTTTTATTTTTAGTTTCAATTTTTTTGGTTACTTTTTCAATAGCAGGCTGTATTGTAAAAACTAGTTATATGTTTTATTTAGGAGTAATGGATTTAAGTATAAATAACTATTCTAGTAATAGTATAGCGGTTGAAGTTGTTACTTTAGCATTGAATCATAATAATTCAAATATGTTTGTAGTGGACAGAGGAGAATTTTCAGTATCACCTAAAAAAGATATTTGGGTAGATATTGACATAGGTACTACAGAAATTAGTGAAACTTCTCATAGTTGGCCTAGTGGTATCGTAAAACTTTGGGACGAAGAAGAGTGGGAAAATAATTGGAAAAACTCTTTATTTGGTGATATACCTTATAAACCTCTTACAAGTTTAAGAAAGCTACTTAATGAGAAAGGTATTTCTGATGTTTCTATAGGCACCTATATTAAGATAAGGAAAGGTACAAAAGAAATTGTATTGTCTGGTTTCCCTAATACTATTGCAGATTTCGGATTAGGTAGTTATGGTTTTCTTTGGTATGAAGGGAAATATGATGGGTTTGATAGAATCGTTAATTTTGTCGGTATATTTCCCAAAGAAGATAATTTGACGACTAATCTTGTTAAGCCTCTTGGTTCCTCTAATTCATCTACAGGCTCTATGAACTCTATAGAAAGCGTTTCACTTACTATAGATGTAGGGAATACTAATGTTAATGCTGAAATTTCTTATAGTATTATTGACACTAATATGAATAAACTTTACTATTTCACGAACTTTTATATGCCCTTTTAGTGTTTAGGATGGCTTTTTATCTGTTTTTTCTCTTTAAATAAATTAGCCCTACTAAATTAGGTAATATCGTAATAACAATATTTATAAAACTTGGAATGTTTAGTAAGGATAAAATTATTAGTAAGATGCTGTTAAGTATTAGAATTAGGGAATATCTTTTTATTGATGTTTTTTCTATTTCTTTGAGTTTGTTTAGTTCTTTTATAAATATAAATGGAGCTAATATACTGTTTGTTGTTGATAGTATTAAGTTATTTTTGCTGTAGGTATACCCGAAGTAAGGTATTTTCATAATACCTCTGTGTTTGCTTGATATTTCTATAAAGCAGTTGAAGTATTCTTCAGATTCAAAGTACTTTGTTAATTCTCTTTCTGTTTCGGGATTTATATTGAAAAACATTTGAAACTTACCAATGTAAAATTTTCTTTCTTCTTCTTTTGCTTTAATAAAATCTTCTATACCAAGTGAAGAAATTTTATCGATGTTTATTTTTAAAATCTCAAAGTATTTTTTTAACTCTTTATAGGATAGTTCTGAGAAGATGTAAATTTTTTTTGAAAGAAGATCTATTTCTTCTGGTTTTAGATCAAAGTCTTCAAAAAGTATCACTACCATAGGTTCAAATTCCTTCATTGAAGTTTCTTCTTTCTTTATTATTAAAATTCCGTCTCTATTCATGAGATTTAAGCCTATTATGCTCCCAAATTTTTCTAGGTAAGAATTCAAACTTAATATACCTACAGTTATTTCGTTCTTGTTTTTTAGTTTTATTGTGGAAAGGTTTTCTAGAGAATTTGATATGTCAAAATCAATAACTTTGTGTTCTTTTATTGTTTCTTTTGAGATACCTATAGATATTAGGTTATCGATTATAGGCAAAATTTTTATTTTGGTGTTTATGTTTTTTGTTTTTGAGTACAAAGTAAATATTGCTGCAAACCATAAAATCATATCCTCTGTTAATTCACTTTTTTGAATAAGCTCTTTCTCTGATAAAGTTTTCTGAAACTTTGGTATAAAATATTTGACTTTTTGATTGCTAAATGAAAGAGAATTCACTTTTATTATTATATTGTTTATTTGCCAATTTTCTGATTTTATAAATGATGGAGGTACTATGCCGTTTTGGATTAATTTCTCAGTGATTTGTAAAGATACTATTAAACTGATTTTAAATATATGCTTCATGGATAGGATTAAGTTTAGTAAAATTCCAAGAAGTATGCTATTTTCTATACCTATAGTTATTAAGAAGTTCATTATTCCTGCTAGTATAGATAAAGCTAAAACTCCTAGAATGTGTGTTAAGTTATAGTTGGTTTTTGTGTTAAATGTATAGCTTGAATGAGTTTGTGGTTTGTTTATTACTATTCCTTTACCGTACCCTCTTACAATTAAAGAGTTTGCAAAAACTATATTGCTAAGTTCGTATAGTTTGAAATCTTTTTTAGCAAGTGTTGTAGCACTCTTAGGTGATAATTTTGATTCTCCAAATATTTTACTCTCATCTACTATAAGACTATTTGATTCAATAACCCTTAAATCAAAAATTACTCTCTCTCCTTTTGATATTATTACAGTTTCACCAATATTAACTTTATCCGCTGGTACTACTACAATTTTATCTTTTTTTATGACCTTTACTCTATCTTCTCTTAAACTTTTTATTTCATCACTAACTTTAGTTATTCTTCTTGTTAGTATAAAGTCATAGGTTAAGTATAAAAATACAGCAATTGTTCCACTTATTATTATGTAAGGTGTTGAAATTATTCCGAAGGTTATAACTACCACTGTTAGTATCAAAAATTCAATTCCTAGTAAATTTAGTAAATAATTTTGTTTTTTTTCTCTGTGTGTGCTTTTACTTTCCTTTATTTGAGATAAGTAAGGGTATATATCTTGTACTTTAAGTTGGGATATGTGGAAATAATCTATATACATATGCTTTATGCTAATTCCATTAAATTGAAGTCAATGAATTCTTCAAATAGTTTGTATAGTTCATAGAGAAGAGAAAGTCTGTTTTGCCTTATCTCTTGGTTTTCATCCATTACGAATACTTTCTCAAAAAACTCGTGTATTGGTTTTTGGAATTCTAATAGCTCCTCAAGTAATTTGGTATAATTTTGAGTTTTTAGACAACTAGTTATGGTTGGTTTCTTACTTTCTATTAATGTGTGAAGTACTTTTTCTTCTTGTGTTAATATATTAGTATTTGTACCTTTTGAGTTAGTAAAGTTTGCTTCGGTTAGAATATTTCTAACTCTTTTAAATAGTATTCCTACTTTTACGAATTCTCCTTTGTTCCTGAATTCATTTAAGGCTTTTACTCTTATGTATGCATCGTATGGGTTTGTAGTTTTCTTTATTGTGGCTTCAACTTCATCAGTTCTAAATCCTATTTCTTTTAAGAAACTCTTTAGTCTATTACTTACGAATTGTATTATTTCTTCTTTAACTTCTTTAGGTGAAGATACTATAAAATTTTGATAGATATCCTTGGATAGTTCAAAAAGTTCCGATATATCAAGGTTAAGGGAGTAGTTTATACAAATCCTAGATACGCCTACTACTTGTCTTCTTAGACCATATGGATCACTGGATCCTGATACTTTTTTACCTGCTGAATACAGAGAAAAGAGGTTATCTAATTTATCTGCTATTGACACTATACTGCTGCCTGGAGTTGAAGGTAATTCATCTTCAAATGATACTGGTTTGTAGTGCTCTTTTATAAACTGTGCTACATTTTCGTTTTCTTTGAATGCTTTTGAGTAATAATATCCAATTATGCCTTGTAGTTCTGGAAATTCATATACAACCCCTGTTGTTAGATCAAATTTACATATACTTGCGCTTCTTACTATGTCTTCTGAGTTATCTTTTATGTTTAGCAATGTTAGAATATTCTGAGATAGTTTTTTCATTCTTTGCATTTTGTCGTAGATTGTTCCAAGTCCTTCAAAGAATATAAGTTCTTTTGTTTTTTCAATGAAGAAGTTAAGAGATTTCTTTAGATCCTCTTCGTACAAAAACTTTCCATCGCTTAACCTTGCTGATATGACTTTCTCGTTTCCTTTTATGATCTTTTCATTAGGGTAAGTGTTTGTGACAATTATAAATTTATTTATAAGTTTATCCCCCCTTTTTAGGGGAATAAACTTTTGATGATCGATCATTTCGGATATGAGTACCTCGTTTGGTACTTCTAAAAAAATTTCATTAAAGGTACCTACTGCACAATCTGGAAATTCAACAAGATTTACTATTTCTTCAATTAGATGCTCTGGTAGTATTACCTCACAATTCATCTCTTCCTTTAGCTTTTTAACTTTTTCAAGAATTATTTCCTTTCTCTTCTCTGTTGAAGGTATTACTTTTCCTTCTTCCTCTAATAGTTTTTCGTAATTTTTTGGTTCTTTTATTTCAACATTTTTACCTATTAACCTGTGCCCTTGTGATATGTTAGAAGATGTTACATTTGCTATTTCAATATCAATTATCTCGTTACCAAATAGTAATACTAGCCATCTTATAGGTCTTACGAATTGGTAATTTATATTTGACCATCGCATTGTTTTTGGAAATTTAAGTTTTGATATTAGGTCTGGTACTTGCTTTTGAATTAAGAGTTTTGTTTCTTCTCCTTTTTGTATTCCTTCAAATGCTATAAATTCTTTTTCTCCTTCTTTTATAGTTTTTATTTCACCTTGAAGGTTTGAAATAGAGTTTAGAAAACCTTGTAGTGCTTGAGTAGGTTTTCCATCAGGTGTGTAGGCAATGTTTTTTGCAGGTCCTTTTTTTAGTATTTTCTTATCTTCTTGTTTTTCTGGTAATCCTTCAACTAATAATGCAAGTCTTCTAGGTGTTGAAAATACCGTTAGATTTTTATAATTTAGTTCATACCTTTTGAGGAAGTCTTTGAATATGTTTTCTAGCTGAGAATGAGTGTTGGATAAGTAGTTATGTGGTATTTCTTCTGTTCCTATTTCAAGAAGTAGATCTTTTGACATAATAACCTCTTTTGTCAGTAATAATTATTAAAATATAGGTATTATCTTTTCAAAAACTATAAAAAGTGTTTGAAAACTTCTTTTTGCCTCCCACCCGCCCTTAAGATTCAATATGAGGACTTCGTCCTCATATTAGTACCTCCTTTTAACTATTTCCTAATTCCAAATTCCTAATTTAGTAAGGCCTAACCTTTGCTGCTTACAATAGAGTTAGAAAATATTTTTAGTAGTTCTACTTTAATTGTTTGGAGTGAGTAATGTAGAGTTTTCAAATACTTATTAAAATTGATAAAAGTTCTATACCTTGATTAAAATTTAGCATTCAAGGTTATAGTTATGAGAGTTTTAAATTTTAAAAGCAGTGTAATTTTAACTTTTTTAATTTCTTTTCTTCTACTTTCAAGTTGTGGACTTGCTCTTAAGGAAAAGCCAGAAGAGATAGAGAAAATGCCAATTGATAAAGTTTATATTCTTGCTATTGATTACTATTCGAATGGATTAATTGATGAGGCAGAGTTTCTTTACAGAAAAGTAATTCAAAAGTATGAAAGTTCTAGTGAGAAGGACGAGAGTAATAAACATATTTACCTTTGGTCCTTGTATGAAGTAGGGTTTATTAGTTATTTAAAGAATGATTATCAAAAAGCTGAAGAATATTTTGATAAAGTTATTCTTCAGTCTGATTCTCAGTCTATGCCTCAGGTGTTGCTTGCTAAAAGAGTTCTATTAAACATCAAGAAGGGTAGGTAGCATGATAGTTATATTTGAAGATAGAGAAGCTGTTAATAACTTAAAGCCATTTTCTCTTGTTCGCCCGGTGCAAGATATAAAATGTGGTTTTTTTACCGTGGTAGAAAGGGTTTCGAAAATTTACAATGCTAATGTAAAACTACTTACGAGAAGAGAAATTTCTTTTTTCTATCCTGAATATTTGCTACTAAAAGATCAGGATTTAGTTAATGAAGATGATGTGATTTTTTCTAATGCTTCTTTTTTATTGCCTGAGGAGGATTTTAAAAACTTAGAAAGTCAAATATTAGTTTACAAAGGTAGAATTATTCAGATTCATACTAAGGTTAAGGATATAAAAAACCTTGATATGCTACTAAGTGCAGTTTATGAAAATGATCTAGACAAAGTAAAGGATTCTTTTAAGGTTTCTTTGGAGGTAGTAGAGAAGAAAGAGGTGAAATGTTTTATAAACTACCCTTGGGATATAATAAATCTTAATAAGTTTTTGATGCTTAAGGACTTTGAATTACTTGTGAAGGAATTTCCAAGAAGTAATCAGACTGTTGAACTTGAGGGAGGTAGTGATTTGCTTTTGATTTCGCCCAAATCTAAGGTGAGTAAGGGGGTTTTTGTTGATACAACAGATGGTCCAGTAGTAATTGATGATGGTGCTAAGGTTTTACCGCTTACTGTGATAACAGGACCTTCTTACATAGGTAAAGGTTCTGTGGTTAGTCAAGCAAGAATTAGAGAAGGAACTAATATAAGAGATGTTTGTAAGGTTTCAGGAGAGGTTGAAGAAAGTATAATTGACTCATATTCAAATAAGAATCATGAAGGTTTTTTAGGACATTCCTATGTGGGGCAATGGGTAAATATAGGTGCTATGGCGACTAACAGTGATCTTAAGAATACTTATGACGAGGTAAAAGTTTTCGTTGAACCTAGGAAAGTTGTAAGTACAGGTATGATCAAGGTAGGATGTTTTATTGGTGATTTATCGAAGATAGGTATAGGCGTTTTAATAAATACAGGTACTATGATTGGGATCGGAGCTAATATCTTTTTCGAAGGAGAGCTTATAAGAAAATATGTGCCAAACTTTGCTTGGGGAGGTAAGGAACCATACAAAAAATTCCCTTTTGACAGATTAATAAATACTTCAAAAACTATGTTTTCGAGAAGGAATAAAGAATTTCCTAAATTTCTTGAAGACATATTAAAAAATCTATATAATTCGGAGTAATTGAGAGTTAAAAATTGTCTTTTAAGTTAGTAATATATTTCAGTAGGAGATTAAGAATGGAAAACTTTATAGGTATAGGTTATAAAACTAAATATTCCGAGGAGGACAGTGCTATGTATGAGAAAGTTGATATAAATGTTAAGAGTGATGAAGAGTTTTTAAGTGTTGTAGAAAAGTTAATAAATGAAAAAAAATATTTCTATCTAAAATTTTATGGTATTTCGGAAGAGATTGAAAGAAGATTAAATATAACCATAACGAAGATTTTTGAAAAGTTTGGAAGAAGTGATCTTGCTGATATAATCTATACTTGTGTAAAGGAGCTGGTTATAAATGCTAGTAAGGCAAACATAAAGAGGGTTGTTTTTGAGGAGAATAATATTGATTTTAGCGATGAGAAGAGTTTCCTTGAGGGTATGATAAAGTATAAAAACGAACTTTCTGAAAGCAAGTTACCTAAATATATTTCTAAGTTAAGTGAAAATAATCTCTATATCAGTGTGGCGTTTTATTATTCAGAAGATGGAGTTAGGATAGAAGTAGTGAATAATGTAAGTATGACGGATTTTGAAAATAAGAGGATAAGAGAAAAACTTAAAAAGGCGATGGGGTACGATGATATATCGCAATTTTATCTAGAGCAAGGTGATGAACTTGAAGGTGCAGGGTTAGGAATAGCGTTAATTGTTATGTTACTGAAAGGTGTAGGAATTGATCCTTCTTTATTTAGAATTAGTGGACCTAATAACAACTTTGTTTTGGCAAGAATAGAAGTACCATTGACTGAAAAATATGTTAGTGTCAGAGGAAAAAGATGATCATCTGTTAATTAAAAACCTGTTTAACCAAAATTCTGCTTCTTCGTTGCCTAAACTTTTAGCTTTGAAGAGCATCTTTATTGCATTATCTTTATTGCCTATTGCGTATTCACATCTTGCTATATAAACCATAACTAAAGCTTTTTTTTCTTCTGCGTAGATGTTTTCTAAAATGGAGTAGAACATTTTCTTTGCATTGGTATAATTGCCCTTATTAAATTCTTTAATTGCTCTTTTAAATTCTATTTCAAAGTCTTCACTAATTTCTTCTGTTTTTTTGTTTAATGATTCTGGTAGATTTGTACTTTCAGTTCTTTGTATTTCTATATTGTTGATCTTTTTGCTTTTTCCTTCAGTAATGTTAGTGATTGTTATAAAATTTGTTATGTTGTTTGTGATTGTATTTGTTATGGTATTTGTAATAGTAATGTAATTCGTTGTTGAGCTAAAAATTTTTATACTGGTATCTTGTAAATTGGTAGATTCGGTAGTAATTGTTTTAGGTAGTTCTAAGTAATTGTAAAGAAGTTTGTTAGTTTTTACTTCAACTATTATACTATTTTTTTGGCTAGAGTAATAGAAGTTAGTTAGTCCTTCAATGAATGGAACTACTATGTATTTAAAGCTTTTATCGGCAGGTTTAACATCTATAAATATATTTTCATCTTTTGGTAGTACAACCAATGGAGAAAACGATGAAAGGTTACCTTTGAAATCGATAGGCACTTTATATACAAAATAACCTTTTATTCCTTCTACTTTGTCCCATGTTAAAATTATATTCCCAACTTCAGAATTGTAATCAATATTTACTATAGGTAGAGGCATATAGTAGACAAACGATGAAGAAAAGTTTTGTTCGGGATAAAACTCAATAATATCTGATGTTCCGTTGTTTATAAAAACGAAGTAATAGTTAGTACCGATGTTAGGATTGGTATCATAGAAGTACAAGTAACCATCTGACTTAATTAATTGAGATTCGCTGAAAGTTCCTATTTTATCTATGTACTGTAAAGAGTTAGAAAATGAAGTTATATTGCTTACTAAAACTTTACTTCTATATATTGAAAAATTCGTAGGTGTATTAATGTTTCCGCTACGGTAATACTTCCACTTTATGAAAATACCTTCTTTTTCGTCTATTCCATAGCTTATGAGAGATATTTGTGCGAAAGTATTTATTGATAATAACAAAAAAAGGAAAGAACAAAAAATAAAACGCATAGCAAATACCTACCTACTATTATCGTATTGATAAAGTGAAAAGTTCAATTTGAAATTATTTTCTTTTACTAACTAGAATATAGGGAAATTAGAGGAAGTTATGTTTAATAAAGAACTAAGAGAAAGGTTTTTTGTTTCGTTTCTTTTGTCTCCCATTATTTTGATTGTTGCTTTACCTAACTGGAATGTTAATGTTTATTCTGTTTTTCTCCATTTATTTTTTATTTCGCTTGGTTTGATTTGTTTATTTGAAGTTATCAGGATGTTTGAAAGTAAGTACTTTTATGTGCCTAAAATTAAAAAATCCTTATTCGTGGTATTTTTGCTTTTGTTTATCCTTGTTTTTTCTTCTGTCTCTGTTATTGAAAAGGGAGCTTCTGC
>JBMFQU010000043.1:0-13519 GCA_049968435.1 Brevinematia bacterium | reverse complement strand
CTGGGAACAAAGAGAGGTTTCTTAAAAAATTCTAAACTTCTATTAGGGGTGAATGCTTTTTTATTCCTAAAAGAAGATTAATATTAAATTACTTACTCATTGAAAACAATGAAGGTGGAGCCTGCTTTGGACTGCTGAAGGAGGTTCTAATAGGAGGCAAAGCTTACTGTAGAAACTGAAGGGTGGGTAGGGGGAAGAAAAATTTTCTTAAAACAATCACTAAATTGGAATTCGTTATTCGTAATTAGTAAATAAAATTCTCTTGAAATTCGATTTTTATTTATAGTCGTTTTGTAGGTAATATTTCTACCTTCTTGAGATTAATAATGTCTCTATTGTTTAAAGTTATTGAAAGAGTAGGGTAATACTATTTAAAATAGTTTTTCTAGGTTCTGGGGGTTTTTATGAATCTGTTCATTGAAGAAGTAAAATCAAAAGTTATTCCTCTTAAAGCTAAAATTGTTTTCCCTGAAGGGAATGATCCAAGAGTTTTAAATGCAATTTCAATGCTTAGGAGAGATAATATTGAACTTGATGTATTTGTATTAGGTGATTCCAATGAAATTTTAAGTATAGCATCAGAGAGAGGTGTTGATCTAAAAGATGTTGAGATAATTGATTTGAAAAAATCTAAATGGATTGAGGAGTTTGTTGAAGAGTTTTACCAGCTTAGGAAACATAAAGGCGTTAGTAAGGATGATTGTTATAAATATATCACTACTGATGTTAATGGTTTTGGCGCGATGATGGTTAAGAAAGGTATTGCTGATTGTATGGTATCTGGTAGTTTAAGTCCTACTGCTGATGTTATAAGAGCTGCTATTTGGATTGTTAGATCCAAGGAAAATATAAAAACAGTTTCAAGTGTTTTTGTTATGTTTTCTCAAGATAAAAGTATAGGAGATAATGGTAAATTAATTTTTTCAGATTGTGCTTTAGTTGTTGATCCTACTTCTGAGCAATTAGCTGATATAGCAATAAATGCTTCTAATGCTGCTAAATTCTTTTTAAATCAAGAGCCTATGGTAGCATTATTATCATATTCTACTTATGGTAGCGGTTCTGGCCCTTCTGTTGATAAAGTTAGAGAAGCTGTAAAACTACTAAGAGATAGAAATGTTGGTTTTAAGTTTGACGGGGAATTACAATTTGATGCTGCTTTTTCACCTAAAGTTGCTAATATAAAGTGTCCTAGTTCTGAAGTCGCAGGACATGCGAATACTTATATCTTCCCAAACCTTGATTCTGGTAATATTGGATACAAGATAGCACAAAGAATAGGTAAGATGGAAGCTTATGGTCCTTTACTTGTTGGTTTAAATAAACCAATAAACGACTTGTCAAGAGGATGTTCTTCTGAAGATATTTATGTAACTTCTTTAATGACTTTGTTACAGCTTAAGTATAATATCTAAAAAGATTCTTCTATCGTAATATCATCTTTTGTATTAAATTTCTTGTCAGGGCCAGCACTTGTTATCATTATTTTGTTTCCTTTGACTTGAAAGTTATATTCTGTTCCCCATTCATCAGTTAATGCACTTGACTTTAAGTATCCTTCATCGACTAGTTGTTTTATGCTTTTTGGTAGTTGATATGTTGCTAACCTGTAGCTATAGATGGCGGAAATTATTCCTCTAATTTCCATTTCTGTTGCTCTTTTTCTTGTTGCTTCTTCAGCTTTAAATAAATTAGGAATTGCTATTGTCAATAATATACCTATTATTGCTAGTACTATTAGTATTTCTACTAATGAGAAAGCCCTGTTTTCTCTTACGATTTTAGTAATTTTTTCTTTTAGTTCGATCATACAAAATAATTATTTTTGGTTATGTTTTAATTTTCAATATTTTATGTAAGTTAAAGCAATTTCTAGGTATTCTTTGGAGCAATTTGTAATGGATTTTCTTTATCTTTTACCATTCTAAAATATGGTTAGGGTAGGAGTAGATATTACTGATATTGATAGAGTTAGAAGATTTTTTGAGAGGAAGGGTGAGAAGTTTATTGATAGAATTTTGACTTTGAGAGAAAAAGAATATGTGATGAAGCATAAAGATTTTTTGTTAAACCTTGCTGGAAGGTTTGCTGGGAAGGAAGCATTTTTTAAAGCTTTAGGTACTGGTATAATAAACTTTCAGGAAGTTGAAATTTTGAATGAACCTTCTGGAAGACCTTATATAAACTTGTATGGTAAGACAAAGCAAATATTTGATTCAATGAATATAAAAAGCATGGATATTTCAATATCTCATAGTGATCTATCTGCAGTTGCTTGTGTAGTTTTTGAAATATAATTATTCTACAGTTACGCTTTTGGCTAGATTTCTAGGTTTATCTACATCTAGACCTTTTGTTACTGCTATGTGGTAGGCAAAGAGTTGTAGAGGTATCACATTTATTATTGGTGAAAGGGGTTCAATGATGTATGGTACTGTTATAGTATAATCTGCTACTTTACGAACTTCTCTATCGTTTTCATTGATTATTGCTATTACCTTACCATGTCTCGCTTTAACTTCCTGTATATTGCTTAATACTTTTTCATATATTGGATTTTGGGTTGCAATGAATAGTACTGGCATATTTTCGTCAATTAGTGCTATAGGGCCATGTTTCATTTCTGCTGCTGGGTATCCTTCTGCATGTATGTAAGAAATTTCTTTAAGTTTTAGAGCACCTTCTAATGCAACTGGATAGTTAAAGTTTCTACCTAAGTATAGTAAGTTCCTTTGTTTTGAAAATTCTCTTGATAGTTCTTTTATTAGATTGTTTGTTGAATTCAAGGTAAAGTCAATAAGTTCCGGGAGTTTTTTCATATCTTGTATTATTTCTCTACCTTCAAATATTCCTAACCTTTTTCTTCTTCCGACGAATATGCTTAGCATAGTTAAAGCAATAAGCATATTGGTGAATGCTTTTGTTGAGGCAACTCCTATTTCGGGGCCTGCGTGTATGTATATTCCCATTCCGGCTTCTCTTGCTATTGTACTTCCTACAACATTTACTATTCCCATTGTTGTTGCTCCTTTTCTCTTTGCTTCTCTGAGTGCTTCGAGTGTATCCATTGTTTCTCCTGATTGAGTTATTGCAACGACAACATCCCTAGGGCCTATCATTGGGTTCCTATATCTAAATTCTGAAGCATAATCTACTTCCGATAGTGTACCCCCTATCGTTTCCATTAGATATTTACCTATCATACCTGCGTAATAAGCTGTACCACAACCTATGAATACAAATCTCTTTATCTTGTGTATATGATTTTCTAACTTTGATATACCACCTAACTTAACTGATCCTTCGTCTTCTAATAGCCTACCTCTCATACAGTTTTCTACTGCTATTGGTTGTTCAAATATTTCCTTTAGCATATAATGGGGGTAATCGCCTTTAGTAAGTTTCTCTACTTCCCAATCAACTACAAATATATCTTTCTTTATATCTTTACCTACGAAGTTAAATGTTTTTACTTCATCTTTGGTAACAATTGCGATTTCTCCATCGTCTAGGTAGATTACATTTTTCGTGTACTTTACTAAAGCATTTATATCTGAAGCTATTATGTTTTCATTTTCTCCTATTCCTATAACTATAGGACTACCTTTTCTTACAGCAATTAGTTTGTTAGGTTCATCTATGTAAGCTATAACTAATCCAAAAGTGCCAGATAATTCATTTATTGATAGTACTACTGCATCTTCAAAACTATTTCCTTCCTTTATGTGCTCTTCTATAAGATTTACTATAACTTCTGTATCAGTTTGACTGTAAAAAGTATAACCTTTTTTGATTAGAATTTCCTTTAGTATCGAATAATTTTCAATTATACCGTTGTGCACTAAAATTAATTTACCATTGTTGCTTATATGGGGGTGAGTATTAGGAACTGTAACGCCTCCGTGTGTTGCCCATCTGGTGTGACCTATACATGTACCTTTTACATCAGAAAAGTCTATTCCTCTTATTTTCTCTTCAAGGTTTGATATTTGGCCTACTTCTTTGTAAATCTCAAATTTACCATCTCTTACGAAAGCAAAACCTGCAGAATCATAACCTCTATACTCAAGCTGTTTTAATCCTTCTATAACAACTTCAACTGGATTGGAAACTTCACCTACATACCCTACTATTCCACACATCGTAGCAATTCTCCTTCAATGGTTATCTAAAATTAAAATAAATTATTATATTCTTTAATATCAAGTTAAAGTGTAAGAGTATTTGAAAAATCACTTTATAGTATTATTTACACTCCCTTGACCTTTGTAAGGGTTTTACCCTCTTATCAAAATCTCCCTCAAATTGCTTAAGAAAGTAGAATTTTCATCTCACATAATAGAAGTTAGGAAATTTTAGAAACTTCTTTTTGTTCCCCACCCACCCGCCCTTTAGCATCTACAGGAG
This sequence comes from Brevinematia bacterium, assembly GCA_049968435.1. Taxonomy (GTDB): domain Bacteria; phylum Spirochaetota; class Brevinematia; order DTOW01; family DTOW01; genus JBMFQU01. The sequence continues at coordinate 9,112 of JBMFQU010000043.1, read as the reverse complement.
GCTTCGCCTCCTATTAGTACCTCCTATTAGAAGAATTAGAAAGTCAGAAAAATAAAATTCACCTTCATTGCTTCCAATAAGTAAGTTAAGAAACTTCTTTTAGTTCTATGTAGGAGGCTACGCCCTCCTATGAATACCTCCCCTGAGTTCTACAGAAAGACTTCGTCTTCATGTTCACTTATTTAGAAGGTAAAAAATAAAACCTAACTATGGTAATTAAATTTTTCAAATATCTTTACTTCTTTCTTTGATTTTGAAAATCAAGATTAATTAAACTTATCTCATGCCTTTTGTACATCCTTTAGTAGATAGATACTCTTCAAAAGAGATGATAGAGCTATTTTCTGAAGAGAGCAAATTTAGTAGCTGGCGAAGATTTTGGGTAATACTTGCAGAATCTCAGAAAGAATTAGGATTACCAATAACTGAGGAACAAATAGAAGAAATGAAAAAATATGAAAATGAACTTAACATTGAAGTAGCAAAAGAGCTCGAGAAAGAATTAAATCATGATGTAATGTCCCACATTGAAGCATTTGGAATGCAAGCTAAAAAAGCTAGACCTATAATCCACCTAGGAGCAACAAGTTCCGAAGTTACAGATAATGCCGAAATGTACATAATATTAAAAGCTCTAAAACTAATAAGAGTAAAACTTAAGAGTGTAATTGAAACATTGTTAACATTTGCTGAAAAATACAAATCATTACCTTGTCTTTCATATACCCATTTACAACCGGCACAACCCTCAACTGTAGGCAGAAGAGCAACATTGTGGGCATATGATCTATTTCTTGACTTAGAAGAAATAGATGAACTTTTAACCAAAATAAGAACAAGAGGAGTAAAAGGAACAACAGGAACCCAAGCAAGCTATATGGAATTATTTGAAGGAGACAGCGAAAAAGTAAAAAAACTTGATGAACTTGTTTCTAAAAAATTAGGTTTTAAAGAAAGTTTCTGGATAACTGGTCAAACCTATCCGAGAAAGTATGACTATATCATACTATCAAAGTTAGCACTCATCGGGGCATCTGCCTCAAAATTCGCAAATGACATAAGATTTTTACAAAGCGTAGAAGAAATAGAAGAGCCTTTCGGTAAAAAGCAAGTAGGATCATCAGCAATGCCTTACAAGAGAAATCCAATATTATCTGAGAGAATAAACTCACTAGCAAGGTATTTAGCAACTCTACCAAATACAGCACTACAAAACCAATTATCACAATTCTTAGAAAGGACACTTGATGACTCAGCCAATAGAAGAATAATAATTCCTGAAGCATTCCTAACAGCAGATGCTATACTAAATCTATATAGAAAAATAACTGAAGGTATTGTAGTAAATGAACATATCATAAAACAGAGAATGTACGAAAAATTACCTTTTTATGCAGTTGAAAACATTTTAATGAGAAGCGTAAAAAACGGAGGTGATAGACAAGAATTACATAAGATAATAAGAGATAAAGCCATGAAGGTTATAGAAAAAATTAGAAACGGTATAAGGACAAACCTTTTGGAAGAACTACAGAAAGATGATGTACCTGAGGTTTTAAGAAAAAGTATATCAGAAATAAAAGATCTACTTTCATTTACAGGTAGATCAGTAGAACAAGTTGAAGAGGTTTCAATGAAAATAAAAGATTATTTAGAAAAAACAAAACATTTGGAGGTAGTATGAAAGATACTAAAATTATTCAAAATTATCATATTTCGCATCTAAGTGAAGAACTTAAAAGCAATATAACATTAAGGTTAAAAAGAGCAAAGGGCCATATTGAAGCCATAAACAAAATGATAGAAGAAGATAGAAGCTGTGAAGATATAATCACACAATTATATGCCGTCAAATCAGCAATAAACGAAACTATAGTAAAAATACTTGAAGGACACATAGCATCCAATATTAAAAGTAAAAATAAATTTTCAACCGATGATACCATTGAAATAGTAGAGTTGCTTATAAAAGTTCTAAAAATGAAATAATCAAACTATCAGCATAGCATCACCATAACTATAAAATCTGAATCTTTTATCTATTGCAAAGTTATAAGCTTTCATTATCAAATCCTTTCCGGCGAAAGCAGCAACAAGGAGAATTAAAGAAGATTTAGGCAAATGGAAGTTAGTTACAATAGCATTAACAACTTTAAATTGATAACCAGGATAAATAAAAATATCAGTTATACCTTTATACTCCTTAACTTCATTTTGAGAAAAAACAGTTTCAAGTGCTCTAACAACAGTAGTACCAACTGCTACAACCTTATTACCTCTCTTTTTAGCGCCAAATATAGAATCAACAACATCTTGATTAACTTCCATATATTCACCTTTAAGCTTAAACTCCTCAACATTCTGTGTTCTCACAGGTTCAAAAGTACCAAGTCCTACATGTAAAGTTATATACTTTATAATAACTCCCTTTCTTGAAACTTCCTCCAAAAGTTCTTCAGTAAAATGTAATCCAGCAGTAGGTGAAGCAATGGATCCATAAATTGATGAGTAAACCGTTTGATAAAAAACTTCATCTTCTTCATTAACTTTTGGCAAACCTATTTTCTCTCTCTTTCTCTCAATGTAAGGAGGTAAAGGGATTTGTCCTATCTCATTAAGCTCTTTAGTAGTGAATTTTTTATTACTTTTAAAAATCCCTAATCCGTCTAAAATACCTTGAAACGAAAATTCAAAATTACCTAATTCTAGTATATCACCCACCCTTAATCTTCTAATATTCTTAACAAGAGCAGTAAAAGTATTTTCATCAAGGAAATTCGTAACCAAAACTTCAAAATTCTTCTTATTCCTACGGCAATAAGGATATATCCTAGACTTTATAACCTTAGAGTTATTAAGCACTAAAACATCACCTTCGTTTAGGTAATCCACAATATTTCTAAAAATTTCTTCATTAAAAGTACCATCTTCCCTATTTACAACTAACAACCTACATTTATCTCTTTCTTTAATTGGTTCATGAGCAATAAGATCATCAGGCAAGTAAAAATCAAATTCTTCTATATTCATAGTTTTAAACAGAAATTTCAAGATTAAATCTTTGTATATCTAGAGTTTTACCATCATTAACATCAATATCACATATTATTCCGTTTATGAGGAATTTACCCTCAGTTGAAGGATTAAGTTTTTCAGGTAATCCTAATGTTATTCTTTTAAGAGAATCGTCAATCTTACTACCGATTACGGAATAAGAAAAACCACACATACCTATATCAGTAATATATCCAGTACCCTTAGGTAAAATCTTCTCATCCGCAGTTTGTACATGAGTATGAGTTCCATAAACTAAAGAAACCTTACCGTCAAGAAACCAACCCATAAGTATCTTTTCAGAAGTTGCCTCTGCATGAAAGTCAAGTATAACAATATTTGTATCATTTTTAACCAGTTCTAATTCTTTTTCAACAGCAAAAAATGGTGAGATAAAGGGTGCATCCATAAGAACACTTCCCAAAGCATTCATTACACAAACTTTAACACCTCTAACTTCAATTATTATACTTCCCCTACCAGGCAAAGAAGGATTGTAGTTAAGCGGCCTTATTAGCTTATTGGCTCTTTCAATAAAAGAATGTATTTCTTTTTTAGCCCACACATGATTACCAGTAGTTATAACATCAACACCAGAACTAATTAGAAGGTTATATTCTTTCTCAAGAATCCCAACACCACTAAAACTAGCATTTTCACCATTTACTATAACCAAATCGATACCCTTTGATTCTTTTATATTCGGCAAATACTTAGACAATACTTCTACACCTTTATTACCAATAACATCACCTAAAGCAAGTATTCTAATCCACTTCATACTATACTTCTTTTCCTTTCTTTGACTTCATCCTTTGAAGTTGAAACAAAACTTCTCTATCTCTATCTTCAAGAGAATCAACAATAAATTTTATATCCTGTAAAAGTTCCGGAATTATAACATTGTCAAGCGCGTTTACTCTTCTCTGAGTCTTTTTTAAATCTTTTATTAAGTTCCACAATACCGCCTCTTTCTCAGCAACTTTTATCATCATATTCAAAAATTTCTCAAACTTCATCTTAACTGCTTCAATCCTATAAGTAGAGAAGAACACAGAATAGTTAATGTTAGTATTCAAGTTAATTTTTGTAGATTTAATAATAGGAACAATCACACCTATTACATTCTTGTAAATTATATCAAACTGTATTTCTCTAACATTAGCACATTTAATCTCATTTTTTATAAATTCATCACCATAAAAAGATTTTATGTATAGAAAATCATCATAAATCTCCCTAACAAGTTTATCGAATTCAGATCTAACCTGCTTTAACTCCCTTACTACAGTCAGTATGTTGGATATAAGTATTTCTTTCTTTTCATCAAGCAAATTTCTACCATCTTTTGCTAAAGAAAGAAATTCTTTAGTATATATCAAGTTTAACTTAGTAGCTGCTACATTGGGCATAAACCCTCTCCTATTATTAAGGTATTATAAACAATCAGTATTAATGAGTAAAAATTTAACCAAAACTATAATTTTAAGAAATATTAATAGCATCATTTTTCAAAAATACTGTTATTAACGATGAAAGAGGATTGTTTTGTGTGGCTCTGATTATTTTACAAACACTGGTTGGATAACGAATAACACTGATGGTATTACTGGTGGTGGAGTATATACAAATGGCTCACATGCTAATTCATCCTTTGGAAATGTTACTAATGATACACCAAATAACTTTAACTAAATTTTAATATTGAAAAAATAAAAATAAAACTTTCATATTTTACTTATGGGAAAACCTTTACTTAAAGTATTTCTTTTAACAGCACTTTTTCTTCTTTACTCTACAAATATAGCCAAAAGTGCAAATGACTTATCAACTTTCACAAACTATTTCCTATCGCCAATAGTAAGCGATGACTATATTTTATTCATATCAACAAATCAAGCAAAAGTAATAAAGATACTTCTAGAAAATAAAGAATGGAAACCTATAAATATGTCATACGATGAAAAAAGCAAACTGTGGTACTATCAATTAGAAGAAAACCTTAAGAAAGGAAAATACAGATATAAATTAATGATAGATAATATAATTACAACCGATCCATTAAATCCTAATCTAGAACCAGATGGTATAGGCGGTTTCTTTTCAGTCTTTGAATTAAAAAATGATTTAGAAATAATAAAATCAAATCCTAGGAAATTAAGTAAAAGTATCTATGAATTTAGATACAAAGATCTAAATGCAACAAAAGTAATACTATGCGGTAGTTTTAATAATTGGAATCCCTACGAACTTGAAATGAAAAGAGAGGAAGGTGGAATTTGGAAAATAAAAATACACCTTCCTAAAGGAAAACATTACTACTACTTCATAGTAGATGACGAAATAACACCAGATCCCCTAAATAACAAATCACTAAAAGACAAAAACGGATATACTGTAAGTTTGGTCGAAGTCAATTAAAGAAGCTAAAAATCCGAATCTTGACATAGAGAACCAAGGAGGGTTTTATGAAGGAAATAACTAGGATGGAAAACATTATAGGTATTTATCCAGAAAATGCTAAAGATTTAGAAATAAATAAGCAAAAACAAGATGATACAATTATTCAGAGAATAAAAGAAGAAAACAAAAGATCAGAGGAAGAAAATAAAAAAGTCAAAGAAGAGCTTGAGAAAGCTAAAAAATCAATGATAAGCGAAGAGGATTTGAAACTATTATTACTCATGTTTGGATCTAGAGGAGGAACACAATTACTCGAAACTATAATTGAGGAGAAGAAAAAACAGAGCAAATTTAAATATTAAAGAAAAAACCTATTTCCCTTTGAGAAGAAGCAATTGAATCAGAAGCATGTACTGCATTACGAGGCAAATCCTCCCCAAACAGTTTTCTTATAGTACCTTCCTTAGCCTTCCTTGGGTCAGTATCACCTATTATATCTCTTACTCTATGGATAATGTTTTCCCCACCAAGTACCATAACGACTATAGGACCAGAGATCATAAATTCAATTAACCGCTGAAAAAAATCCTTACCTTTATGCTCCTTATAAAATTCTTCTGCTTCACTTACTGTAAGTTTTGTCATTTTCATAGCTAAAATCTCAATACCGCTTTCTTCGATGATCGATATAATCTTACCTACTTTCTTTTTAGCAACAGCGTCTGGCTTGATTATGAAGAGAGTCTTTTCCATAAACTACCTTTTTCTTGAGTACTTACCCATGAGTTCACCTTTGGCAATAATATGACCTTCCATTGCTTTAAGTAATTTAGATTTTGAAACCCCTGGAGGAAGATCTAAAACAACATCAAGAGCATAAACTTTAAAGTAATATCTATGTACTCCACTAGGAGGACAAGGACCACCATAGCCAACCTTACCCCAACTATTCAATCCATGCCTCATACCGTTAGAAAACTCTTTTTCAGGTTTTATACCTTCAGGTATAACAGTATAGTTAGGTGGAATATTAAACAATATCCAATGATCCCAAGTACCCATAGGAGCATCTGGATCATCATTTATCAAAACAAGAGACTTTGCATTAGTAGGTACATTATCTATTTTTATTTCAGGTGAAACATCATCACCATCGCAAGTATATTTTACAGGAATAAAATCGCCATTGCTAAAAACAGAACTAACCTTTAATTCCATAACTTTACCCCCGTGTAAACTAAAAGTAAAAAAAGCAATAAAAACCATCAAAAAACATAATTTTTTCATACCTATATTATCTTACTTAGAGAAAATTTTGTCAAATTTTTAAAAAGATTGTTTGAAAATCTTATATTACCTATTCTAAACAATTAAAGTAAGAATACTAAAACAATTTCTAAACTAATCTTTATTAATTTACTAATTTACTTTCTTATTGGAAGCAATAAGGGTTGAGCTTACTTTGGAATGCTTAAGGAGGTACCACTAGGAGGAGTAGACTTCGCTAATCTAATAGAGAGGGTGGGGGGGAACAAAAAAAGTTTCTTAAAGAATTCTTAAATTCTATTAGGAGTAAAATTTTCTATTCTTTCTTACTTCTGAAGGAAGAACATAATAAGAAAGTTATAACTTTCGTAAAGAACTAGAAGGTGGTACATAATAGGAGGGCGTTAGCCCTCCTGTTGAACTAAAGGGTTGGGCGGTGGGGAACAAAAAGAGGTTTCTTAACTTGCTTAATGGAAGCAGTGAAGGTGAAGTTTTCGCTAAATTAGAAGATATATTTTAATGTTGAATAATCAAAGATTTAAAATTTACAATCAATATGATGAGAATATTAAATTTATTCTTTGGAATTCTTTTGATTTTTTTACTTTATCGTTGCGCACCACAAAAAGAAGAAAAATTTACAAAACATGAAGAGGCTATTCAAATAGTTGAAAAGACTTCAAAAACTGAAATAATAGATTTATCAATCTCACCTTTAAATACAATACAAGGGCACTACGGATACATATACTACTTTGACATTTCTCCAGATGGTAAAACAATGGTAAGTGGAGGATCAGACAAAAACATAAAACTATGGGACATTTCAAATCTTCCAGAAATAAAAGAAATAAAATCAATAAAGAGACTATATTCTCAACTTTGGGGCCCGCCCGTAAAGTTTTCTGAAGATGGTAATTATATCTTTTCGGGAAGTTATGATTTTATAGAAGTTTTTGATAAAAACCTAAATTACATAGCAAACCTAAGGATAAGCGATAAAGGAATACAAAGTATTGAAGTAGAAGATAACAAAATATTCGCTTCAGATGTAAACGGATTCGTTTATAAAATATCTTTCGATGGAAAGAAACTAAATTTGGAGGACAAAAAGCAAGTTCACAACGAGGAAATATGGAAAATAAAAGCATCAGAAGATGGTAAATATCTAATAACAGCAAGCGTAGATAAAACTTCAAAAGTTTTAGATACGAAATCTTTAAACGAAATAGCAACTTTAAGAGCACACGCAGGACCTCTTGAATTTGTAAGTGTAAGCAAAGATAAAATAGCACTATTTTCTGCCGATAGTCATATATCAATATGGGATTATAACTTTAACTTACTCGGTAAAATTTATGATTCAGATAAAAAAGATATAATAGTTGGGAAATTTAGCAAATCAGGTAAATACATAATAAGTGGTGGAAAGTCATACAAGATAAAAATATGGAATGTTGAAAACATGCAATTAGAAAAAACACTAGAATGGCACAAGAACGATATAATGGCAATAATACTATCAATAGACAATAAGTATATAATTTCAGGAGACAGAGACGGTAAAATTGCTATTTGGAGGTTTTAACTTTACTTTTGATCTTTTCAACAACGATCGGTGGTACTTTTGAACTTATATCACCACCTAAAAGAGCAATCTCTTTAATAACTGAAGAACTTACAAACATATTCTCTTCACTAGTCATAAAAAATATTGTCTCAACCCCACATAGATGCATATTCATAAGTGCTATTTGAAGTTCATATTCAAAATCTGAAACCGCTCTAAGTCCTCTAACAATAGCAACAGCACCAATCCTTTTAACAAAATCTACAAGAAGCCCTTCAAAACCAACTACCTCAAATTTAGGATTATCCTTAAAAACTTCTTTTAATATTTCAAACCTCTCTTCAAATGTAAAAAATGTAGATTTATGTAATGTTGCTTTAGGAAGAGCAACTATAACTTTATCAAATAAGCTTGAAGCTCTTAAAGCAATATCAAGATGCCCATTAGTTATAGGATCAAATGTTCCAGGATAGACAACAACTTTCTCCATAGGAGTAATTATATTCATTAATAAGCTAACATGTAAAATTGATATAGAATTTTTACCCTACTCTATCGCTACCTTCTTAAACTAAACATTTTATTAATTTATTTCCAAATACAAATCATCTATTCAGAAAATCTAAATTATTAGAGTTAAGGAATTATTTTTTAAAATAACTCTTAACTATTTACTAAAGGTGTTTTAAAACTTTATATTACCTATTCTAAACAATTAAAGTAATACCACTAGGAGGCGTACTCTTCGCTAATCTAGAAGGGCGGGTTGGGAAACAAAAAGAGGTTTCTTAAAAATTTTAACTTCTATTAGGATAGATA
>JBMFQU010000042.1:0-13539 GCA_049968435.1 Brevinematia bacterium | reverse complement strand
GGGTGGGCGGGAAGCAGAAAGAGGTTTCTTAAAAATCCTAACTTCTATTAGTATAAATATAGATTTTATCTTCAAATGGAGGTAGTGAAGGTGTAGAATTTACTAAATTAAGATTGAGAATAGATTTCTAATAGAATTTAGAATCTTAATGTTAGTGCTTCAAGAGAGGTGATGAAAAAGGTGCGTAGCCTTTACGAGAAGGTATTTTTCAAACAATCTTTTTAATAAGTTGAAAAAAGAAGATATAATTTACTAAAATTACCTAAGCATTTTAGGAGAAAGTTATGAGGGTAGTTTATTCGGTTCCTTCTAGAAAGAGAAGAAAGAAAATTATCAAAGCGGTAAAGGGGCATAGAGGTAGAAGAAGGAGAGGGTATAAAGCAGCAAAAGAATCTTTAATGCATGCTTTAAGATATGCTTGGGAGCATAGAAGATTAAGGAAGAGAGAATTTAGGAAACTTTGGATAATTAGGATAAATAACGCTGTAAGAGAGTACGGAATGAACTATAGTCAGTTTATGGGTTTACTAAAGAAACATAATATACAGATAAATAGGAAAGCCTTATCAAATATGGCTATAGAAGATAAAGAAGCATTCAAGAAATTAGTTGATCTTGTAAGTTCTAAATAAGGAGGCAAAGTATGGCAAACCTTATCGATTATGTAAATCATAAGTATTTACCTAAGAAATATTACGAGGATTTTAAAGTAGGAGATCAGGTAAGGATACATCAGATAATAAAAGAAGCAGAAGGTAAAGAGAGAATACAGATTTTTGAAGGATTAGTTATAGCAATTAAAGGTAGTGGTATTTCGAAGACTTTCACTGTAAGGAAAGTATCTTATGGTGTAGGTGTAGAGAAAATATTTCCTTACTACTCACCGTTGATAGCAAAAGTAGAAGTTGTAAGGAGATTCAAGGTTAGAAAAGCAAAGCTATTTTACCTAAGAGATAAAGTTGGTAAAGATGCTAAACTCAAAGAGATAAAGTAATTTTACCTATTAATTTATTTAATCTCTAGGAAAGGCTCTGAAAGGTAAGCTTTGCTTATTGCTTTAGCAATATCTTCTTCTTTCATTGGATTTAAGTCGGTTATAGCTGACAACCTGACAAATCTATCGTATGTTCTTAGTTTAACGATTAAATTTTTGTATCTTTCATCTATATTAGTGTCAACTATAACTACTAACCTTATATTGTTGTTAATATACTTATTCATAACTTCTTCTTCCTTTGTTGCAGTGCTAACATCTGTTTCTGGATAAAAGTCCGGTGCAATGGGTATGTTCATCTTATTTAACTTCTCAACAAAAAGAGTAACAGCTTCAGAATGTAAGAAGAACTTTTGAAGATAGTTACTTTGATTAGCTTCCATAAGGGTAACTATCAATATACCTCTTTCAGATGAATAAAATCCTATTTCTGATTTTCTATCTATGTAAGACTTAAGTTTATTCCATTTTTCAAAAGTTATAATCTCTCCGTACTCTATTATTATACCACTCTTTCCTGAGATCTCTGTAGCTGAAATAACATGCCTTTTCCTTTTGCTCAACCTATTTGCATCGTCAATGCTAGAAATATACCTATCGAAATCTAGAAAATTTTTCACATATAAAGGTAATCTATATCTGTCTGGAAATGAACTTATAAGTTTAGCAAAGAGTATATCAGAAAAGACAACTTCTATTTGGTTTATGTTATTCCTAGAAAAAACTTCATAGTGATCAAAATCAAAAGCCATACCTTGAAAAAATCTGATCTCTGTCTTTGTTATTTTATCAATTAGATAAATATCCTTGGCATACAAAAGAGGGACTAGGTCTCCATAATGCTCTTTTATCTTCAAAGCCTCTTCGATCTTAATTTTCATGTTAGTATTATCTTATACAGGCAAATTCCTTTACAATTTAAAAATTTAGTTTTAAAAAGCTTTTTTATTAGTATTTGAGATAATTAATTTTTCGGGATAGTACTTGATAAAATAATTACCTAACAAAGGCAATTCGTATACTTCAAGGTTAGTGTTAGCTAATACTTCTATGCGTCTAAACTCATCTACATTACGGGAAGGTAAGGTTACAACTACATTATTAGGTATTGAAACATAATTAGAAGAGTTTAAGATTTCTACAGGTACAACTATATTGGTTAAGTAATCTATATCAACAAATACATCACTAGGAAAGTATTCTATAGAAATTGATTTATCCTCATATGGATAGAAAATTTTAACTTTGTACTTATTTTTACCTATGGAATTAGATAGATCAACGACAGCGTAGATAGAATTTTTGGGTAAACTCAAGAATTCTGAAATTTTCTTCTTATCTCCTTTTAATTTTAATAAAACATAATTTGGTAGAGAATTTGCATTTAATATAATTCCCTTAGGTGGTAAATTTTCATAATTTAAAGGTATATAAAATTCGTATGATGATATTATAAGATTTTTAAGATAAAACCATAACACTACTGCTATAATAAATGAAATAAGCTTAAGCCCTGCGTTATGCTTTATTTTACCTAGCAAATTCTTCAAAGTATTCTTTAATGACATTTTCTACTACCTTTAAATCAACATCATAATTAAAATAATAATCCATTGCTATTGATACCTTACCTGTTTCTTCAGAAATTATTATTGATATAGCATCAGTCTCTCTAGAAATGCCAAAGCCAGCTCTATGTCTTGTACCTAATCTTTTACTCAACTTTCCTCCGTAGAATTCAGAAGGGTCAGGCCCTATAGGAAGAACACATCCAACTGCAACTATTTCAAGTCCTCTTATAATTGTGGCACCATCGTGGAAAATTGAACCTTTGTTAAATATACTCACTATCCTTTCCTTAGTGATAGGTGAATTCATAGGAATACCAGTGTCTATGTATTCGCCCAAAGGAACATTCCTCTCAAATACTAATATTGCACCTATTTTATTCTGAGACATTTCGTTTATAGCTTCTAAGAGTTCCTTTAGTTCTTTTGCATAGATAATTCTAACCCTATCTTTCCTATTCAACACCTTCAAGGAGCCAACTTCAAGTAATATATATCTTATTTCTTCCCTAAAAACGATAGCAAGGATGATAACAGAATAACTTATTACACTATCAAAAAACCAAGAAATAACTTCAAATCCAAGAAGTTTTGAAATAATACCTATGACAACAAAAACTAAAAGACCACTTATTATCAATTTAGCCTTACTTCTGTTTAGAAAATCAAATGTTTTATAAACTAAAAACCATATAACACAAATTTCAACAATAGAAACAAAATATGTCTTCAAAACATTCAAATCCATTTTTACACCTTACTTTAACTTATTCAAGACATATTTATAAATCTTATTTAAATTCTCATCTTCTGGATAAAAGGAAAGGGCTTCTTCACAAACTTTCTTAGCCTTAGTATAATTCTCTTCGGGAAAAGTAAGAAATTTTACCCAGTCAATATATATGTTTTTTCTAATTTCGGTTAACTGTTTTGAGGAATTAAGTTCAATAGCACGGTTTATGAAATAGATAGCCTTTTCGTAGTCTCTCTTAGAGAAAGAAATTTGAGTGAGCTTAGCGTAAACAATAGAGGCATTCTGTTTCAAAACTTCGTCATTAGGTAAATCGGTCAAAGCATTCTCAAAAACTTGAGCAGATTTATCAAGTTGTCCTTTATTCATAAGTTCCACACCCCAAACATTGTAGAAATAACCTAAATTTTGTTTAACCTCATTACCTTCAGGGAAAATCTCTATAAACTTTTTATGAAAATTTATGATACTTTCGTAATCATCTCTAGAAGAAAATACCTTTGATAAGTCTAGAAGTAAATTTACACCTGCTTTGTAAGTTAAATTTCTATCAAACTTCAAACCAAAGTTTACAACATCAAAAATTATCTGATAATTACCTTTGCTTATTTCACTCTTACCCCAGTTAAAAAGAAGATAATCAAGTAAGCTCTTAATCTCTCCGTAATATCTAGTATCTTTATCCTTAACATAATTAAACTTTTCAATAGCATCTTTAAAGTTTCCTTTATTTATGAGAGTAAGAATATAGTTGTAATAAGCACTACCTATGAAGTTATCGATCTCTTTATCGTTTTCAAATATACTTAAGGCTTCCTTAGCAAAAAGAATAGCATTACCCCAATCATCTTTATCAGCGTAGTCAGAGAAGATACCAATGTAAGCACTTCTTAGATTTGTATAAGCAATTGATAAATTAGGTTCAAGTATAAGTCCCTTTGCTGAAGATTTTAATATTTCATCATACCTCTTTATATCTTTAAAAACTAAGACTTGGTTAACATACATAGTAGCAATAACTCCTTCGTCGTCTACTTCAACTCTTTTTCCTTTACTAGAAGGTACATAGATATAGGGAGTTCTATCTTTTAGCTCTTTTATAGCATCAGGATTTCTAACAACATCAAATCCTTTTCTGGCAGTAGTTTCAACTTCAATTGGGTAGTCATCAAGGTAAATTATGGTAAAAATGTGATCAGGTAATTGAATTGCTTTAGGTTTGAATCCAAATCTTTTCAATAAAATATTGTAAATGGCTGTTGAATTAACGCAGTTATAGTATCCTGTGTCAAAGAGAGCATCTAAATCGGTAGCTTTCTCTAAATATTCTTTCAAAATGTTCTGATGTAAGTATTCAAATATGAATTTAGCAAGATCATATCTAGAGATTTTTTTACCTGAGATTTTGTTACTTATATCAGAAGAAATAGAATCTATCTTTGATTTGTAAAGCTTTATATCTTCTGGAGAATATACACCTGAAGCCATAAGGAGCCAAACTTCAAAATCGGGTATCTCCCCTTTTGATTTGTACTCATAGAAGAATTTTCTTTCAAGATCAGTTTTAAAAATTTCTCCCACTGAAAATTTAAAATCCCATGGATCAAATTTAGCAAAAGTATAAGTTAGAAACAGTAATAAATAGAATACTATAAAAATTAATATCTTAACAACTTTCATAGATTTAATATCCTTTCAAAAATAATATAGAAAATTATAAATCTATCTCAAGAAAACTAACGAAGTTTTTGTAAAATTAATTCTAGTTATTCCAATTTCCTTACTTATTGAAAGTAAGGTAAAGCCTTTACTAGATTAAGAATTCGGAAATAGTTAAAAGAAGTTTCTTAAAAAATCCTCTAACTTCTGTTAGGTTAGATGTCTTATCTTTTTACTTCTGAAGGAATATAAATCTTTACTAATTTATTTAACTATTGGAAGCAATAAGAATAAAACTTGTTGAAGTCTTGGATCTATAATAAAGGAATATAGATTTATTAAAGTAACTATAGCTTGCTTTGATAACTGATGAAGTATAAATGAATGGAATTTAGTAAGAAGTTTAATAAAATAAAAAATAAGGGGATAAACCCCTTAAAAGTTTATAACTCTTCAAGATTCTCTATGGTTTTCTTAGGAGAAACATCAGCTTTTCCTTTTACTTTTGTTTCTTCCTTTTTCTGTGGTTCACTTGCAGTTTTCTTATAAGCCATTTCCGTTATACTTTCCTTATCTTCATCTTGAGCAAAAGATTGATCAATGTCAGTTCTAACTGTAGATCTCCTTCTGGAATACTGAGCAAAAGCTACATCTGTAAATCCTTTTGACAATTGGAATAAGAATTCATTAATGACCTCTGCCATTTGTCTAAGTATGAACTGTTTTCTCTTAATTGTTGTAATATCTAATTCGAGCACAAGCCCAGGTTGAATATGATGAGAATTAATAGAATATGCAAACTCTGAAAATCTCCTCATGATAAAGTCAACTCTTTCTTCAAGTATAACTCTTTCTAGTGGTTTTTCACTACCATGCATCTTTTGTAGGATTTCTTTTATAAACTTAATTCTTCTAAATAGATTTTCAGTTTCGGGAATGTAATGAGGATTGCTTTCTTCTACTACAGTATCTTCTGGGTCCATGAATCCAAGTTCCTGCCACTTTACTTCATCACCACCATCTTCGGCATTTGCTTCAAAGTATTCCTTAGCCCAGTCTTTAGGCATATACTTTAGGACCATGTCGTCAAAGTCCTTTATGTTGTATTTTCTTTTGTTCTTAAGATAGTATTGGTAAATTAGTTGCCACAATCTCTTAACTTCTCTTTCAAATGCTTCAAAATGTCTATCGTATTCTTCTCTTAATTTAACAAGCTGATTTTGATCGTAGTAAGCCAGTTTTATTTTATAACTCTCATGTGGTAACTTTTCAGGATCTGTTTCCTCATATTCCTTTATAATACATACTCTTGCGTTCTTGTAGTTATTGATATATTGGTAACCTAACTTACCAGTATCAAGAATTGATGTAAGAACATTTACAGCAGAGTTATAACCTCTATTCCTAACATTTTCAATATCAAATATCTTCTTGATAGTTTCCCTTATATTTAGAGGATCATATTCATCAGGTGGAATTTCAGCTCTCAATCCTTCGATTTTATCGATAAACTTTTTGGCAAGTATTGTATACCTTGTAGAATTTTCATCATCCTTGTCATCACTTGTGAAATTTTCAATTTGCCTAATCTTTTCAAATATTATCTCGGTTTTATCAAGCTCTGCTTTACCTTGATCAATAAGTGATTCATTTATTCTCTCAATTTCCCTATCAATTAGTTCAATAATTCTATTTTGAATAGCTTCTTTGATTATCAAGGATAATGGAACTTGATAATGATAAATAGGACTTATAAGCTCGTTTTCAAGTATATTGATAGAAAGCTTTACATCGTATACATGTATGGGGTTGTAAAGATTATCTCTAAAAGTACCTTTCATTATAGCATAAGCATTTTGACCTCTAACAAGGGCTCCAATATCAGTTTTTTGCCTTAACAAGGCATTTGTCCTCTCTTCAATTTCAGTAACTTCTCTTTGAATATGCCCTTGTAGATGTCCGTACATATTAACAATAGATTTCTCAACTTCACCAGTGTGAAACTTGTCAGGACCAGCAATTTTATCAAGTAGCTCCACGATCTCTCTAGGTGTGTACCTTGCCATCTGCCTGTTTTCTTCCCTATCAACAAAGGTTCTAACTTTCTTGAGAAACTCATCCTCTACTGTCTTTAAGTACCTATTCATCATATTTTGATAGGTGATGTTGATGTAATTGTAAATTTTATCCCTTAAACTACCCATTACATCCAGTTTATCCGTAACATCTGGTGGCAACTTAGTAATAATCCTGTTCACTAACTCATTTGTTAAGTCATTTACAAACTTCTTGTCTTCATTTTCTTTAGATCTACCTTCTTGGACTAAACTCTCATGACTGCCAACAGCACTTGGTACATTAGGATCAAACACATTAGGACCTTTTGGAAACTGATCTAACATATAAACCTCCTTTCAAAAAAATTATAAAAACATTCTATAACAGAACAAAATAAATTTTCCAAATAATATTAAAAAATTACTTTAGAGCAAAAAGAGGTAGGGATTTCCTACCTCAAGAATCTACTCAACGACTAAAACAGCGTTCTTTCCACCGAAACCATCATCAACATATTCTGCTGGTTTTGGTGAAATATATTGCTCAAGCTCGCTCATATCCTTAGGCCAATTGCCATCTATGTAGTATTTGTATATGTACTTACCAGGATCCCATTCAACTGTTATCTCAAAAATTCCATCACCGTCTGGATCTTCCATAGTGTAGTTAGGATCTGTTGGGTTCCAGCCGTTAAAGGAACCAACTAAGTTAACTGAGGATGCACCACCGTACTCTTTAGCGTTAAAAGTAAACTTAATAGCACCAGCCTTAACAACACCACCACCTTTACTTTCCTTATCACTAGATTTCGCAACTTTGGTACTTTTTTCAGATGCGGCTTCTTTTTTAGTTGCAGGAGTACAAGAAATGATTAAAGATAATCCTACAGCTAATGCAACGAACATCCATAATGCTTTTTTCATATCTAAACCTCCTTTATATTCTTAAGCATATTTTAATCAAAAAAAAACTAATTTTCAAGAAAATAAGATGAAAATCTTAAAATATCTAAAATTAAGATTTTCAAATTGTTATAGGATACTATTTGTTTTTATAATAGTTAATGTATGAAAGAATGCGTATTAATAACAGTGCCTCCTATTAATCTTGATAACCTTTTATCTTTATCAGAAGATAGGAGTTTTCATGATATATACATTGGTGGAAGGTTCAAAGTGATAGATTTTTTGATAGGAAACTTTGAAAGAGTAGGTTTCGAAGATTTCATAATTATCACAAACCACGATTCTATAAAAAATCATTTACCTATAGCATGGAATAATCTAAAAATTCTGACTTTACTTGAGGAGGAAGGTAATTTCTCACCTTTATACTCAAACTTTACAATAAACCAATACACCAGATTTAACCAAGAGATTAACAAAAATATGTTTGACTTGGAAAACTTCATTTTGCAAAACTACAGGAAAATTTATTGGGTACTAGGGTATCCTATTTGGTTTCCTTTAGAGAATTATATCAGTGAAATAAAGAACTTATCAATAGCTCTACTTTATTCGAAAATAGGTACTCCCCAGTACTACCATACAGCAGTGTTATCTCAAAGATATTTTGAAGAAGCTTTAAAACACATAAAAAATAAAACATACAATTTATTCTTGAGTACTTATAGAGAAAATAATTCTTATGAGACAGATTATTTTTTGTTTTTCCCTTTTACAAATTTAAAAGAATACTTCAAAATGAATTTATCTATACTTGATTGGAGAAAAATTAATGAAATTGAAACAATATTTGGTAAATACCCGATAAGAACAAGAACAGAATTTTTCTCTCCTGCCATTATAGGAAGACATGGGACTTTTTCAAATTCATTGATAGGAGATAATTCTTTTGTTGACGGAATTGTAGAATCAAGTATAGTATGCCCAAACGTTAAGATAGAAAGAGATTCAAAAATCAGAAATGCAATAATATATCCTGGAAACTGGATAGGTAAAAATATAGAAGCTAATAACGTAATAATAGATGAAGTGAATATAACCTTGAAGTACCCTAATGTAGGGGATAGTACCATTCTAGGAGGTAAAGGATTAGGTGCACCAAATACAAAGTACCCATCAATAATGAACTTTGATGCAACATTAATAGGTAAAAATGTAATTATTCCTAGTAAAACGCAAGTAAGCTTAAATGCGTACATACCATCAAATACTGATCTAACAAAAATGAAAATTGGGAAATATATAAAGAGTAGTACAAATTTTTAGGAGGTGAGAATGAAACTTATTATTCCTGCGATAGATATATATAATGGCAAAGTAGTAAGGCTAACAAGAGGAGATTTTTCTCAATCAACTATCTATAGTGACGATCCTTTAGAGTTAGTAAAATTCTTTAAGAATAAAGGTTTTAAAAGGGTACACATAGTTGACCTTGAAGGTGCCAAAGTAGGTGAAGTAAAATTAGTTAATCTAATATCCCAAATAAAATCTAATTACCCTGATGTTATAATACAGTTTGGTGGTGGGATAAGATCATACTCTATAGCAAAAGAGATATTAAAAGCAGGAGCGGATTTCATAATCATCGGAACAATGTTTATAAAAAAGCCTGAAGAATTTCAGAGAATATTAAGCGAAGATAGAGAAAAAGTTATTCTATCTCTCGATATAAATATTGACAGAGTTGTAATATATGGATGGCAATCAGAAAGTAATTTAACAGTTGATGAAGCATTTGAAAAAGCACTGAGAATGGGTATTGTTAGGATTATGTCAACGGATATAACCAGGGATGGTACATTGCTAGGTCCAGATATAAGGTTTGTAACAAATTTACTAGAAACAATCAAGAAAAAGTACTTTGACATTTTAGCAGAGGAAATATTAAAAATGGAAAACTCAGAAGAAGTTATAAGAGAAGTCATGGAAATAATGAAGAGAGATACAGAAGAATTCATGAGAACTCTCAAAAATCCTTTATCAGGGAATTATGAACTAAGACAAAAATTAGAAGAACATGACAGAAATATAGAAGAGATTAAAGAAAAAATTAAAGAAAAAATTTCATTACAATTAGAAGATTTATTTCAGAGATACCCAAAACCAAAACTAATAATATCAGGAGGTATTTCCTCGGATAGCGACATTCAAGAAATATTCAAATTGGATAATTCCTTCTTAGAAGGAATTATAGTAGGGAAAAGTTTGTATGAGGGAAGGTTATCGATATTTAGATAATGGAGACATAATTTTCGTACCTACAAGGATGGAAGTAATAAAAGATATCGGTAAGATTCCTAATATGAAAAAAGCAGCAATATCAATAGGAGTTTTTGATGGGGTGCATATAGGACACAGGAAAATTTTGTCTAAAATGAATGAAGTAGCAAACTGTGAGGAGAACAAAAAAGAATGTTATACTTGCGTTTTAACTTTTCAGAACCATCCCGAATGGATAAGGACTAAAACAATATCTCCAAAACTTATTTCACCTCCTTACTATAAACTTGAAGTATTTGAAAAAGAGTTTAATATAGATAAAACTTTTTTTATCAAATTTTCACCAACCTTACAGAGGATGGAACCTGAGAAATTTTTAGAACTACTTCTATCAAAGATAGATAAACTTGATATATTTGTGGGATACAATTTCAGATTTGGATACCAGGCAAAGGGAGATACCGATTTTTTAATAAAAAATGCTTTAAGATTTGGATATACTCCACACATAGCAGATGAAATAAAATACAATGGAATGAAAGTGAGTAGCACAACTATAAGAATGCTAATAACTCAGGGAGAAATAGAACAGGCTAATATACTATTACAAAGAAGGTTTTTTCTAGAAAATAAAGTAATAAGAGGTAAAGGTTTAGGTAAGAAGATAGGTTTTCCAACGGCAAACATAAGAAGTAAAGTTCAGGTATACCCTCCACCTGGAGTTTATGCAACTATAACAGAAGTAGATGGGGAAAAATACAAAAGTTTAACACATGTGGGTGCATCAATTTCATTTGGTGGCAATAGCTATGATGTTGAAACTCATATTCTTGATTTTGAAGGAAATATATACGGAAAACGAATAAGAGTGTATTTTGAAAAATCATTAGGAGAAACAAAGTTTCTAAACTCTATAACAGATCTTAAAAGAGTCATTCAAGAATATATTGAAATGTGGCAGAATGAGGAGGTTAATCTATAAAAATGCTAATAGAACAACCTAAAAAATTCATAGAATTTTGCAAAATAACTCAAATAGAAAAACTTGGTAGTTATGTTGAAATAAAACTTTCCTCTGAAAGAATTTTAAAATCAATAAAACCTGGACAGTTTCTAAATGTAAAACTAAATTCTGTTTTTTTTAGAAGACCATTTACTTTATTCAGAAAAGAGAAGAATATAATATCAATACTAGTGAAGATTGTAGGTAAAGGGACTAAGGAATTGTCAAATATGAAAGAAGGACAAGAAATTGAGGTACTAGGTCCTTTGGGGAACTCAATACTAGACTTTGGGATACTTGAAGAGAGCGAAGTAGATTTAGTGGCGGGTGGAGTTGGAATAGCAAATATGATAACAGTTGGGGAACTTTTCAAAAAAAATAACAAAAAAGTTAGGTTATTTTGGGGTATAAGAACAAAAGAAGAGTATTTTGAAAAATACTTTGAATATTTTGATGATATATATATATCAAGTGAAGATGGTAGCGTAGGTGAAAAAGGTTTAGTAACGCAAGTTTTAGAAAAAAAATACACAGGTAATAAAATTTACACTTGCGGTCCTATACCAATGATAAGATCAATATCTCAACTTAGAGATATAAAAGCAGAAGATGTAATATGTTCGTTAGAAACAGTGATGGGCTGTGGTATAGGTATATGTTATGGATGTAACATAGGAAACCAACAATATGGATATTTACTAATTTGTAAAGATGGACCTAACTTTAGATTAAGTGAAATAGAAAAACTTTTATAGTGCCTTGCTGCCTATATCCTTTCTATAAAACATACCCTCAAAGTTTATTTTTTCTACCCTTTCATAAGCTTTGCTTATAGATTCTCTCAAAGAATTACCAATTCCGACAACGTTTAAGACTCTACCACCGTTTGTGATAAATTTACCTTCACTCATTAAAGTACCTGCATGAAAAACAATAGAATCCTCTCTCTCTGATAGATCCCCTTCTATGATTTTACCCTTTTCGTATTCTCCTGGATAACCTCTTGAAGCAATAACCACGGTAGTGGCGAATTTTTCATACATTTCAAGGTTTATCTTTCTAAGTAAAGATTCAGAAACAGCTTGAGCAATTTCGTAAAGATCTGTTTTCATGAGAGGCAAGATAACTTGGGCTTCAGGATCTCCTAATCTACAATTAAACTCTAAAACATAAGGTTCATTATCTTTTGAAATCATAAGACCACAATATAAAATCCCTTTATACAATATTCCTTCATTGCCAAGTCCTTCAATAATTGGATAAGATATTTTTTTCATAACTTTGTCAATAATGTCTTTTGAGACGAAAGGTACAGGAGAGTATGCTCCCATTCCTCCGGTATTAGGACCTTTGTCACCATCAAAAGCTCTCTTATGATCTTGGGCCATCGCAATATACTTAACATCCTCTCCGTCAGTTACAACAAATATACTTAGTTCATAACCTTCTAATCTTTTTTCTATTATGACTTTATCACCAGCATTACCAAACTTCTTTTTAAGAAAAACATCTTCCAAAAAATAAATGCCTTCTTCAACATTAGAAGGTACAATAACCCCTTTACCAGCAGCAAGTCCATTTACCTTTATAACCCAATCTTTATGAGATTCAAAGAAGTTCTTTGCACTTTCAAAATCATCAAAAACTTCGAAATCCGCTGTGGGGATACCTGTTTTCTTCATTAGAAGTTTTGCAAAAACCTTGCTTCCTTCTATCATACTAGCATTAGAGTTAGGTCCAAAAACTTTTATACCTTCCTTCTCAAGAAAATCTACAATACCATCAACTAAAGGAGTTTCTGGACCAACTATAACCAAATCAATATTATTACTCTTAATAAAATCAATAAGATCCAAAAACGGTGGTTTCAAAGGAAGATTAATATTTGCAGCAATAGTAGAAGTTCCACCGTTACCTGGAACACAATAAACTTTATCGACATTAGCTGATTTACTGACTTTCCATGCAATAGCATGTTCTCTGCCGCCACTACCAATAACACAAGCTCTCATAAAATAACCTCTAAAAAATTATAAATGTATTCTGAAAATCTATTCCATTTTTTGAAGATATTTGAGAAGTCTACATTACCTATCCTAAACAATTAAAGTATATTTACTGAAAATTACTAAAAATAATTTCTAATGGAGGATCAAACCTTAAATTGATACTGAGGTAAGATTTAATAGGAGGCAAAGCCTTGGCTAAATTAGGGATTAGGAATTCGGAATTTGGTAATAGTTAGAAGAAGGTGTGATAGGAGAATGAAGTCTTCCTATGGAACTAAGGGGGTATTCTACATAGAACTAAAGGGAGGGTGG
>JBMFQU010000041.1:0-13770 GCA_049968435.1 Brevinematia bacterium | reverse complement strand
GGAGGCTTCACCTCCTAGTATTACCTCCTATTTAGTAGGATTAGAAACTATACTCCTTACTTCATTTCAGAAATCCCCTCTGGTATTCACACTCCTTAGCTTCAACAGGAGGGCTAAAGCCATCTTATTAGTATCTCCCTTCAGTCTCAACATTAAGGTTTTACCTTCCATTAGAAATCTATTTATTATCATAATAGAAGGTAAAATTTTTCAGAAAGCTCTTTTTGTTTGCCACTCACCCTTTAGTGTAACAGGAGGTCTTTGCCTCCTATTAGCAACTTATTTTAGTCTTTTATGAAAGTTATAATTTTCCTCGGTACCTCTTTAAAAGTGAGATAAGACAGATACTTTTACTTCTAAGAGGGAATTACTTTAACTTTACCACCTTTTTTCTTTTTAAGCTCCATTGCTTTATCTTTCTCGAAAACTTTCGATATATCATTTACAGGCATTTCTTCAAGTGCAATAGACAAAACTTCTGATACATTTTTAATAGGTATTATATTCATACCTTCTTTTTGTTCTTCAGGAATTTCATCTAGATCCTTTAGATTTTTCTCAGGTATTATAACATTTTTAATGCTGTATCTTTTAGCAGCTAATATTTTTTCTCTTATACCACCTACGGGTAAAATCAAACCTCTCAAAGATAATTCACCAGTCATTGCAATATCTTGCCTTACTCTTCTCTGAGTTATAAGCGAAACAAGAGATGTAAGTAGAGTTATGCCTGCTGAAGGTCCATCCTTAGGTATAGCACCAGAAGGTAAATGAATATGAAAATCATATTCTCTAAATATATAATCTGGAATATTCATTTCTTTAGCTTTTGATTTTATATAAGAGAAAGCTATAGAAGCAGATTCTTTCATTACATTGCCTAAAGAACCCGTTAGTATCAGATTACCTCTACCCTTCATAGCAGTAGATTCTATAAATAAGATATCTCCTCCTACAGGTGTCCAAGCAAGCCCAATCGCAACACCTGGCATCTCTGTCATATCCTTTATTTCTGGTAAAAACTTTTCAGGACCTAAATACTCTCTAACTTTACTCTCATCGACAACTATTTCAATATTATCTGGAGAAACATTATTCTTCACTATGTAAGTTGCAACAGATCTCATTATAGAACCTATATTTCTTTCAAGATCTCTTACTCCCGCCTCCTTAGTGTAATCACTTATAATTTTACTTAAAGCACCATCAGTAATTGAAATATTATACTTTTCTAAACCATTCTCAATCTTCTGCCTAGGAATTATATAATTTATAGCAATTGCTTTTTTCTCATATTCTGTATAACCTGGTATTGAAATAATTTCCATTCTATCAAGTAATGGCCAAGGTATGCTATTCAATGAGTTAGCAGTAGCAATAAAAAGAACTTTTGACAAATCATAAGGTATTTCAAGATAGTGATCACTAAAAGAGTTATTTTGCTGAGGATCAAGTACTTCAAGCAAAGCAGATGCTGGATCTCCTCTAAAATCTGAAGCAAGTTTATCAATCTCATCAAGCATAAAAACAGGGTTTGAAGATCCGGCTTTTTTTATACCTTGTATTATTCTACCTGGAAGTGCACCAACATATGTTCTTCTATGTCCTCTTATTTCAGCTTCATCTCTTACTCCGCCTAAAGAAATTCTAACAAATTTCCTACCTAACGCCTTCGCTATAGATCTACCTAGAGAAGTTTTACCAACCCCCGGCGGACCATAAAAGCAAAGAATAGGACCCTTAACTGGCCCACCCTTGAGCTTCATTACAGAAAGATATTCAAGTATCCTTTTTTTAACTTTCTCAAGATCATAATGATCTTCATCTAAAACTTTAGAAGCATACTCTATATCTAAATTATCCTCAGTACATTCATCCCAAGGAAGATCAAGAATTAAGTCTATATAATTCCTCGTAACGGTATATTCAGGAGACATAATAGGTATCTTTGATAATCTTTCAATTTGCTCAAGTACAACCTTTTTAGCTTCTTCACTCATCTTCTTTTTCTCTAACCTTTCCTTAAGCTCAATTATCTCCTTCTCTTGATCATTAATCTCTCCCAACTCTTTCTGAATAGCCTTAAGCTGCTGTCTTAAAAAATACTCTTTCTGACTTTTCTCAACATCATTTTTTACTTTCTCTTGAATTTCCTTACTAACTTTAGCAAATTCAATGTCTCTTCCTAATAAATTTATTACTTTCTTTAAAACTTCTTTTAAAGAATTTTCCTCAAGTACAGACTGTTTTTCCTCAACAGAGGCACTTAACCCACTAACAATAAAATATGCAAGAAGATCTGGATGCTCTATGTTCTGTATGATAATTTGCGCATCAGGTGGAGCATCAGATAAAAGCCTTAAAAGAGATAAAGCCATATCTCTAAGAGTCTTAACGTACACTTCAACTTCTTCATCATCTTCTTTATTAAGTTCAAGATACTCAACTTTAGCAGAAATGTAAGGCTCAAAAGACACAAATTCTATTATCTTTATTCTTTTTTCAGATCTAACAACAACATTGATAGTTCCATCAGGCATTCTAAAAATCTTCAAAACTGTAGCGAGAACACCAACACTGAAAAGATCATCCTTTCCTGGATTTTCAATATCCTTTGATTTTTGCGAAATGAACCCTATAAGCCTATTTTTAGATAACGAATCTTCTAGTGCATCTATAGAAATTTTCCTTCCAATAGATAAAGGAGTAACAACACCTGGGAAAAGAACCATATTTTTTAAAGGAACAATGGGCAAAACCTCTGGAAGATACTCTTTATACTTATCTTCCATTTCATTACTATTCCCAATATCAAAATTTTTATTATCTCCATCAAATTCTTCTGGTAAGAAACCAAAAAAGTCTGAATTCATATTGCCTCCTGAAAACTAACTAAAAAGATTTTTGGATATTTATAATCAATATACCATCTCTCAATTCAGCAGAAATAGCTTCTTCATTTACATCACCTACTTCAATAACTTTCTCAAAATAACCATAATTCATTTCCATTCTATAAATTTTAACCCTATTTTCAAAGTTAAGTTCTTTTCTAACTCCAGAAATCCTTAATATACCATCTTTAAGAGTAATATCTATATCCTCTTTCTTAACTCCAGGAAGTTCAACAAGAATGACAATTTTATCCGTAAGCTCATATATATCTACTAACGGTTCCCAATGTATATTAGGTTTAGCTATATTATAACCACTAAATCCCAAAATCATTTTAAAAACATCTATATCCCTCGACATAAACTACCTCAATTCGTATGACTCATATTGACAGGATTATTCAATTCATCATTATCCTTATTCTTCTTTCCCTCACTTTTTTTAACCTTTTTACCTTTAGATTTAACTATATCATCTTCTTCTTTCTTAACTTCAACTTCAATTACAATATTACCATCCTTAACAGAATCACATACAACTACAATTTTTTTATTTTCCTTAGCAACATTTGATATATCTATACTCTTTTCAACGATTCTTTGAGCTATAACATCTTCTATATACTTTCTAATAGTCTTCCTAAGAGGTCTTGCACCCATTTTAGGATCAAAACCTTTCTCTGCTATAAACTCTTTTACTTCGTCAGTTATAGTTATAGTAATATTATTCAAAGTAAGATCTCTGTTTATCTCTTTTATCATTTTATCAACAATCCCTTTAACAACATCCTTAGATAATGGTTTAAAAACAACTATCTCATCTAACCTATTCAAAAATTCTGGACTAAAGTATTTCTTTACATCATCGAGTAATTTCTCTTTCATATTTTCATATTCAAAAGCACTCTCTTGAGAGAGCTTAGCAAAACCTAGATAACCTTTGTTAGTTATATCTCTAACCCCAAGGTTAGAAGTCATAATTATAACAGTATTTGAGAAATTGACCACATTATTTAGGCTATCTGTTAATCTACCATCATCCATAACTTGAAGGAGTATATTAAAAACATCTGGATGGGCCTTTTCTATTTCATCAAGAAGTATTACAGAGTAAGGTTTTCTTCTAACGGCTTCTGTAAGCTGACCACCCTCTTGATACCCTACATAACCTGGTGGAGCACCAACTAATCTAGATACAGTGAATTTCTCCATAAACTCACTCATGTCTAATCTAAATAAATTATCCTCACTACCAAACAAAAATTCTGCTAATGCTTTAGCAAGTTCTGTCTTACCAACACCTGTTGGCCCAAGGAATAAGAATGAACCTATAGGTTTGTTCTTTGGTTTCAATCCTATTCTGGCTCTTCTTATAGCTTTTGAAACAATCTCTATTGCTTCATCTTGCCCAATAACTCTCTTCTTAAGCTCTTCTTCAATATTAGCAAGTTTAGCAATCTCCATACCGCCTAGTTTTTTTACAGGAATACCTGTCATTGAGGACAAAGTTTCCCTTACATCATCAACTGTTACCGGAACAACAATAGAAGAAGTTCTTTCTAACCACGATTGTTTTATCATTTCATAATTTTCTCTAAGTGCGTTATATTTATCCCTATAAAATGCAGCCATTTCATAATCTTGGTTTTGCACCGCTTCTTTCTTTTTCAATTCAACTTCTTCCATCTGAGTCTCTAAATCAATTAATTCTTTAGGCTTAGTAAACAACTTCATTCTAACTTTAGCACCTGCTTCATCTATTAAATCAATCGCTTTATCAGGTAAATATCTACCTTGGAGATATTGTTTTGAAAGGTAAACCGCTTGAACTATTGCATCTTCTTCATAAACTACCTTATGAAAATCTTCATACTTTTTCTTAATTCCCTTTAGTATTTCAAGAGCAATTTCAACAGGTGGTTCTTCAATCAAAATCATTTGAAATCTTCTTTCAAGAGCTTTATCTCTTTCTATATACTTTCTGTAGTCATCCAAAGTAGTAGCTCCTATGAATTGAATATCTCCCCTAGAAAGTTCAGGTTTTAAAATATTTGCAGCATCAATAGCACCTTCCGCTGCACCGGCCCCTATTATAGTATGAATTTCATCAATAAAAACTATAATTTCACCCGCCATCTTTATCTCGTTTATGATATTCTTAAGCCTGTCTTCAAATTCACCTCTATACTTAGTACCTGCAACAATAGCAGAAATATTTAACTGTACAATTCTCTTATCGATTAAGTACTCTGGAACCTGACCTTTAACGATTCTTTGAGCTAACCCTTCAACAATTGATGTTTTACCAACACCAGGTAATCCAACTAAAACTGGATTATTTTTCTTTCTTCTAACCAATATTTGAATCATCCTATCTATTTCATTATCTCTTCCAATAACGGGATCTAACTTCCCTTCACTAGCTAGCTTACACAAATCTGTTCCAAACTCATCAAGTAATGGTGTTCTAACCTTTCTTTTCACTTTTTCTTTCTGCTCACTCTGCTTTTGGAAAGGAACAACATTTGACAACCTAGAAATTATTCTTCTCAAAGCATCTACGGTAACACCATTATTCTCAAGTATAATATAAGCAATTCCATTATAAACCGTCATCATAGCAATAAGAATATGCTCAGGTCCGATATAACTGTGTCCCATTTTCTTAGCTTCCTCAGCTGCAGCATCAAGAACTCTTTTAACATTTTGACTAAAAGGAAGTGATCCCATGTTAATAGGACCTATAGGATTTCTTATAGCATTCTCCAAATCAAATCTAATTCTATCAACATCAACATTTAACTCTTTAAGAGCCGCAACAGCTCTATTTTCAGCATCACTTATGATACCTATAAGTAGATGCTCTACTTCAACTTTATCATTCCTTAACTTCTTTGCTGCCTCTTGCGAAAGAATATTCAAAATCTTCTTAGCACTAGGAGTTAAACCCTCAGGAAACATACAAACCTCTCATATCATTGTAGGGCAATTAATACCCTACAATCATATTATAATATAATTATTTTCGAATTTTTGTCAAATATACCTTATAAATTACTTTACAAATTTATCTTAAATTTTTCATTTAGTCTTCTTTTCTTCCAAAAAGCAAGAAACTTAGGAAAGACTCGCTTCGTCTTTATAGTCAGGCACTTCCTTTAAAAGTAAGGAGAAAAAAACACTTACTCCTAATAGAATTAGAAATTTTAATAAACATATTCTCCTAATTACGGATTCCAATAAATTTTGAAATTACATTTTTTATTAGTAAAATTTAAGGTTAGAAATCCTTTAATGTATTTTACATTATTTTACATTTATAATAGATAACCTATGAAGAACAAATTTCTAAACAAAATATCAAATGAAAACCTAGAAGGAGCAATACTAATATCAAAAATACTGAAAGACAATAGTTTTGAATGTTATGCTGTTGGAGGTATTGTAAGAGACATAGTTATATACAAAAAAATACCTGAAGAATCAGATTGGGACTTTGCAACTTCAGCAACTCCGGAAGAGATGATAAAAATTTTCTCAAAAAGTAAATTAAAATTCGTACCAACAGGAATAAAACATGGTACTATAACCGTAATATACAAAAATAAAGAATATCAGATAACAACATACCGAATTGACAAAGAATATTTAGATCTAAGACATCCTTCTAAAGTTGAATTCACCAAAAGCGTAAAAGAAGACTTAGCTAGAAGAGATTTCACTATAAACGCGATGGCACTTGATTTAATAACAGGAGAATTCATAGATGAATTTGGAGGAATCGATGATATAAAAAACAAAATAATAAGATGTGTTGGAGAACCAGAAGTAAGGTTTAATGAAGATGCATTGAGAATGCTAAGAGCTTGTAGGTTTGCAGCAAAACTTGAGTTTAAAATAGAAGAAAATACCTTAGAAGCAATCAAAAAAGATGCTGAGAATATCACTAAAGTATCCGCAGAAAGAATAAGAGAAGAACTAATAAAAACTTTACTTTCAAGAAAACCTTCAATAGGTATTGAGTATATGAGAGAAACAGGACTATTAAAGCATATACTACCTGAGCTAAATGATTGTTATGGTGTAAATCAAAATATATACCATAAATACGATGTTTATTATCACTCATTATATACATGTGATATCGTATCAGAACTAACTAAGGACATAACTGATAAGAAAAGACTTTATAGATTAAAGTTAGCAGCACTTCTACACGATATTGCAAAACCAATCACAAGAAAAGAAGTAATAGAAAATGGACAAGATCTTTCAACATTCTACAATCATGAAGTAATAGGAGCAGCAATTACAAAAAGGATACTAAAAAGACTAAAATTCAGCAATGATGATATAAACTACATTGTAAGACTTGTAAGACATCATATGTTCTACTACACTGACGAATGGACTGACAGCGCAGTAAGAAGATTTATGAGAAATGTAGGTCTAGACTTAATTGATGATCTTTTCATACTAAGAGAGGCAGACAGAATAGGTAGCGGCAAAAGAAAACCAGGAAGCGTTTCTATCCAGAAATTAAAAGAAAGAATACTTAAAATAATAGAAGAAGAAAACGCAATATCTTTGAAAGACCTAAAATTAAATGGCTATGATATAATGAATACCTTAAACCTTAAGCCAGGACCTATAGTAGGTAAAATACTCAATACACTTCTTCAAATGGTTATTGAAGAACCTTCCTTAAATGAAAAAGAAACATTATTAAAACTAGCAAAAGAAATTTACAAAAATATACAAAACCAAATTGAAGAGAAAACAAATACTTAACTAACATACATTTAGAAAACGATACTCTTTATGATTATTATATTTACTAGAGGTAGTTTTATGATGAAAATCAAAAAGACATTAAATTTTATAGTTTTAGCTTTAATTACTTTTGCTATTAATATAGTTCTATTCAGTTGTGGAGCAACTCAACCTACTTCAAATTCAACACCAGAAATACCCTACACTATTTATGTATCAAAGTCTGGAAATGATAATAACGATGGTAGTACTTCAAACCCATTTTTCTCAATCAACAAAGCAATTTCAAAAGCTTATGAACTTTTGTCTAAAAGTAATTACATAATAACTATAAAATTAGGAGAAGGTATTTACACAAATAACGATGGATTAAATCCCACTATTACTATTTTCATAACAAATGCAAAAATCTCTTTAGAAGGTGGCTGGAACTCTGATTTCTCGGATCAAACAGGAATAACAGTAATAGATCTATCAAATGAAACAAAGCAAGGTATAGTAATAAAAAACATAAGTGATATTGAAATAAATAACTTATCTATACTAAACGCAAAAACCTATTATTCAATAGGTGGGGGAATTTTGATAAAAGATTCATCATCAATAACAATTTCAAATGTCATAATATCAAACTCACTTTCAAGTTTAGGAGGAGGAGGAATAGCAATTGACTCTTCAAGTAAAGTAAAACTATTCGTAAAACTTATAGGTAATACTTCTTATTCTTCAGGAGGAGGAATATTAATAACCAATTCATACCAAAATGAGATATATGGAGATATCATAAACAATTTAAGCACTCAGTATGGAGGAGGAATATGCATATTCAATTCTTCAACCAATAAAGTTCAATCTACGATAACAAACAATAGTGCTTCCTCAGGAGGAGGAGTAGCATTAGTTGAAACAAAATCAGTAGATAACGAAATATACGGTAATATATCTCTAAACTCAGGATCAGTAGCAGGCGGAGGAGTATTGTTTTATAAATCCAAAAACAGCATACTTTCTGCAACAATACAAGGCAATAGCTCACCATTAGGAGGAGGAGTAGCTATCCAATTACCACAAGGACAAATTATAATAACAGAATCTGTAATTACTAATACCTCATCAACTGGTGCAAAACAAAGTGTAATATACATTTCCAATTCAGTATCTCTTACTTCATTAATAATAGACAAATGTAAAATAGCAGGCACAACCTCTAATCCATTGTATGGTATATACGAGGATGGAGCTGATATAAGCGGACATACTATTTCGACAACAACATTTTACACTAATACACTTTCACAATTATACCACGACCCTGATGGAGATATAGCTATAACTGATATATCAACACTAAATACTATTTCAACTTTACACGATGCGACAGGTATCAATAATATTGCTGCTAATCTTCCTTAAGTATATTTCTACTGCTAAGCATGAGGATGGGTTTTTTTATAAATCTCTTTGAGTTTCTTTAGAGATGTATGTGTATACCTCTGTGTAGTTGAAATTGAAGAATGGCCTAAAAGTTCTTGGATAACTCTAATATCATTACCATCATCAAGCAAATGAGTTGCAAAAGTATGTCTCATACCATGAGGGCTCAATCTAGAATAGATCATTGAAGTATATTTATAAACTACATTCCTTATATGCCTACTGCTCATACCACCCTTTCTACCTTTACCTACAAAAAGCAAATTAGTATTCTTACTCATTAACTTAGGTCTAATTTCAAGATATAAATTAAGTTTTTCCTTTAAAATAGGATGGATGGGAACTATTCTTCTTTTATTACCTTTACCCAGGACATTTATAAAGTCATTTCTTAAATCAACATCGCTAAGTTGAAGATTAGAAACTTCCGAAACCCTAAGGCCCGTAAGGTAAAGAAGGTAGATAAGTGTAATATCTCTTATGAAAATAATTTCCTTCTTACCTGGATTAAAATAATTCTCTAAACTCTTAAGAAGTTCAATCATCCTGTCTTGATCAATAAACTTTGGTAAATTCTGCGGTATTTTCGGGTAAACTATAAAATTACCAAAATTCTTTAAAACAAAACCATTCTTGTAAAGAAACTTTGAGAAAGACTTTATAGAAGAAAACAATCTCCTTAAACTACTTGCTTTGAGATTATGTTCACTAGTAATGTAAGTTGAAAACTCCCTAATAACTTTAGGATTAACATCATCAAGACCAATACCTTTATTCTCAAGGAACTCTAGGAAACAAATTATATCTCTAGAATAACTTTTAACAGTATTATAAGAGTAATTGCGATTCTTACTTATGTATTCAAGAAACTTATCAAGAAGGTTATACATAGTAAAATTATCGTCAAACCTCTAAAAAGCCCGAAGGCAAAACATTCTTTATTAAAGAAGCAATAACATATACATCAACGTTTTCGTTTAAATACTTTACATTATAAACTTCTTCGTATAAAGGTTTTCTTTCGCTTAAGGTTTTTATTACTTCTTCTTTTAATGGTAAATCAGTAAGTGAAGGTCGATTATCATCTTTTATCATTCTACTAACTATAGTATCAATACTACTTTCTAGTAAGATGACAAATCCCTCTTTTAGCATGTCCCTATTTTCTTTTTTAATAATAACACCTCCACCTGTAGAGATAACAACTTTCTCAAGCTTAGAAATTTTTCTTAAAACTTCAGACTCAATTTCTCTAAACACTTTCTCCCCTTCTCTATCAAAGATATCTTTTATAGTCCTACCTGAGTACATTTCAATTTCATTATCTAGATCAACAAATTTCCAGTTTATCAAATTGGATAACACTTTACCCACTGTACTTTTACCTGTTGCTCTGTACCCAATCAAAAAAATCTGTTTCTTCATAGACAATTCCTAATAACAATACATCAAGAGAAAATTTTATTCCTTTTTTTATAAACAATAGATAAAATATTAGCAACTATGGAATAGTACTCAGGTGGTATTTCTTCCCCGATATCAACCGAATAATACAAAGCTCTAGCAAGAGGTCTATTTTCAACAACTTCAACACCATTTTTTTCTGCAATTTCCCTTATCTTAAGGGCAACTGCATCAATACCCTTTGCTATAACCGTAGGAGCTATCATATAAGAAGGATCATATTTCAAAGCAACAGCGAAGTGAGTCGGGTTTGTTATAACTACATCAGCTTTAGGTACTTCGTTTATTGATCTCCTTTGGAGTATCTGTTGCTCAAGTTCTCTTATTCTCGCTTTGATTTGAGGATCTCCTTCAAATTCCTTGATTTCTTGCTTTAGCTCTCTAGGTGTCATCATCAAAGATTTTCTAAAACTCCACCTTTGATATATATAGTCAAAGATACTGAAAAACAAAAGAGCCAAAACAGAAATATTAGCAACTTTAAAAGAGAACCCAGCAATATAAAACAAACTTTGCATTGGTTCAACAAATATTAATTTTTTGAGATTAGGCATTTCAGAAATAATAGTAAAGTACAAAGAAACACCTAATACTACCATCTTAACTAAAGACTTTATTAAATTAAAAAAAGCATCTCTTGAGAAAAAGATCCTTTTAAAGTTTTTGAATATATCAAAAACTCTTCTCAAATTAGGCATAAGTTTTTTCCATGAAATATTAAACCTAGTTTGTAAACCATGGCTAATAATACCTACAAAAACTGAAAGAAGCAGGAGTGGTAATAAAAAACTAAGCACAACCTTAAAAGAATTTAAAAGCATATTATTGATGGCTGAAGGACTAACTTCTTTAGAACCTATGGTATCAAAGGCTATTAGAAACGTTTCATAAATTCCTTTAAATATATTCATACCCATAAATGAAATAGCCCAAAACATAAGAAGTAACATTATACCACTAGCAAGATCTTGAGATTGAGGTACGTTTCCCTCTTCCCGTGCCTTTCTTAAACGGTACTCAGTTGGTTCTAAAGTCCTACCTTCATCCTCCTCAGCAAAGAGTTGTAAATCAATATACTCTAACACCATTTCCCCTCCCATATGAATAATTTAAAAATACTTTTGAACAATTTTTCAATAATAATCTATAATCTTTTTAAAAAACTACAAAATATCACATGCCGCTTTCAAATTATCAAGAGCTTTCTGTACAGAAGTTAATATATACTCTATACTACTGAAGACCTCTTTAAATCTCTGTAAACTTAAGGTAATATCCAACAACTTTTTAATATAATTTTCAAAACTATAAAACATTTCAGTAATATTATTTCTTTTCAACTCAACTTGATTAATCAACTGAAAGATATCCGAAAGTAAAGAATAATTTTTTTCTATTTCTAACTTAACTTTTTCTTCCTCAATAGAAATATCTTTAATTACTTCATAAAGTTGTGAAAATCTTTTACTTTCTTCCTTCAAAGAGGAAACAAACCCTGATATCTTTTCAATATCAGATATAATTTTAATCTCCATTTCAGACATAGCTAAATTGGTTTCACTAAAGATCTGAGATAGATTTTTTGAAAGTTCAATTATTTTATTAGATATTGACTTTAAACCTTCAATATTTGAGATTTGAGATCTAGAAAACTCAACACTTGAATTAATACCTATAGCCCTAAGCTTCTGAGAAGCCCTTGTTAAATCAGATAGAGACTTATCAAGCAATTCCCTATTTAAATTTAAATTCTTCTTTATACTTTCAACAAAGATAGTAGATTCTTCGATATAATTTGTAATTAAATCAATGTCAGACTTATATTCAAATGCCACTCTTGAAAAAAGATCATAAACCGTCGAAATAGGTTCAAAGATTGAGACTGATGAAGACCTAA
This sequence comes from Brevinematia bacterium, assembly GCA_049968435.1. Classification (GTDB taxonomy): domain Bacteria; phylum Spirochaetota; class Brevinematia; order DTOW01; family DTOW01; genus JBMFQU01. The sequence goes on along the minus strand of JBMFQU010000041.1, from coordinate 1,308 downwards.
ACCTATCGAAATTTTCATACAAATTCTGTAAATCACTCACAGCACTAGAAAAATTCTCTGACATCTTATTATAAAGATCACTAAGTTCCTCAAACTTAATCTCTTGAAGCATTGAAATATATTCTCTACCTTCTAAAGTAGCTGATGACATATCGAAAATAAATTTTTCTAGATCATTACAAGCAGACATGAGAGTATTCCTTACCTCTTGTTTTAAATTATAAATTCTTTCAAAGTTATCAACTACTAAATTAGTAGCATTTTGGAGTGGATACAATTCTTCACTTTTTTCATCAACGAGATCAATTTTTTCATAATTACCCTGCAAAGATCTAAAAATAGCTCCTGGGATTAAGCTCAAAACTGAAAATAATATTTTTAAGTCTTTAAAAAATAAAAAAACATAAAGTAAGATAAATGATACTACAATAACTATAGTAAACACAGAGACAATAATTATTATTCTATTAATAGTTATGAAGGAAGATTTTTGAAAATATGAAACTAAACCGATAACCTTTTGAATTTTTTCATATTCTATATTATCTCCTTTTACGAAAGTATTTTCATACTCTAATCTTATCTTCGAAGAAGCATCTTTAATATCAGATACCAAAAAAGGAATAAGCCTAAAAACTCTAGTAGCAAAGACAAAAAGATAGATTTCGTTTTTCTCCATACCAAAATCCAGCCATATCTTCTCTATATCCCCATAATCTCTATCTACAAAGTTTAGAAGGTCATCAAAAACCAAAAAACCTTGAAACTTATTGGAGATCTGGTTTAAACGATCTTCCGAAATCAACTTTCTTCCTTCTTCGGAAGAGAAAATGAAATACTCTTCTGCATACTTTTGAAGTAAAGTAGCTCCCTCAGTGAAAGAAGAAAAAGCAAGAAAAATAAAATAAATAAAAAGTGACCAAATAAGAGCAAAAACAGAAAAAGATAATAGGAAAAAGATAATTCTAAATCTCCAACTTTTTAGAGAGAAATAAAATTTCGCCATATAGAAAGTTATGAAAAACATTAACCTAACATTTCAAATTAACCTGAAAGTATTTAAAATTTGTAGGGGACTTCGCCTCCTAGTAATACTCCCTCTAATTCGTTAGGGAAATTCTATCTTCTTATTAGGTATCTACTAGTAGTAAGAGAATATAAAAAATTCACTCCTAATAGAAGTTAAGAATTTTAAAAAGCTCTTTTTGTTCCCCGCCCACCCGCCCTTAAGATTTAACAGGAGGGCTAACGCCCTCCTAGTAATACCTCCCCTGAGTTCTACAGGAAGACTTAGTCCTCCTCCTAGTA
>JBMFQU010000040.1:0-13927 GCA_049968435.1 Brevinematia bacterium | reverse complement strand
GTTCTACAATTAGAGGTGTTAAAAAGTTTAGGAAAATAATAGGAGGAAGGAATTTTTAAGGAATTCCTTTTGCTTTTCACTTGCTCTTAAGCGTCTATAGGAAGCTTCGCCTCATAGTAATCCTTCTTTTAGTTCGTTAGGAAGATTTTACCTTCACATTAGGTGCCTTTTTATAAGTAAGAGAATATAAACAATTCACTACTAATAAAGGTAAAAATTTAAGAAATTTCTTTTTAGTGCCTCATACACCTCATAGTTTGTTAAGAGGGCGAGCACTCTTATCAAGATTTCTCCTTGCTTATAGAAATAGGATATTCCCTATTCCCAGACTCCTAATTCCCAATTCCTAATTAAGAATCTCGAATTTAGATAGGTGTAAGGATTAAATTTTAGATTGAGGACTTAGTTATACTTTTGAAACTTACTATTAGAAATGTTATTAAATAAATCTCTTAAGTTATTTTAGAAATTATCTTTAGTAGCCTAATTTCCTATCCTCAATTCTCTGATTCCGAGTATAATAATTTTATTTTTAGTGTAATCTTATTTATAATCAGATTATGAAAAGAATTTTAGATTTTATTATTAGATTCTTTGCAACAGGTATTTTTGTTGGTCATTTACCTTTCTTTAGGGGTACTTTTGGTACTTTGATTGGTGTTTTAATTTTTGTATTACTAAGTGGTTATAATATTATTTTTTATACAGGTTTAGTATTGCTTCTTATACTTTCTTTCCCTATTACAAATTATGCTGAAAGAAATATATTTAAGGAAAAGGATAGTAGTTATATAGTCATAGATGAAATTGTAGGTTATCTTATTTCTGTTGTTGGGTTTAAGTTTACTTGGGATGCAAATGGTATCTTTATATTAGTTATGACATTTTTGATATTTAGGATTTTTGATATATTTAAACCATACCCAATAGTTCACATTGAATCAATTCAAGGTGGAGTTGGTATTGTCTTAGATGATGTTTTTTCCGGTATTATGACAAACTTAATAGTAAGACTAATGCTTGCTTTTCAGGTTACTAATATTTTTATACCTAATGGAGTTTAATTAAAGAATTGTCACTTTTTTTTGATTAGTTTCGTTTAATATATTATTATATTATTAGCGAGGTGATTTATATGTATAGAATTATTTTTCTCTTTGTATTTATTTTTTCTATTTTTATACTTTCATGTGGACAAGTTCCTACACAAAATATTACTTATTCTACAAATACAATTAACGTTGTTAATACAAACTATACGACTAATGTGATAATAAACATAACTATGTTTGTGACTAACAGCATTACTAATTATATTACTAACTATACTTACATTACTAATGATATTTATACAACAAACACTAATTATGTTGATTTTGTTAATATGCTGATTAGCTTTAATCTGTTTAATGTTTCTGAAGATAGTATAGTCCAACCTATTTTTAAGATTGAAGGTGCCATTGATAATATTTCTAATAATGTTTCAAATTTCTTTTTATTCATCACTAATAATGGTTATTCAAATAATGCTACTTTTGTAAGTGCTTCTTATTTTTATATACCTTTTGTTGCTAGTGGTTATGATAAGGTTTTTTCTTACATAACTTTAGTTTCTAAGCAAGGTGACTCTTATACAATAGGTTTGAATTTGAAAATTTCAAATATACCTTTTATAAAAATGGTTTTCCCTACAAATAATTTTGTACCAACTTTCTCTGATATAACTTTTCAGGGTTATGTTGAAATTGTTTCTCCTGATACTATAACAAATGTTAGTTTAATTATTTCAAATAGTTCTGGGGTATTTACTAATTATGCTAGTACTAATTCTTCCACTTCTTGGACTAATGTGATTGAAAGGATTAGTTTTTATTCAACACCTTCTCTTTCTGGTGGGTACAACTATATAAAAGTTAGGGCAGTTTCCTCCTCAGGTCTTGCTACTGAAACAAGTTATATAACGGTTTTAAAATCGTTGTTTATTGTTGACGGAAAGTATGAAAGTTTGTGGAATAATGCTAAACTTGTTGGTACCACAACTGGGGTAAATCCATATTTTGGTTATGGTATTGGTAGTATGAGAGTTACGAATGATGGATATTTTTTATATATATTTGTTAGCAATTTAAATGTACCTAATATTGGTGAGAATGGATTGAAGTTAAGTATTTCAATAGATACAAATTCTCCAAGTGGTCTTTCTAATGATGCGTGGGTAGGTCCTACTCAGCCGGGTAGGTTTGTTTATTTACCAACTAACGGTAATTATCCTGATATTCAAATACAAATGAGATTAAAAAACTCTAATGAAATAAACGGTACGGGTGTTTATGTTGCTTATGTGATTTCTAACTCTTGGTCAAATATTGCAAATACATGGACACCAGGTTATGATAAGGGGTGTATGTTTGGTATAGATAATACTCAAGGGTGGGAAGTAGCTATACCTCTTTCCTTGATTGGCATAGGAAATAATACTCAGTTAAGTTTTATAGCAGTTCTTGGTCAACCTGATGGCAATGACAATAATAGTGCTATACATGTTATACCGGAGAGTCCTCTAAATGAGATAACTACCAACATTGGTTACTTTACTAATGTAATTAGGGTTTGGAGTGATAAGTATACTGTTTCTTACTAGGAGGATATTATGAGAAAAGTTTTGTTTTTTGTTGTTTTGTTGGTTTTTTATTTGTACTTCTTTTATTCTTGTTCAAATTCACCTAATATACAAAATTATGAAATTACTATTACTAATTATTCTTCAATTAGCATTACCAATAATACAACTAATACCAATTATACTATAGTTACAAATAGTTTTGTTGTGAGTAATGGTCTTACAAATAATATTTACATAACAAACTATGTAAATATTCAGATACTAACTAATACTAATGTCGTTATAGTACATTCTTCTAATGTATATGTATCTTATCCTACTTACTTATGGATTTACGCTTATACCAATTCAAAAATAAGTTCATGGCCTAGTCCTCAAGTTTACTATTGGTACCCTGATTCTGGATTAAACAATTATGTATCAAGTTTATCGAATTATAATGAATTTGTTGTTTTTAGGTTAGATGGAGTTGATTTAACGAAGAGTATAGGAATTAAACTAAGAAAGGATACAACGTGGACTGATCAAGAGCCTATAAAGAGTGAAAATGGTCCTTTTTATGATAGATTAGTTTATGTGCCTAAGTATAGATTTACTAACTCTACTTCTAACTCAACTACAAATTCTTATAATGGTACCAATTACATAACTAATATTATTTCAACTATTATTTCTACTCCTGATAAAATTTTTGTGCATTCGCCAGCCAATTGGTGGGAATCTTTCCCTTACTTTTTTGAAAATGAAACGAACGTTTATAAAGATCCTCCTACAAATGAGGTTTTTGAGTGGTTTGGAGCTAATTATAAAGGTAGTGGGGTAACTTACTTTTTATTTTATGGTCCTAATTTAAGGAGAGTTTGGGTAGCAGGTGAGTTTAGTAGTTGGAATAAGATTGATATGTACCTAAGTTTAGATAGAGTTTGGTGGTGGGCTATAGTTTCAAATACCTCTCCTGGGCAGAAGTATAAGTTTGTTATTGAGAAATATGGAGATACATCGCTACATTGGATATCTGATCCAGGTGCTAAAAAGAATATTCACTCTCCTACGATGGATTCATCAGGTGGAGAGTCAGTGATAGTTGATCAATCTTCCTATACTTGGCAATCAGGTACTTGGCAAAGACCAGGTTATGAATATTACATAATTTATCAATTGCATATAAGGACATTTTATACAAATGGGCCAGGCGATTACTATGGTTGGGGTACATTCGATACAGCAATAAGTAAATTCGATTATATAACAAATCTTGGTGCAACGGCGATAGAACCTTTACCTATACATGAATTTGCAGGTGATCAATCGTGGGGGTATAACTATGTTCTTTTCTATTCACCTGAAACTTCCTATTGTGGTACAAATTTAACTAATGTTGATGCATTCAAGAGGTTTGTTGATGAAGCTCACAAAAGAGGAATTGCAGTTATAATTGATCTTGTTTTTAACCATATGGGTGCATCTGATGATGTTATAGGAGCTTATGATCCTGCTTACGATTGGAATAATCCTCAAACTTACTGGTATTCAGGTAAAACTGATTGGGGTCCAAGATTTAATTATTCTAATCCTATCGTTAGGAAGTTCCTTATAGACAGTGCTAAGTACTTGATGAAGTATTACAGAATAGATGGTTTTAGATTTGATGCTACTTACTATATTGCTTACAATAATTATTCTTCAGATGGCGGATCTTTTCTATACGATATGTCTCGTGAACTTAGAAATTATGCTACCAACGATGGTAATGGAAATAATATACTTTTGATTGCAGAGAATTTACCTACCTGGAATTGGATAACTGACAAAGATAGCGGTAAGTTTGATGCTCAATGGAATGTAAATATTTCTCATGAACTTAAAAAGTTGTTTATAACTGGTCCTGGTGATGTTGATTATTCTTATTTATCTAGTCTCATATTAGCGAGTGATTTGGATAATGGAACAAATAATCAAAATCCGTATGGTCTAATGGCTGTTCAGTATCTTTCATCGCATGATGAAGTTGCTAATGGTAAAAGAAGACCCGCAACTGACTTAAAGTATAGAGGTTGGGGGAGTAGTGAGTACGATGCACAGGCTCAAACTATAACTGCTATTGCTACAGCAATCTTTTCAAGAGGATATCCTATGTTGTTTATGGGTGATGAATTTTTAGAAGGTTTTTATTCTAACAATCAAGAGTGTTTTAGGGATGATAAACCTATTACTTGGTCTAATTTAACTAATACAAGGGCAACTAATACTATGAGAGCTGTTAAAGATCTTGTAAATATAAGGAAACAGTATGTTAACAAACCTTGGTACGTACCTACTACAATTAATCATAATCCTGGTAATAAAGTTATTGGTTTTTCAAGAACACCTGGAGGTAGTGATGATTTGTATATAATAATAAATTACGATAAAGTTAATTACTCTAATTATGGAATACCTTTCCCAAGCACTGGTACATGGAATTTGATATTTGCTCATCCTAGTGGAGCTTACGGGGATACTTGGGCTGATACATACTTAGTTGATACTGTAAATTATAGTGGTGATAATGCTACTATAGGTATACCCGAATACGGAGTTTTAATTTACAAAAAACAATGAAATCTTTCTTTTCACTAATCTAAAAAATATAATTCTTAACTCTGCCTAAATCCTTACTTAGTGAATTGAAAATAGGAAATAAAGAATTTCTAACTTCTATAAGGAGAAGTAAAATTTTACTTTCTAATTTCTCTAATAGGAGGTAATAAAGGAAGTATTGATTTTGCTGAATTAGGAATTTGGAGTTATGAAATGTTTAAAAATCACTCTTTCCATGGAGATTGTTGAAAATAGAGGGTTATAGCTCATTTAATTAAGTAATAAAATCAAATAGTTGGTTTAAAAAGTGAATTAGAATTTTTAATTGATAAGTGCTTTTTTTTAAAATACTACATTCTATTGGAGGTATAGAGTATGGATTTTTTTATTAGTCTCATTATAGTTATATTGGTTAGTGCTGGTATTGGTGTGCTTTTTAACTTCTTTGTGTCTTCAAAATATAATTACGAAGTTATAATGGGCTACTTGGGTGCTGCTGTTTTCGGAGTTATTGGTGGTATTTTAGGTTTTTATTATCTAACCCCAGTTATTAATTATCTTGTTTTTGGTACTAATATAAACTTTGTTGCTGTTATAATTGGTGCTCTTCTTATTGTTTGGGTTGGACTTATTATAAATTTAATAAATTTTAAAAGGTAATTTTGTTAGTTTAGAGATGAATCTTTTTTGGAGGTATGTAAGATCATACAAATTTCTTTTATCTATTAGTATTTTCCTCACACTTCTTACAACTTTATTTACGGTGATCTTACCTATTTTGGCAGGTAGAATTATAGGTAGTATCTTTGATCCTAAATCGCTTATCTCAAATACATTTGAAATAGTTATTATAGGGCTTCCTATCATTGTTTTATGGTCTCTTTCGAAATACTTTTCGTCTCTTTCTATTGTTCTTCTAGCTCAAAAAGTTGTTTTTAGCATAAGAAATGATATGTTTTCAAAACTCACTAAGGTAAAACCGTTAATATTTAAAACTAAAAGTAGTGGTGAGTTTATATCAAATGTAATAAACGATGTTCAAGTTTTAGAAAACTTTATAAGTACTGGTTTTCTTGAGTTAGTAAAAAATCCTCTCATAATCTTGGCTTGTTTAGGTTTGCTCATTTACATAAGTTGGAAGCTTACTTTAGTTGTTTTGGGAGTTGTTCCTCTTTTTGCAGTTGTTATTATTATTGGCAATCTATCTAAAAAAGTTGCGGGAGATATTCAAAATAGGATTTCCGATGCTACTTCTATAATGAATGAATCAATAGTTGGTATTGAAGTTATAAAAGGGTTTGGAGTTGAAAATAAGTTTAAGGAGAAGTTTTTTTCTTATAGTAGAGAGTATACAAATTCTCAAATAAAGTTTGCTAAATTTGGAGTTTTACCGGTTCCTATATCCGATTTCTTTGGCGCTATAGCTGTTATTCTAGTCTTGATTGTTGGTGCTTATGAAATAAAAAATGGTAGTTTGGATTACGAAAAGTTTGCTACTTTTATTACAACTATATTTTTTATGTCTCAACCTATTTCAATATTAGGTAGTCAATTTGTTCTTTTTCAAAGGTTTCTTGTTGCATTAGAAAGGATTTCTAAATTATTTAAGCTTGAAGAAGAGAGTGTAAGTGAGGGTATTGATAAGCTAAGTAGTGGTGAAATTGTTTTTGATAGTGTTAGTTTTAGTTATGATAAACAGTTTTTAGTTTTGAGAAATATTAATTTAAGAATAGAAGATAAAGAGATGGTTGCTATTATTGGCCCTTCTGGAAGTGGTAAAACAACGATGGTTTCAATGATTATGGGTTTTGTTTTGCCTGATGAGGGAGAATTATTTGTCGGAGGGGTTAATATAAGAAATTATAACCTTGTTGAATATCGTAAGCATATATCAATTGTTCCTCAAGATATTGTTTTGTTTTCTTCAACGATCAGGGATAATATAGATTTTGGCGGGGGATTCTCGTTTGAAGAGATAGTAGAGGCTAGCAAACTTGCTAACGCTCATGAGTTTATTGAAAGACTACCTAAAGGTTATGATACTTTTATTGGAGAAGGAGGGGCTGGGCTTTCTGGTGGTCAGAAGCAGAGAATTGCACTTGCTAGGGCCCTTGTCAGAAAACCTAAGATTATCATACTTGATGAACCTACATCTTCTCTTGATCCTATTTCTGAAAAATACATTAACGAGTCTATAAAAAAAATAAAAGGTAGACAAACTATAATAGTTGTTGCTCACAAACTTTCTACTGTATTGATGGCTGACAAGATCGTAGTTTTGAAAGATGGGGAAATAGTAGAAGTAGGTTCTCATCAAGAACTTATGAATAAAAGAGAGCATTACTTTGAAATTTTTTCTACTTATATAAGTTGATCGTTAAACTTAAATTATTTAAATTATTTCCGAAACCTAAAAGAAGATGGTAGAAGGTATAAATTCTGTTTATTCTAGAATAAGAGATATTTACGATAGGATTTCAGAGATACAAAGAAGTGCTGGTAGTATTTACTCTATAAATTCTACACAAAAACTTTATAACTCAGATCTTAATAATTCTAACCCTAACCAAGGGGCTAAATCTCAAAAAACTTTCGAAGAGATTTTAAAAGAAGCAATGTTAGAAAATTCTACTAACCTTGAAGAAGGTAAAGGCAAAAATGTTAATTTACTTTTAAAACCTGAGGAAAGTATTAAGGAAATACTTTTGAGTAATAATGAGAAATCTGTTGATTTAAATTTAAAAAATAAATCTATGGAAGATAGCTATGATGATATAATAAAGGAAGCTTCGAGTAAGTATAATTTACCTTTTGAACTTATCAAAGCTGTTATAAAAGCTGAGTCTAATTTTAATCCTATATCTATTTCTCCTAAAAACGCTATTGGACTTATGCAACTTATCCCCTCTACTGCTAAAGAATTAGGAGTTGATGATCCTTTTGATCCTTATCAAAATATCATGGGTGGAAGTAGATATTTAAGAATGATGCTTGATAAGTACAACGGCAATCTGTTTCTAGCTTTATCTGCTTATAATGCTGGACCTGGTGTTGTTGATAAAACGAATGGTATACCTAACATAGAAGAAACAAAAAATTATGTAGATGCAGTTATAAAGTTCTATAAAGAGTATTCAAAATAGCTATTTTTCAAATAGTTTTCTATATTCTCCATATCCTTCTTTTTCTAAGTCTTCAAGTGGTATAAATTTAAGTGCTGCTGAATTTACACAATACCTTAGTCCAGTTGGTTTAGGACCGTCATCAAAAACATGCCCTAAATGTGACTTACCGTGCCTACTTTTTATTTCTATTCTAACCATACCATAACTTCTATCTAGATGATATTCTATATTTTCTGGTTCTAATGGTTGGTAAAAGCTAGGCCATCCTGTTCCTGATTCAAACTTGTGAATTGATGCAAAGAGTGGTTCTCCTGAAACTATATCAACATAAATACCTTCTTTTTTGTTGTTCCAATATTCGTTTTTAAAAGGTGGCTCTGTCCCACATTCTTGAGTTATAATGTATTGTGTTTTCGTGAGTTTTTTTATATCTTTTTTCAAAAATCTTGGGTTAAGTTTTTCTCTTGGTTTTTTAAATATCATATTATATTCCCAAAATCTCTTTATAAAATCTTCTCTCCCAGAAAGGTTTTTATACATGCAGTACCTTATAGGATTGTGCTTTGAAAATTCTTGATGGTATTCTTCTGCCGGATAGAAATTTTTGAATGGTAATATTTCAGTAGCTATTGGTTTTGAAAAAATCTTTTTTTCTTCTATAATTTTCCTTGTTTTTAAAGCAATTTCTTTTTGTTTTTCATCGTGATAAAATATAGCTGTTTTATATTGATCTCCTCTATCTGCAAATTGTCCTCCAGGGTCTGTTGGATCTATGTTTGTCCAAAATATTCCTAGTATTTCTTCGTATGATATTATAGATTCATCAAATTTTACTTGTACTGCTTCTCTGTGTCCAGTTTTGCCATTACATACTTCTTCATAAGTTGGGTATTCAACATCTCCTCCTGAATAGCCTGAGACTACATCTATTACTCCTTCAAATTTTCTAAAAGCATCCTCTAAGCACCAGAAACATCCACCAGCCAAAGTTGCTAGCTTTATTGAAGATTCATCTTTGTCCATACTATACTATAGTAATAAAAATTTTAAAATATTTCAAAAGTTATATAAAAGTGTTAAAAGTATAATTACTATAGACTTCGTAATTTGGAATTAAGACTAGTATAAAAATATCATACCTACTATAGGTAAAGGGGGCAAGAAGCAAAAAGAGGTTTATTAAAAACTCTAACTTCTATTAGGAGATAAGTAAATTTTTAGTAGAAGTTTAAACCTTTTCTGACGGTAAGGGCGGAAACCCTTTAGTGAACTAAGGTTTAGTAAAGAAACTTAATCCGTAAATTCCTTGTTTTGAAAAAAACTTATGGCATGTTTTATAATGCTAGTTAAAATTTTTGGAGGCTTTTATGGCTATTAGCATGGATCTTGTTAAGCAGGTTAAGGAAAAAACTGGTGCTGGGCTTATGGATTGTAAAAAAGCTTTGGAGGATACAAACGGTGATGTTGAAAAGGCTATAAAGATTCTTAGGGAAAAAGGGTTTGCTGCTGCTGAGAAGAAGGCTGAAAGGGAAGCAAAGGAAGGTATAGTTTATATTGATATAAAAGATAAAGAGGGAATTATACTTGAGGTTGATTGTGAGACTGATTTTGTTTCAAGGAATGAAGAGTTTAGAAGTTTTGTAAAATCTCTTGCTGATTATATTTTCTCAAATAAGCTTAAAGAAGTTGATGATAACATTGAATCTATGAGGAAGGAAGCAGTTATGAGATTTGGTGAAAATATAGTTGTAAAGAGATGGGAAATTTTTGCTTTGACCTCTGGTAATATTTTTGACTCTTATAGACATGGTGATAAGTTAGGAGTTGTTGTTGAAGGTAAGATTGATTTAACTGATGAAAATGCTAAATCTTTACTTCACGATATTGCATTACAGATTGCTGCTATGGGACCTCAAGTTGTTAAAAGTAGTGATTTGGATAGTAGTTTTGTTGAAGAGAAGAAAAAAGAATATGTAAAGGAGTTTATGGATCTTGGTAAACCTGAAAATATTGCAGAAAAGGCTGCACAAGGTAAACTATCAAAGTTGTTCTCAGAAGTTTGTTTATATGATCAACCTTTCATAAAGGATGAAAAGGGTGAGAAGAAAGTGTCCGAGATTATAGAAAATTATAAAAAATCTTCAGGTAAAAATTTTGAAATTGTTAGATTTTTTCGTTTTCAAATTGGATAATGAGAGGGCATGTTGCCCTTTGGTGTTTGGAGGATTAAATGTTTGTGTATAACTTATTCCCTAGGTTGTATGGACCTTTTAGTAGGTGGGTTGACGATTTAGATAGGATAAAGGACCTTGGTGTTAGTTGGATATATATTAATCCTGTATCTTATCCTGGTTTTTCTGGAAGTTTGTATGCCGTTAAAGATCATTATGCTTTTAATCCTTTATTTATTGACAAAAGTTCTGGAAAATCGCCTGAGGAGCAATTTAAAGATTTTATAAAAGAGTGTAAAGCAAGAGGTTTGAAACTAAGTGTTGATTTACTTTTGAACCATACAGCTATTGATTCAGTTCTGGTTTCAAAGCATCCTAATTGGTACAAAAGGAGAGAGGATGGAGATATAAAAAGACCTGGTGCTTGGGATAATGGAGTTTGGGTAGAATGGGGAGATCTTGCAGAACTTGATAATGAAAATTCGCCTGATAAAAGGGGACTTTGGAATTATTGGAAAGATCTTGTGGAGTGGTACATTGATTTAGGAGTAGATGGTTTTAGGTGCGATTACGCCTATAATGTACCTATTGAGCTTTGGGAGTTTATCATAAAGTCTGCAAAAGCAAAAAATCCTGATGTAAAGTTTTTTGCGGAGATACTAGGGGGACCTTTTGATAGGAATGTTGAAGTTGCTAAATCAGGATTTGATTATGTTTTCAGTAGTGCTAAGTGGTGGAACTTTGTTGATCCTTGGTTTATTGAACAGTACTCTGTTTTTTCGAAGTATGTCTCTTCAGTTTCTTTTCCTGAATCACATGATACGCCTAGACTTGCCGATGAGTATAGAGAAGATTTAGCAAAAATAAAACAAAGGTTTATATTCACTGCTTTTATAAACGAAGGTATAATGATTCCAGTTGGTTTTGAACTAGGGTTTAAAAAGAAACTTGATGTTGTGCATACTTCTCCAGATGATTGGGAGCTACCTTCTTATGATATTACGAAGTTTATAAAATTTATTATTCAGTTGAAAAGGAAATATCCTATATTATCTCAAGAAGGTAAAAGTGTTGAAATTGTTAGTATTGATAATGATGTTAGTATCTTCTTAAAGAGAGGAAAATATACCGATCAAATCGCTTTGTTTATGATTAATAGAAATACAAACACAGATGTTAAGAGATTCTTTGATTTCACTTCGATTGTGGGATACTATGATGTGATAGATGTACTTGATGGAGAAGTAGTTATGCGTAAATTTTCAGAAGTTGTTATACCGAGGGCTAGTATAAAGGTTTTTGTAAATAGAGTTCATTAGTTAATGAAGTTTATAGGTTTTTTACTTGAATTTGTATTCTTTTTTATAATCAAGTTAATTGCTTTAGTTGTTGGTTATAGAAACGCTAAGAAAATAGGTATTTTCTTAGGAAGGTTAATGTTCAAGTATTTTAAAAACTATAAAGGGTATGCTTATAAGAATGCTGAAGTTATATATGGTAGGATTGATGAAGGGGTTGAGGAGATTTTAAAACATGCTTTTGAGAATGTTGGTATCTTTGTGGTTGACTCTTTCTTTGTAAATAAAATAAACGAAAAGAATTATAAGGATTTCGTTGAGTTTCATAACTTCAATTATGTAAAGGATGCTTTAAGTTATGGTAAAGGTGTAATAGTAGTTACAGGACACTTTGGTAATTGGGAGTTTTTAGCAGGTGTGCCTTCTAGGTTGGGTTGGGTCAAACTTGCTGTTGTTATGAATAAACAAGTAAATCCTTTTACCGAGAGTATGATAAGAAATACTAGGATTAGGGCAGGTATGGTTACTATTTACAATAATCCCGAAGAGGTTAAAAAGATAATTTCGTTTCTTAAATCTAATGGTGTTGTTGGTATGGTTGTTGATCAGGCGTATTACTTTGATCCTATATATGTTGAATTTTTCGGAAAGGAAGCACCTACTGCAAGAGGTCCTGCTGTCTTTCATTTGAAATTAGGATCACCTATAGTCCTTGCTAGAAGTATTTTAATGAAAGATGGTAGATATAGATTAGAATTTTATGAACCCAAAGTTTTTAATTTGCCTTATAGTGAAGAAAGCCTAAAGCTAATAATGCGCTGGATTAACAAACATTTTGAAGAGTGGATAATTGAGAATCCTACACAGTGGTTCTCTTGGACCCACCCTAGATGGGATGTTGAAGGGATTATTGTAAGGAAGAAGATAGACTGATTTCTCCTGAGGTATAGATTTTTAGTGTGCCTCCTTCTTCTTCAACTACTATTTCCCCTGTTTTTGATACGTCTAATAATTTACATTTTTTATCTCCATCTATCGAAGAAAGAATTATTTCTTTACCTATATAAGCTACTCTTTCTTTCCATTCATTAAATGTCTTTTCAAAATCAGATGAAAGAAGATTTTCAAAATTATTGAGAATTTTTGATATTATAACATCTCTTTTTACCTCAAATCCTAATATTTCACTTACTGATGTTGCAGTAGGTATTCTTTCAGAAATTTTGCTATTTACATTTAATCCCACACCTATTACTATTGACTCAAGTACTTTTGTTTCGAGTTGTATAGTAGTTTCTATCAATATACCACAAAGTTTTTTGTTTTTGTATATTATATCATTTGGCCATTTTATGAATATGTCATCTATATCGAAATCTTTTAGAGATTTAAATACTGCTAGTGATGTATAAACTATATACTTAAATAAGTTGTCTATCTGAATGTTTGGTTTTAAAATTATGCTCATTGTTATGTTTTTGTCTTTTTCCGAAATCCAGCTTCTTCCCATTCTACCTTTACCTAAAACTTGGTTTTTGGCAATTATCACTGTTCTGTCTTGTAGTTTTTCAATGTTGGATATTGCAAAACTGTTTGTTGAATCAACTTCATCAAGAATTATTATGTTGTACTTTGTATTGTTTAGCTTATCTTCTATCAGTGACTTATAAATCACATCCGGTATAATGTTTAGTTTGTATCCTTTGTTTTTTTGTGCTTCTATTTCAAATCCTTCCTTTGTTAACTCTTTTATGTACCTATTTACCATTACTCTTGATATGTTTAAAGATTTTGAGATCTCTTCTCCAGATACGAAATTATGAGTATGTAGAAGTTTTTGTAATATTTCGTTTTTCCTATTCTTTCTCATAGAAATAGTATATTCCTATTGACCTCTTTTTTTCTATTTTGCGTAATTAGAAGGTATTACTAGGAGGACGAATTCTTCCTGTAGAACTCAGGGGAGGTATTAAAAGGAGGGCATAAGCCCTCCTGCGTAGAACTTGAGGGTGGGCGGGAAACAAAAAGAGGTTTCTTAAAATTTTTCTAAATTTTTTAGAAGTAGTGCTTTATCCTTCTACCTTCTAAATGAGGAACTATAAAAACAAAGCTTTCTTAAATTACTTTCTT
>JBMFQU010000039.1:0-13941 GCA_049968435.1 Brevinematia bacterium | reverse complement strand
GGTGGGGCACCAAAAGAGATTACTAAAATTCCTAATTCTTCTATAAGCTTGTAATGTAAGCAACTAAAATTGTAATATAAAATACATGAGCAAAATAAATTTGTTATCTGAAGAAGTAGTTTCAAAAATAGCCGCAGGCGAAGTTATTGATGCTCCTTATTCTGTTGTTAGAGAACTTATAGACAACTCTATTGACGCAGGAAGCAGTAGAATTGTAGTAAATGTTTATGAAGGAGGTAAAAAACTTATTGAAGTAATTGATGATGGTGAAGGTATGGATGAGGAGGATTTAAAAAAATGTTATCTAAGACATACAACAAGCAAAATAAAACTTATTGATGATATATATAAAATAAGAACAATGGGATTTAGAGGTGAAGCCTTAGGAAGTATAGCAGAAGTATCAGAACTTGAAATAATTTCAAAAACAAAAGGAAACATCGAAGGATGCAAAATCATAGTAAAGAGTGGAAAAATAATCTTATCAACTCCAACACCTTCAAAAGATGGCACAACCGTAAGGGTAAAAGAATTATTCTTCAATCTACCAGCAAGAAGAAATTTTCTAAAAAGTGATACAACCGAATTTAAAAATATATATGATGTATTCATCAAAAAGGCAATACCTCTACCTCAAATACATTTTGAACTTTACCATAATGGTAAAAAAGAACTAATACTACCTAAATCAGAATCTAAACTAGAAAGAATAAAAACAGTATATCCCGAAATAAAAGAACTAAACGAAATAAAAAAGGAATTTGAAGGAGGCATAAAATTAGAAATATATTTTTCAAAACCACACATAATAAAACCTTCGAGAAATAATCAACAACTTTTCGTAAATAACAGATTTGTCGAATCAAAAACATTCTACACAGCAGTATCAAATGCTTACTCAAATTTAGTTGCTAAAGGATCATTCCCAATAGTTTTCTGTTTCATAGAAATAGATCCATCTATGGTGGATGTAAATATACATCCCGCTAAAAAAGAGATAAAATTCCTAAACGAAGGAAAAATCTTCCACTACATAATGACATCAATAAAGGAAGGGCTATCCTCATTAGATCAGACAATATACATTGATGAACCTCTATATTTCAATAAATTTGAAATGGAAATAAAAAAATCAATTCAAAGTTTCCTATCAAGAGATGGAAATAAAAAAGATTTTTCAGAATACAGACAAAAAAACTTATCTTCAATCCCTTCACAAGAAGAAGAATCTAAAAAACAACTTCAGCAAGAATTAAAACTTAAAGAAACTCAAATAAATTACAGAGAAATGGAAAATGAAATTATCCAAAATAATAAAAATTATAAAGAAATACCAAACTATCCAGAAAAACTAAAAAACATAAAATTTATAGGTACTGCCCTAGGAACTTTTTTAATTTTTGAAGATATAGAGAATGAAAGAGTTATAATAGTTGATCAGCACGCAGCACATGAAAGAATAATATTTTCAGAGCTTTATAATGAATACCAAACAAAAAATAACTTA
The DNA here is from genome assembly GCA_049968435.1 of Brevinematia bacterium. Classification (GTDB taxonomy): domain Bacteria; phylum Spirochaetota; class Brevinematia; order DTOW01; family DTOW01; genus JBMFQU01. The sequence goes on along the minus strand of JBMFQU010000039.1, from coordinate 12,434 downwards.
GAAAAACAACTTATTTTAACTTCTACTAAATACAAGATTTCAAGAAATTATTTAAACATCTTAAAGGAAAATTATAAAGTCTTTAGTAAACTCGGCTTCGAATTAGAATTCGAAGAAAACGAAATAGAAATAAAATCAATACCCTCTTTCTTTGATAAAACTTTTAACCCAATTGATATAATAGTTGAAGTATGTGAAAGAATAAATGAAGGAATGGAGATAAATCCTGAAAAAATAATTGAGATACTAGCAACAATATCTTGCAGAAAAGCAATAAAATCTGGTGATAACCTAACAAAAGAAGAAGCCCTTAAATTAATTCAAACTCTATTTTCAATTGAATTAAGGTATTCATGTCCTCACGGGAGACCTACAACAATATACATTGATAGGAAAACATTTGAAAAATTGTTTTTTAGAACCTAAAAAAGTTGAAAAAATTGACAATTCTTACATACCATTAAACACATATGAAAAAGTTTTTCCTAACCTTGTTTATTATAATACCACTAATATCATATGGAAAAGTAGAAAAATTATTACCTTCAGAACCAATTTTGTTAGTAAAGTTTAAAAGTTTTGAAGACTTTAACATAAAATTATCTAACATCATAACAATAATGTTTCCTAAAGATTATGAAATAACTAAAAATGCTATATCTTCTTTCTTTGAAGAAAACCTCGGCATAGACATAACAGAAATAACTAACTTGAATAGTATAGGTATCAATACCAAAGAAGAATTTTGCTTTGGCTTTAACCTAAAAGGTCAACCTTTTGTAGTACTACCTCTTACAACTACTAACCTTGACGAAAAAGTAATAAAACTACAAAACACTCTCTATAAACTCAATTTTACAACCTTTACATTTACAGAAAAATATATAATAGCAACAGGTAAAGAATTTGAAAAGTCAAAAACTGACATAAAAATTACAAATGAGTACAATGTATTCATAAAAAATGAACTACTTGACAGCATAACCCCATTCAAGATACCAATATCATTTTCAAAATTATATTACACTATCTACATAGATAACATAAACTCAAACAATATATCATTAACTCTTTATCAAACACCAATAGTACTACAAAAAACCAATATCTCCTACAAAATAGATAATATATCTTATGTTTTTGCGAAAGACAATGTATCAATTTTACTTAACATAAATCAAAAACCAAACGATGTAATAGAAAACATAAGCGAGATTGAAAAAACAACTAAACTTGAATTAATCCAAATAATAACAAACTTTGATAGAGAATTAGAAATAATAACAACAAATATCCTAACAAACTTAGTCGGCCCTTCAACTATAATGATCTATGAATACTATAACCCACTAAACAATAAAATACTATTTGCAGCACCAGTTATAGATCAATTGAATTTCACTAGAATATTAGATACACTCACAAGAAGAATTGCTTTAAAAAGAGATATATTTAAATTTTCAATTTTTGACAGAACTTTCTACAAACTGCCTATTAAAGAAAATTACAGCATATACTTTGGTATAATATTAAATAGATTTATTCTCTCAACAGATAAAGAAATTCTGATAGGATACATAAAAAACTTAACATCTGGCACGAAAGAATTAACAGAAAACTATGACGCTTTTATAACAACTATAATAAATACACAACCTACAATTAATAATACTATAAAAGTAGGAAATGACACTCACCCATTAATAAAAATGATCTTACCTCTCATACTACAAAGTAAAAAAGTATTCTTAAAGTCTTATTTAGAAAAAGAAGGAATTATAACAAAAATAAATATAGAATATTAGAAAACAAGATCAAGGTCTGGGCTACCCCCAAGATATTTGTATCCCCTTACTTTTACCTTTACAGATACATCCTGCGAAGCGTTAGGTTGGAAAACAGAAAAGACACCTTGAATATCATTGTTTAAAGCAACCCAAAAGTTAGTAGTTAAGGAAAGATTACTTAAAAATTCTGATGAATATGTTGTATATATAGTGGAGGTTATGTTTGTAGTGCTATTATCTAAAACGAGCATATCTTTAACTATATAAACAAACTTTTTCCCTTCATTATCACTATTTATATAAGAAGGAGTTGAAGAATAAATCTTAACCTCCCCTTTACCTGCCTCACCAGTGAGAGACAAAACAATAGTTAATTTAGTGCTATACCCTAGTTTATTAGTTATAGCTATATCAAATGAAATACTTTCGTATTCTATCCCTAAAGACTCCACAGGTAAAGAATCACCATATTCAGCCCAGAAATTAGCACCTACAGATCCAGTTGGCACAACATTAAAACTATAAGGTCCAAGCTCTTGGTAAAAACTTATCTTGCCACACCCAAAGATAAATAAAACTGACAAAATAACAAAAAACAAAATTTTTTTCATAGAACCTCCTAAAATTTAAAGTATATATCAAAATAAGGTAAAAACGGCAAATCTAAACCATTAAAACCAACTAATTGGCTACTAGGTAATTTTACACCTGGATACACTACCCCAGCTTTTACATTGAGAAATTCTTTCCAAAATGATACTACAAAACCAAAAGATATAGAGTAAGGAGATGAATATATATTCCCAAATCCTATTAAAGGTTCATTTTTACCTAATGAATATGCAAATTCACTAAACAAAGGTACCTTTATATTAACGCAATTAAAGGATAAAACATAGGAATAAACAAAAATACCTAAGTAATCTTGACTTATGTAATCCCTCTTTAAGAATGAATAATTAATTCCAAAAGTAACTAAATCATAAGGAAACAAGTTAAAAGAAAGAGCAATGAAAGCTTTGTACCCACTAAGTCCCAATTTTATATCATAACCTAAGTTATTTTTTATAAATTGTGAACTTGTATCATAGTAGCCCTTTATACCCGCTCCTATTGATATATCTTTACCTTGATCTAACTTAAAAGAGTAAGATAACTTGGAAGAGAGATTATAAACACCAAAAATATAAGGTATCCAATTAGCTTGCACCTGCATACCAAAGTTCCAAAACTTATAAGAAAACCCTATATCCCAAAGACCTATTTTGACTGTTTGTTTATAATTTTTAGGAAAATCCAACATTATACCAGCACTTAAACCGAAAGAGTAAGAGACTAAGGCCCAAAAAAGAAAAATAGCAAAAATGAATTTTTTCATAGAAATATTATAAACAACTTACGACCTATATTGCAACTAAAAACTTGTAATTCTATTCTTACTTAAAAAGATAGACAAAAGAAGAAGCCCTTAAATTAATTCAAACTCTATTTTCAATTGAATTAAGGTATTCATGTCCTCACGGGAGACCTACAACAATATACATTGATAGGAAAACATTTGAAAAATTGTTTTTTAGAACCTAAAAAAGTTGAAAAAATTGACAATTCTTACATACCATTAAACACATATGAAAAAGTTTTTCCTAACCTTGTTTATTATAATACCACTAATATCATATGGAAAAGTAGAAAAATTATTACCTTCAGAACCAATTTTGTTAGTAAAGTTTAAAAGTTTTGAAGACTTTAACATAAAATTATCTAACATCATAACAATAATGTTTCCTAAAGATTATGAAATAACTAAAAATGCTATATCTTCTTTCTTTGAAGAAAACCTCGGCATAGACATAACAGAAATAACTAACTTGAATAGTATAGGTATCAATACCAAAGAAGAATTTTGCTTTGGCTTTAACCTAAAAGGTCAACCTTTTGTAGTACTACCTCTTACAACTACTAACCTTGACGAAAAAGTAATAAAACTACAAAACACTCTCTATAAACTCAATTTTACAACCTTTACATTTACAGAAAAATATATAATAGCAACAGGTAAAGAATTTGAAAAGTCAAAAACTGACATAAAAATTACAAATGAGTACAATGTATTCATAAAAAATGAACTACTTGACAGCATAACCCCATTCAAGATACCAATATCATTTTCAAAATTATATTACACTATCTACATAGATAACATAAACTCAAACAATATATCATTAACTCTTTATCAAACACCAATAGTACTACAAAAAACCAATATCTCCTACAAAATAGATAATATATCTTATGTTTTTGCGAAAGACAATGTATCAATTTTACTTAACATAAATCAAAAACCAAACGATGTAATAGAAAACATAAGCGAGATTGAAAAAACAACTAAACTTGAATTAATCCAAATAATAACAAACTTTGATAGAGAATTAGAAATAATAACAACAAATATCCTAACAAACTTAGTCGGCCCTTCAACTATAATGATCTATGAATACTATAACCCACTAAACAATAAAATACTATTTGCAGCACCAGTTATAGATCAATTGAATTTCACTAGAATATTAGATACACTCACAAGAAGAATTGCTTTAAAAAGAGATATATTTAAATTTTCAATTTTTGACAGAACTTTCTACAAACTGCCTATTAAAGAAAATTACAGCATATACTTTGGTATAATATTAAATAGATTTATTCTCTCAACAGATAAAGAAATTCTGATAGGATACATAAAAAACTTAACATCTGGCACGAAAGAATTAACAGAAAACTATGACGCTTTTATAACAACTATAATAAATACACAACCTACAATTAATAATACTATAAAAGTAGGAAATGACACTCACCCATTAATAAAAATGATCTTACCTCTCATACTACAAAGTAAAAAAGTATTCTTAAAGTCTTATTTAGAAAAAGAAGGAATTATAACAAAAATAAATATAGAATATTAGAAAACAAGATCAAGGTCTGGGCTACCCCCAAGATATTTGTATCCCCTTACTTTTACCTTTACAGATACATCCTGCGAAGCGTTAGGTTGGAAAACAGAAAAGACACCTTGAATATCATTGTTTAAAGCAACCCAAAAGTTAGTAGTTAAGGAAAGATTACTTAAAAATTCTGATGAATATGTTGTATATATAGTGGAGGTTATGTTTGTAGTGCTATTATCTAAAACGAGCATATCTTTAACTATATAAACAAACTTTTTCCCTTCATTATCACTATTTATATAAGAAGGAGTTGAAGAATAAATCTTAACCTCCCCTTTACCTGCCTCACCAGTGAGAGACAAAACAATAGTTAATTTAGTGCTATACCCTAGTTTATTAGTTATAGCTATATCAAATGAAATACTTTCGTATTCTATCCCTAAAGACTCCACAGGTAAAGAATCACCATATTCAGCCCAGAAATTAGCACCTACAGATCCAGTTGGCACAACATTAAAACTATAAGGTCCAAGCTCTTGGTAAAAACTTATCTTGCCACACCCAAAGATAAATAAAACTGACAAAATAACAAAAAACAAAATTTTTTTCATAGAACCTCCTAAAATTTAAAGTATATATCAAAATAAGGTAAAAACGGCAAATCTAAACCATTAAAACCAACTAATTGGCTACTAGGTAATTTTACACCTGGATACACTACCCCAGCTTTTACATTGAGAAATTCTTTCCAAAATGATACTACAAAACCAAAAGATATAGAGTAAGGAGATGAATATATATTCCCAAATCCTATTAAAGGTTCATTTTTACCTAATGAATATGCAAATTCACTAAACAAAGGTACCTTTATATTAACGCAATTAAAGGATAAAACATAGGAATAAACAAAAATACCTAAGTAATCTTGACTTATGTAATCCCTCTTTAAGAATGAATAATTAATTCCAAAAGTAACTAAATCATAAGGAAACAAGTTAAAAGAAAGAGCAATGAAAGCTTTGTACCCACTAAGTCCCAATTTTATATCATAACCTAAGTTATTTTTTATAAATTGTGAACTTGTATCATAGTAGCCCTTTATACCCGCTCCTATTGATATATCTTTACCTTGATCTAACTTAAAAGAGTAAGATAACTTGGAAGAGAGATTATAAACACCAAAAATATAAGGTATCCAATTAGCTTGCACCTGCATACCAAAGTTCCAAAACTTATAAGAAAACCCTATATCCCAAAGACCTATTTTGACTGTTTGTTTATAATTTTTAGGAAAATCCAACATTATACCAGCACTTAAACCGAAAGAGTAAGAGACTAAGGCCCAAAAAAGAAAAATAGCAAAAATGAATTTTTTCATAGAAATATTATAAACAACTTACGACCTATATTGCAACTAAAAACTTGTAATTCTATTCTTACTTAAAAAGATAGGTAAAATTGGTACCAACAGAAGAGGCAAATCACTAATTTTGAAATTTAAGATTAACTATACTAAAATGCTTTTATTAAATAATTCTTAATTCTACGAGAATATAAATTCATCCTATATAGCTGTAAAAGTTTTTAAATTTTATTTTTTATAAAATTTAATATTTACTATAGTTAGGAGGTGATACTATGGAAGAACCAATCATAGCTCAAAAATCCCCATATATTATAGAACTAGAACCAGGTACTTATTGGTGGTGTATCTGTGGTAGATCCAAAACTCAACCTTTTTGTGATGGTTCCCATCTTGAAGGAACAAATTTTAAACCTATACCTTTTGAAATAAAACAAAAGAAAACAGTACATTTATGTGGATGTAAGCATACTAAAACTCAGCCTTTTTGTGACGGTTCGCATAAGATTCTATAGGAAATCTGAAGTATAAAATAAAAATAAGTGTGAAGCTTACTTTGGAATGCTTAAGGAGATACTACTTAGGAGAATAAATCTTTACAAAGGGTGGATTTGAGAGAACTAAAAGAGACTTATTGAAAAATTCTTAGCTTCTATCAGAAAAGAAGGTACCAATAAATAGGAGGGCGAAGTTCTTCTGTTGAATCTTAAGGGCAGGCAGGTGTGGAACTAAAAGAAGTTTCAAACACCCTTCTAAATTTGACTTTAATATTGTTTATAATTATTATAGTTATCATATAGATAGGAGGAAAATAAAATGAGGTTGTCTGGAGCTAAGATACTTTTAGAATCACTAAAGAAGGAAGGTGTTAAACATGTTTTTGGTTATCCTGGTGGAGCAGTACTTCCAACTTTTGATGAATTGTATCATGATAAAGAAATAAATTTCTACTTAGTAAGACACGAGCAAAATGCAACTTTTGCAGCTGATGGATATGCAAGGGTAACTGGTAGACCTGGCACAGTCCTAGTTACAAGTGGTCCAGGAGCAACAAATACAGTTACTGGTATAGCAAATGCGTATATGGATTCTATTCCTATTGTTGTTTTCACAGGTCAAGTTTCTACTTCATTAATAGGAAGTGATGCATTCCAAGAAGTAGACACAACTGGCATTACAAGACCTATAACAAAATGGAATAGAATAGTAAAGAACGTAGATGATTTAGCATGGACTATAAAAGCAGGATATTACATCGCTAGTACAGGAAGACCAGGACCAGTTGTAATAGATCTACCTAAGGATGTCCAAGTTATGGAAACAGAATTTAATTATCCAAACAATATTGAAATAAAAAGTTATAAACCTCAATATAAAGGACATATAGTACAAATAAAAAAAGCAGCTGAAGCAATAAAAAAATCAAAAAGGCCAATTATATACTGTGGAGGAGGAGTAATACATTCTAATGCTTCAAAAGAACTTATTGAATTTGCTGAAAAAATAAATGCACCTGTGACAACTACCTTAATGGCTTTAGGTGCTATACCTTATGATCATCCACTCAATCTTGGAATGCTAGGAATGCACGGTAAAGTAGCAACAAACTACGCAGTAAGCAATTGTGATCTATTAATAGCAGTTGGTGCAAGGTTTGATGATAGAGTAACTGGTAAAATTGAAACTTTCGCGCCAAATGCTGTTAAAATACACATTGACATAGATCCTTCATCAATAAGTAAAAATGTTGCTGTTGATATACCGATAGTTGGAGATGTAAAAGAAGTACTAAAGGATCTAATACCTCTAGTAGATAGGCTTGATACAGAAGATTGGTTAAATCAAATAAAAGAATGGGATAGAGAACAACCTCTTAGATACATACAGAGTGACAAAGTTATAAAACCACAGTACCTTATAGAAGTTATTTCCGATCTAACTAGCGGTAAAGCTATAGTTAGTGCAGATGTTGGACAACACCTTATGTGGGCTGCTCAGTATTACAAATTTAAGTATCCTAGAACATGGTTATGCTCTGGAGGGTTAGGCTCTATGGGATACGCTTTTCCAGCAGCAATAGGCGCAAAGGTAGCTAAACCTGATATGGAAGTAATAGCAATAGTCGGAGATGGTTCATTCCAAATGACTCTACAAGATTTAGCTTCCGTATCAGAGTACAACCTTCCAGTAAAAGTAGTTATAGTCAATAATTTCTATCTAGGTATGGTAAGACAATGGCAAGAGCTTTTCTATGGGAGAAGATACTCAGGAGTATTTCTTGGTGCAGATGAAAACAAATATATACCTGACTTCATAAAACTAACAGATGCTTATGGAATTAAAGGTTTGAAAGTTGATAAACCAGGAGAACTCAAAACAGCTATAAACGAGATGCTTAATCACAAAGGTCCATTCATTCTAGATGTATGGGTTGAAAAAGAAGAAAATGTTCTACCTATGGTTCCTCCAGGTAGAGGACTTCTTGAAATGATAGAAGCAATGGCGTAGTAGGGTTGAGGTCGCCCTTAGGGGAGGAACTTCCGGATAATTATGGTGCTTCTGCTGGTTAATAGCCAGTAATGTAGGAGGTAGCCACAGAAACTAGACCGCCTGCCTTTGGCAGGTAAGGGTGAAAAGGTGGGGTAAGAGCCCACCGGCTTGGCTATGAAGTCAAGTGCTAGGCTCCTCCCAGAAGTACAACTTTAAGCAGTAGCGGTGTAGCACCATACACAATCGCTACGGGTAAAAGGCAAAAAATACCTACGCAAGTAGGTATTTAAGATAGATGACCTCAAAAAACAGAATCCGGGGTACCCTACTACGCAAATTTCTTGATTTTTCCACAAATTCTATATAAATTTTTATGTGAATTTTGAAAATCTTTACTTTAAAATTTAGGAGCAGAGGTTATGAGTAAAATGACTAAGGATTATTATGAGATTTTAGGTGTACCAAGAAATGCAACTAAAGAAGAAATAAAAAAAGCTTACAGAAAGCTAGCTTTAAAATATCATCCTGATAGAAACCCTGGTAATAAAGAAGCTGAAGAGAAATTTAAAGAAATCAATGAAGCTTATGAAGTATTAAGTGATGATGAGAAAAGAAAAATATATGACTTGTACGGTGTTGAAGGGCTAAAAGGAGCTACATTCTATAAAAACCAAAGCGGTACTGGTGGCTACTCTTATAGACCAGAGGGTTATGATTACTACAGATGGGATAACTTTGGAGGTTTTGGTTTTGAAGATATATTTGAAGATATATTTGACTCATTCTTTGGAACTACCACTAGAAAAAGATCCTATACAAAAGAATCTACTCCTAAAAAAGGAGATGATATATATATAGAAGTTCCAATTACATTAGAAGAAATCTACCACGGTGTAAGTAAATCTGTTACTATCGACAAAAAAGAAAAATGTTCTGCTTGTAATGGCACCGGTGTTAAGGGTGGGAAAAAACCAGAAGTTTGCCCAACCTGTAGAGGTACTGGCACTGTAACTGTAAGGGAAGGCTTTTTCTCATTAACTACAACCTGCCCAACTTGTAAAGGAACTGGTACCGTAGTAAAAGATTATTGTCCTGTTTGTAGTGGCTCTGGAGTTGTAAATAAAAAGAAAACAATAGAATTTAAAATACCAAAAGGCATCGAAGATGGAATGATGATAAGAATAAAAGGTGAAGGAAATGCAGGCAAAAACGGTGGAGAAACTGGAGATCTTTACATCGTTGTTAAAGAAAAAGCTCACTCCTTCTACAAAAGAGAAGGACTTGATCTGAAATGCGAAATCACCATTCCTTTCACTAAAGCAATATTAGGAGGTGAAGTAGAAATACCTTTCTTAGATGGTAAGATGATAAAGGTAAAAATTCCTGAAGGCACCCAACCTAATGATGTACTTAGAGTAAGAGGAGCAGGACTCGAAGATGAAAAAGGTAGAAAGGGAGATATCTATTGCAAAGTAAATGTAAAATTACCAAGGGTACTAAATACAAGACAAAGATTCTTGATAGAACAGCTAGAAAAAGAATTAAGTAGCTAACCAAGATAGGCCTTTTTAACCTCCTCAGATTTCCTCAAATCTTCTACACTACCACTAAGCACTATTTTACCAGTCTCTAAAACATATCCCCTATCCGCTATATCCAAAGCTTTGTTTGCATTTTGTTCCACTAACAATATAGACATTTCTTTTTTTAATTCCTCTATAACCTTAAAAATCTGATTTATCACCTTAACCGCCAATCCCATAGAAGGTTCATCAAGCATCATAAGTTTTGGCGAGGACATTATACCTCTGCCTATAGCAAGCATTTGTTGTTCACCACCACTTAAAGTACTAGCTCTTTGAAATCTTCTTTCAAAAAGAATCGGGAAAATAGAATAAACTTTTTCTAAGTTTTCCTTTTTTATTTTTACTTCTCTTATAAGAAAAGCTCCCATTTCAAGGTTTTCTTCAACTGTTAAATTAGGAAAAACTTTTCTACCTTCTGGTACCTGAACTATACCCATCTTAACCCTCTCATGAGGTGGTAGATAGGTAATGTCAAAACCATTAAAAACTATCCTACCTCTCCTTGGCCATACTAAACCCGAAATGGTATTTATAAGAGTAGTTTTCCCTGCACCATTCGCTCCCAATATACAAACTATCTCCCCCTCACCTACTTCAAAAGACACTTCCTTTAAAACTTCTATTTTACCATACCCTGAAACTAATTTATCTACTTTAAGCATAATCAGGTATAATGATAATCAATCAAAAAGCACTCCTTCAAACATAATAAAATAATTAATCCTCTAACAAATTGCTTCTAGAAAAAGAATTTATTAAAATTTCTATATGAGTAATAAAGTTTTAAGCAAACAAGAAATAATAGAAGAGATACTAAAACTAAAGAAAGAAAAAAACGCAATAATTCTAGCACATAACTATCAAATAGGAGAAATACAAGATATAGCCGACTTCGTAGGCGACTCCTTAGGACTATCAATAAAAGCAAAGGAAACAGAAGCAGATATAATAGTATTTTGTGGTGTTCATTTTATGGCTGAGACTGCTTACATTCTAAACCCTGACAAAAAAGTATTATTACCAGACCTTGAAGCAGGTTGTTCACTAGCAGATAGTATAAATGTAGAAGAACTAAGAGAATGGAAAAGAAAACACCCAAATGCAGTAGTAGTTTCTTACGTAAATACAACTGCCGAAGTTAAAGCTGAAAGTGATTATTGCTGCACTTCTTCTAACGCTGTAAAAGTTATAGAATCAATACCCGAAGATAAAGAAATATTATTCCTACCAGACATGTTTCTAGGTAGTTATGTGGCAAGAGTAACTAAAAGGAAAATACATATATGGCCTGGAGAATGCCATGTACATGCTAATGTAAGACCAGAAGACATCGAAAGAGTTAGAAGTGAACACCCTAATGCGGATTTCTTGATACACCCTGAGTGTGGATGCACAACAAGTTGTATGTATTATGTTGAAAACAAGGATATAAACTCATCTAAAACCTACTTCTTATCAACAGAAGGAATGGTAAATTTCGTTAAGAATTCCCTTAGCAAAGAATTTGTAGTAGCAACTGAAATAGGAGTACTCCACAGAATGAAAAAGTTTAGACAAGATGCAGAGTATTATCCAATAAGTGAAAATATGATTTGCGAATATATGAAAAAAATTACTCTTGAAAAAGTACTGACATCACTTAAAGAAGAAAAATATTTAATAACAGTACCAGAAGAAATAAGACTAAAAGCTTTAATACCAATTGAAAGAATGCTATCAATAAAATAGAAATTCAAAACTAACCTAAAAATTGCTAATACTAGAATGAACTCTTTTAATTTAATCTATTATTGGAGATAAGTCTTTTATTTCACTAATCTAAAATTTAATTTTTAATACTACCAAAGAGAATAAACAATTTTCTTATTATTACTAAAGGATTTTATCAATAGTAGTCAAGACCTCTTGTTGTAATAAAGGACGGAGGTAGAGAAATAAAAGAGATTTCTAAAATTTTTAAACTTATATTAGGAATGGATTCTTTATATTATCTTAATTCTAAAGGAGTTACTTAATATGAAAACAGAATCTACCTAACGAACTAAGCTAACTAAAGGGTGGTACATAATAGGAGGGCGTTAGCTCTCTTGTTGAATCTTAAGGATGAGTGGGCAACGAAAATAAGTTTATTAAACTTTTTAAAAATTAATTCTTAATTCTATCAGGAAGGATAAAAAATTTTCTTATAGAAGGTGTAGCCTACCTTGGATTGCTAAAGGGTGGTATAATAGGAAGGCGTAGCCCTCCTGCGTAGAACTTAAGG
>JBMFQU010000038.1:0-13964 GCA_049968435.1 Brevinematia bacterium | reverse complement strand
ATAGTTCTCTACAGGAGGCTCCGCCTCCTATTAGTACCTCCATTTAGTAATCCAAAGTAGGCTACAACTTCTATAAGAAAATTCCACTAGAGGTAAGCTAAGACAAAAACTTTACTTCTACTTTAACAGGTTTAAAAACTTTTTAATTCTCAAACACATTAAGTTTGAAAAGAGGAATAGTTTTAGTTTAAAAAATAGTTATACGGAGGGAATATGGGATCTTTTACACCTGAAAGGGTAATCGAAGGAGCAACAGAAATAAAGGGACCTTTGATGATACTTGAAAATGTACCAGATATAGGCTACGATGAAGTAGCAGAAATAGAACTAGAAAACGGAGAAATTAGACATGCAAAAGTATTAAAATCTGGTGAAAAGGCAGTAACATTACAAGTTTTCGAAGGAACTTTCGGTATAAACAAAGAGAAAGTAAAAGTTAGATTTAAAGCAACTCCTCTCAAGATAGGAGTATCAAAAAGGATGCTTGGTAGAATATTCAATGGTGCAGGAAGACCTATTGATGGTTTTTCAGAAACTGATTACGAAGATATAAGAGATGTAAACGGGCTACCTATAAACCCTTACATGAGAGAGTACCCAAGAGACTTTGCAGAAACAGGTATATCCTCAATTGATCTTATGAATTCATTAGTCAGAGGGCAAAAGTTACCTATATTCTCAGCAGCAGGTTTGCCCCACAACGAATTAGCCGCTCAGATAGCATCGCAGGTAAAGATAAAAGGTGCTACTAAAGAAAACTTCGCTGTAGTATTCGCAGCAATGGGTGTTAAGTACGATGACGCGCATTTCTTTAAAACTGTTTTTGAGGAAACAGGAGCAATAAATAACACAATTCTATTTCTTAACTTAGCAAACGATCCCCCGATCGAAAGGTTAATAACACCAAGAGTAGCCTTAACAGCAGCTGAATTTTTAGCCTTTGAAAAGAATATGCATATATTCGTAATAATCACGGATATGACAAACTACGCAGAAGCTTTAAGAGAAGTCGCAACAGCACTAGGAGAAATCCCTGCAAGAAAAGGATTTCCAGGATACATGTACAGTGATTTAGCTACAATTTACGAAAGAGCAGGTAGAGTCAAAGGTTCAGAAGGATCTATAACCCAAATACCAATCCTCTCAATGCCAAATGACGATATAACCCACCCAATACCTGATTTGACTGGCTATATTACTGAAGGGCAAATAGTTCTTTCAAGAGAATTACACAACAAGGGTATATACCCTCCAGTTGATGTTCCAGTCTCACTTTCAAGGTTGATGAAAGAAGGTATAGGCGAAGGTAAAACTAGAGAAGATCACGCTAGAGTTTCTAATCAGTTATACGCACTATACGCAAGAGTTAAAGAAGTTAGAAATATAGCCTCAATAGTAGGCGAAGAAGAATTAGGAGCAAAAGAAAAGCTTATCTTAAAGTTTGGTAATATGTTTGAACAAAAATTAGTGGGGCAAAAGTTTACTGAAAGAAGAACTATTGAAGAGAGCCTTGAAATAGGTTGGGAGTTATTATCTATGTTCCCAGTAGAAGATCTAACAGGAATACCAAAAGATACCATAGAAAAGTATTATAAAAAAGATATAAGAGAAAAGATTGAAAAAGAATTTGAAGAAGCCTAATACCTCTTGTAGAAAGAATAACCCTTTATATACTTCCAGTTAGGTACAAATACCATAACTTGGTAAGGCTTTACCTTTACCTTTATAGAGCTTATCTCGCTTAGTGCTTCTTCACCACTAAACAAATCTTGAACTTTCAAAGCATCGTGAAAAAACGAATACGGTATAAAAATTCTACCCTCAAAAGTTTTGTCCGTTGGATTTATAAGTACTATTGAAAACTCCTCTTTTTTTTCAGTATACCTTAAGAAAGCAAAAATTTTATAATCACATAAAGGTGTAATATTAGTAAATTTACCTTCTCTAATTTCTCTTCTAAGGTTTCTCAAAGCAATATACTTTCTGTATAGCTCCATTACCTTTTTGTCCCATTTAGCTTCATCCCATATCATAACTTTTCTAGAAGATTCGCCTAAAACACTATCGGCAGACAAACCAACTTCTTCACCATATAAAACAACTGGTACTCCAGGAAAAGTAAATTGAAATGCTAAAAGAATATTATAAATATTTATATCACCCTCTATTACATCCTTGACCCTAGCAGTGTCGTGAGATGATAGAATGCTAAGTGAATTTAAAAGAGTATTGTAATTATATTCTCTTAAAACGAAAGAAAAACTTTCCGAGAAGGAATGTAAAGAAATTTCTTCTCTAACAAGAGAAAACAAAAGTCCTGTTAAATAATAACTCTGTAGAGAATCTAAAACATAACTCCACTGAGAAGCGTAATTGAAAACTTCACCCATAACAACTGCATCTGGATTAATGCTATGAGCAACTTGAACAATAATTTTAGAAACCTCAATTCCCAAATCGTTTGCACAGTCTAGCCTGATACCATCTATTCCCTTAGAAAGCCAATACTTCAAAACAGAATTTTCCGAAGTTATAAGTTCATTTAAAACTTCTTCATTGCTAAGATTCAATTCAACTAAATCACTACCCCTCCATTTGTTAAAACCTGATTCATCATAAATGAAGTAATTTCTATACTTAGAACTTGGATTATTGAGCACATCTAAAAACCATGGATGTTTATCAGAAACATGGTTAAACGGTATATCAAGAATAACTCTAATTCCTTTAGAATGAGCACTATCTAAAAGTTTTTTAAAATCTTCAATAGTTCCAAGAATAGGATCAACTTGATAAAAATCAATTACATTATACCTATGGTTACTAACTGATTTAAAAATAGGGTTTATATATATTACATTAAATCCCCAAGACTTTATGTAATCAAGCTTTTCAATTATACCTTGTAAATTACCACCATAGTAATTCTTAGGAGTAGAATCCTCTCCTTTTTTGTAGAATAGATCAGGGAAGATCTGATAAACTATACTATTACGAAACCAATTTGACATACTAAACTTCCTCTTCAAAACCTAAATAAGCATCAATGACTTTTTGATTGTTTTTAATCTCTTCAGGGCTACCCTCGGCGATTTTTTCACCGTGATCTAGAACAATAACTTTATCAGAAATATTCATAACTAACATCATTTGATGCTCTATAAGTAAAACAGTAATACCCATATCGACTATTTTCTTAATAACCTCAAGTATCTCATTAATTTCTCTATAAGTCATTCCAGCTGTAGGTTCATCTAATAAAAGTAGTTTAGGCTCTGTAGCCAATGCCCTTGCTATCTCTAACCTTCTTTGAAGGCCATAAGGTAAGTTTTTAGCAAGTACATTCACTTTATCAGAAAGCCCAAGAAGCTCTATGAGATAAAGAGATTTTTCTTCAATCTCTTTCTCAGTTTTATAAAAATCAGAATTTCTTAATATAGCATCAAAAAAAGAATGTATTCCTGATTTACTCCTTACATGCCTACCTACCATAACATTCTCTAAAACTGTCATATTGTAAAAAAGCCTTATATTCTGGAAAGTTCTAGCAATACCTACCCTAGCACATTCATAAACTTTTAAGTTAGTAATATCCCTACCTTCAAAAACAACTTTACCTTTATCAGGTTTATAAAAACCTGATATTATGTTAAAAACAGTAGTTTTACCAGCACCATTAGGTCCAATAATAGAAACAACCTTACCTTTCTCAACATCAAAAGAAACATCATTAACCGCTTTTATTCCACCGAAATATTTTGTAATGCATTCTACCTTTAGGAGTATCATCTAAAACCTCTTTTTAGAGAATTATTAAAAAAGCTTTAAGTACTTTTCAAAAAATTACTTATAATTGGTTACTTTTTCTAAATTCTCTCTAGCTTCATTGAGATGACCTAAAACTTCTTCATCAGGATTTTGATTATAAACTTGATCATATATAGCTTTGGCTTTATAGAGATCCCCGATCCTTTCAAAAAGCTGACCTATTTTTATTAAATTCATTTGATAATCTTTCTTATAGTTTTTTTGCAAAAATTCATTTTTTTGTAAGATAACATTTATCATCTCCCTAGTAGGGGGTTCAGGTATTGACAGGTAATAATCTATAACTTTATCAAGAGCAAACTTCATATCATAAGGTTCAACAATAGCATTAAGAGACTCTTTTATATTCTTATCAGCTATATAGTAATTTTTGACTTTACCGTTCATTATACCAACATAAAGTTTAACAATGTTATCTTTATCAATAACTTCTTGACCTTCGTTTATAGCATCGTTATATCTTCCAAGAGCATCGTAAATCTCCATCTTTTTAAATTTTATCTTAGGTAAATCTACATCCGCGATATTTGTCTCTATCTTCTCAATCTCTTTAAGTGCAGCATAGTAACCGTACTTCTTAGCAATATTATCTATATAATCAAAGTATTTATTCTCATCACCAACAAGAGTTTTTATATCAAACTTACCTTCTACTGAAGGTGGCTTAGGCTCAATTATACTTTCCTGTTTCTCTTCATCAGTTAAATCAAACTCTTTATTTGTAGCATTTTTTAAACTAGAATTATCTACACCGTTAGAGGATACTAACTTTTGCTCTGTACTTTTCTGTTCTGTAGTTGTATTATTACTTTTCTCAAGCTGTAAAGAATCTTTTTGATTATTAACAAAATTGGTCTTAGGAACTATAGAAATAGAATCATTATCTTTGGTATTTGAATTAGCATTTGAAGAAACTATTTCATACTCTAAAACTTTCGTAATAATACCATTACTTGAAATTAGATTAAAAATAGCATTATCTGTACCATACGAACCAATTTCAAAAATAAATGTACTAGAACTCATATCAGAATCTTTACTTAACTTTGAGATCTTTGAAGGCAATTTTTTTATGATCCACACTCCATCATCCCTAGGTAAGTCAATTTTAACTTTACTACCCTTGGAAGAGAAAATTTTTAAATTTTCGCTAGGCTTTTCTTTACTGCCAGGAATAAGTTGTTCTTCTAGATCTGTGAGCAATACTTTATCTTCAACAAACTCTGGTAATATTTTCTCTTCTGTAGAAACGGGTATATCTGAAAAAGATTCACCGGATAGTTTATATTTTCTAGAAAATTCATTGATAAAACTGAAATCTCCAGATAAAGATTTTTTTATAAGATAGGCTGTATAAAAATCACATCCTCCTAAAAAAACAGGTATTAAAACAGCAAAAACTACAAATTTCTTCATATAGGTATGATAAATTTACTTTACTCTCTTTTTCAAAGCAATACTAAAGTATTTTAAAAACACTTTTAGCAGTTCTCCCGCCCGCCCTATAGCATCCACAGAAGGTTTCACCTCCTAGTAGATATCTACTTTATTTCCTATTCTCTGTTGATTAGTATGATTATACTTTTATTGAAAATGAAATGTTACTCAAAAAGAATTTTTAACATGAAAACTTTAATTTTAAAACTCATAGAATTTTACCAAAAATACATAGGACCGGTGAAAGGTAATACTTGTAGATTTTATCCTACATGTTCAGAATATACAAAAGAAGCGATAATAAAGCACGGTTTAATTAAAGGTTCATTCTTAGGTATAAAAAGGATATTAAGATGTAATCCTTTTAATCCTGGAGGTTATGATCCTATACCTTAATTTTTAAGTAAAATTAAAAAAGTAGTAGAATGCTGTAATAAAACTCATAAAACAATTGTTTAATAAGACTATGACGAGGGAAGAGATTTTATTTTTAAACTATTTAAACGTAGGTTTTAAAAGGTACTCCTACATAAAGGAAAACTTTGGATCAATTCTAAATTCACCTAAAGATGAACAAATGGCAAAGTACCTTAGAATAAAGTATGAAACTTTAAAAGAAATCTCTTATGGATTTATCGAGAAAAAAGTTAATGAACTTGAAAAACTTCTAAAAACGTTCGGTATAGGGTATATAACAGTAGAAGATAAAGATTATCCTAAAAGATTAAGAGGAATATCAGAAATGCCAATAATTATTTACTACAAAGGCAATAAAGAACTATTGAATGATAGCACTAGCTGTGGAATAGTAGGCACAAGAAGAAATGATGAATTAGGTAAAAACTACACTAGAAACATTGTTGATATTTTAACTAAAAATAATGTAGTTATCGTAAGTGGCCTTGCAAGAGGAATTGATATAATAGCACACAGAAAGACACTTGAAAACAATGGTAAAGCAGTAGCTGTTTTAGGTAGCGGGCTTGACTATATTTACCCACCGGAACATAAAAAAGAATTTTTCGAAATCGCTGAGAAAGGATGTTTAGTATCTGAATTTCTACCTAAAACACCAGCACTAAAGAGAAACTTCTTTATAAGGAACAGAATAATAAGTGGATTATCAGATGTAATCGTAATAATCCAAGCACCAGAAAACTCTGGTGCTTTAATAACAGGAGAGTATGCTTTAAAGCAAAACAAAACTTTATTTGCAATACCTGGTAATATTGAAAATCCACTACACAAAGGATGCAATATAATGATAAAGAAAGGGGCAAAACCTCTAATAGAATACAAAGATATACTTGAAGAACTAGGATATAAAACCTTAAAAAATGAACTATTTTATCAAAGACAACCCACTCAACTCTCAGAAGAGGAAAAGTTTGTATATTCACTGATAAACAAAGAAATAACACTTGATGATTTATCAGAAATTAGCGGAATGAGTGTAAGTCAAATTTATCCAATCATATTGTCACTTGAAATAAAAGGACTTATAATACAAAACACTGGTGGCACTTTTTCAAGAATAGCAGTTTGAAATTGTTTAAACACATTTAACATAAAAGCTTTTCCAAAAAACTTTATTTATAAAACTTGAACAAAACAATTTTTAGTATTATAATTAAATTGGGTAAGAAGAAGATTGAACTGAAAAGAAGACTAAATTTTTTCATTATACCTAAGGGCAGATTAAGAAGTATAATCTGATGATAGTAAATAAAATTGTAAAAATTTTTAATAATACCTTAGAAAGATATATTTTATGAAAGCATTATTAGTAATCGCAGGTGAAAATCTAAAAAAAATAAGCAAAGATTATCTTGAAAACAAGATTAATGAATTCAAAAGTCTCATCAAAACCTTAGGATGGCAAATTACTGATGTACTTACAATACCAATAAAAGAGATCTCACCTGCATTCTATATAACCTACGGAAAACTAACTGAATTAAAGTTATCTCAACAGGTAATTGAGTCAGATTGTATAGTATTTTACAATGAATTAACACCTATACAAATTAGAAATTTAGAAAACGAACTAGGTAAAAAAATCTTTACAAGGATAGATGTAATACTAGAAATATTTAGAAACCATGCAGTAAGTAGTGAATCAAAACTACAAGTAGAGCTAGCATCTTTACAAGTTAAATTACCTCGTCTAGCAGGAATAGGTAAAGAAATGGAACAAATAAAAGGGGGTATAGGTTTAAGAGGGCCAGGTGAAAGAAAAACAGAAGTACTAAAGAGACATATAAAAGAAAGAATAAGAACTCTCAAAAAAAAGCTAGTAGAAATAAAGAAAAACAGAAAAATACAAATGAAATCTAGAGAAAATACTTTCAATATATGCATAGTAGGATATACAAATAGTGGGAAATCAACTTTAATGAACTTACTTTCAAAAGCTAATACTATTGAAGAAGATAAACTTTTCTCAACACTTGATACTAAAACTAGAAAATTGTACATTGATGGTATATCAATGACTATAACAGATACAGTAGGATTTATAGAAGATCTACCTCACGAGTTAATTGAATCGTTTTATTCAACTTTAGAAGTTATCAAAAAAGCAGATTTGCTACTACATGTAATAGATCTTTCTTCTAAGTTTTTCAAAGAAAAAATAGATATAGTAAATAATACAATTGAACAAATTCTAAAATCAGATAATTTACCTAAACCTAAAATGTTATATGTATTTAATAAAGTTGATCTAGTCGAGAATATAGAAATTATTGAAGAGGTAGAGAATCTATACCTGGGCAGTGTAATAATTTCAGCTAAGAGGAAAATAAACATCGATAAACTTAAAGAAATACTTAAAACGTTATCACTAGAATTCTATGAAAGACAAAAAGTCAAAGAATACTCAAAATAAAAATCTTATTTTGATTCTTTACTATCCTTAGAAACATCACTCAAGCCGTACTCTTCACCCCAGGTTCTCCACATTCGCAATCATCGTCTAAACCATAATACCCTTCTCTATGCACTTTTCAATACTCTCTCTGATCCAAGCTTCTAACAAATCATTACTAGTTTCATTTAGCTTACCCAATTTATTCATATAATCACCTTCTTTATGAAATTTAATAAATCGCTTTCGTAAAAACAATGATTCTTAAAGTTAGTCAATGATTATTCCTATAAAAGTTGAAAAAACTTTATAAATCATAAATTATCAATTCGTGAGTGATTTTACCTATTTTTTAATAGGTGGTTTAATATTAATTATAATACATTCAATAATACCAAATCATTGGTTACCTATTGTAGCATTATCAAAAAACTATAAATGGTCAAGAGGATTTACTTATTTCACTGTAATATTCAGTTCTCTAATGCACTCTTTAAGTACTATAATAGTTGGCATACTAATTGGAATAATAGGAATAGTTATATTCCAAAAGTACGAAATAATATCAAAAATCTTACCTACTATGATATTTATAATTATGGGAACTATATTCATAAGCAATCACATATTTAACTTTGCAAAGCATCACCACCATCACGAAAAAGAATATCATATACACCACTCCCATATTAAAGAAATATCAATAATGTTTTTATTAATCGCTTTATCAACAGCAATAACAATATACTTCTTACTAAATAATAAAAGTTTAGAGTACATATTAATACTGATAGGTTTAGTAATATTGTTAGTATCTATTCTAACAGCTTTATATATTGCATCTAGAAAACACAAATTATACAAATATAGTTACCACCAACATAGCCCAAATGATAAACAATTACACCTACATTCACATCATGATCACATACATATCAATCAAGATACTATATCAGTCAAATCTGAATCTTCATCTAGTATTTTAATTGTCGTTTCAATATCATTTGCTCTATTTCTTTCACCATGCGTAGAAATAGAAACTTATTATCTTCAAGCTAGCAAATATGGGTTTTTGGGCATAACATCACTTTCTCTAATCTATACTATTACAACTGTAATATCAACAGTTTTATTAGTTAGTTTAGGAGAAAAGTTGGTAAACAAAATAAATTTTAAATTTTTGGAACATAATGAAGATTATATAGTCGGTATAATATTAATAATTTTAGGAATCTTTTTCCTCTTTACATAATTAATTACTTATGAATTCTTCAATAATCCTCTTTTAGTACCCCACCTACCCTTAAGAATCTAGAGAAGTCTTCAATTTCTAGAGTACCTCATTTACATATTCCTGAATTCCTAATTTAGCGAATACTAAACCTTCACTGATTCCAGTAAGAAATTAAATTAGAAGAACACTCCTATTAATACCTATTATCCAATTACAAACTCTTACATCTACAAGATTAAAAATTAAATTTTATATTAGTAATGACTCTATTCTCATTTGATCACCTTCTAAAAGACTAAGCAATAGGCATATTCAAGAAGATAAAAATCTCCATAAATACTTACTTTTATCCACAAGTGAATAATAAATTCTTAATAAAATTAATTTATGCTAGAAGGTAAATATATACTCTTTGACAAAAAAATCATTTCGTCCTTTTTGATAAACCAATATATGAAATAACTGCAAAAACAGAAGAAGAGATAGACAATAAACTAAAAGAGATAGACTCAATTCTAGAAGAAAAACTATACATAGCAGGTTTTATAACCTACGAAGCAGGAGAAAAACTAAACAATATAAAACCAAAACCACTACAAATACCATATTTATGGTTCGGAGTATTCACAAAACCGAAAATTGTAGAAATACCTGATACTAAAAATGACTACAAAATTTCAAATATATCTTTTTCTCTGTCTTTAGAAGAATATTTTAAAAAATTAACTCAAATAAAGCAATATCTAAAAGATGGATACACTTATCAGGTAAATTTTACTTTCAAAGCATTATTTGAATTTATAGGAAATCCATTCGAACTTTACTTATCAATTAGGAGGAATCAGAATGTAAAGTATAGTAGCTTTACAAGTTTAGGCAACACATATATACTATCTCTATCTCCTGAACTATTTTTCGAAAAGAAAAATAATATAATAACAACAAAACCAATGAAAGGTACAATAAATAGAGGAAGATATAAAGCTCAAAAAATATCTCTACCTAAGTGAAAAAAATAGAGCTGAAAACCTAATGATAGTTGATTTACTAAGAAATGACCTAGGATCAATATCAGAATTCGGTAGTGTTAAAGTAAAAAAGTTGTTTGAGATTGAAAAATATCAAACTCTTTTTCAAATGACTTCCACAATATTATCAAAGCTAAAAAATGAAATAAAGTTTTATGATATATTTAAAAAGATATTCCCAAGCGGTTCAGTAACTGGAGCACCAAAGCCTAAAACCATGGAAATAATTAACAACCTCGAAGATTTACCTAGAAACATATACACAGGAAGCATAGGCTATATAACACCTGACAAAAACGCTCAATTCAATGTGGCAATAAGAACTCCCATAATAATTGAAAACAGAGGAGAAATGGCTATAGGAAGCGGTATAACATGGTACTCTTAAGAAGAAAAAGAATACAAAGAATGTCTATTAAAAGCTAACTTTCTCATACTACCCACATCAAAAAAGTTCAAATTAATAGAAACAATGTTGCTAAAGAACAATAAAATTCTTCTTGGAAAATACCATATAAGAAGACTTATAAAATCAGCAAAGTACTTTGGTTTCAAATTAAATAAAAATCTTACCGTCAAAAAATTAAACGAATTAAAACAATTAAACACTCCACAAAAGATAAGGCTACTCCTTAACGAAGATGGTAGAATAGAAATAGAACTAGACAAAATAAATAAGCAAAAAGAAGGATTTATAAAAATTGCCCAAGACAAAGTAAATAGTAAAAATGTATTCTTATACCATAAGACAACTAACAGAGAATTATATGATTATTACTATAAAAAAGCACAAGAAGAAAACATAATTGATTATATATTTTTAAACGAGAAAAACGAAATTACAGAAGGATGTATCCACAACATTATCATAATAAGAAATAGGAATCTACTTACACCCAAGAGAGAAAGTGGGCTTCTATTAGGTACTATGCTTTCTTACTTAAAAAGAAAGTATAAGATAAAGTACTCAACAATAACTTTAGAAGATTTAGAACAAGCTGAAATGATTTACCTCTGTAACTCAGTAAGTGGAATAAAAAGAGTAAAAATAAAAAAATAGGAGGGCAAAGCCCTCCTAAGGATTAATTACTCTAGAGAGAATACATAAACTTTATCATTAGATGAAACATAAAGTTTACCATCCTTTATAAACGAAACATTACCAATGACATTGTAATTCCACAACTTCTTACCATCTTTAAAATTATAAACATAAACACCATCACTAGAGGTAATTACAAGGTAATTATCTTTGACATAAGGCATACCATTTATACCAGGTAAAGATAATACATAATCTACGTTACCATTTTCATCCATAACAACAACTTTATTATTACCGTACAAGATAACCCTATTACCAGACAAAATTGGCTTACTATCATCAGAAATACCAGTACTAACATTCATAACTTCTTTACCAGTAGAAACAATATACAATGTACCCTTAGAGAATATGAATATCTTACTACCATCAGTTGAAACTGAAGCCTTCCTCAAAGTAGCTATACTAAGCTGAGCAATCTTACTATACTCTCCATCAGTGGAAATGAGGTAAACTTCCCCAATCTCATTAACCGCTACAACTTTAGAAGAACCAAAAGGTACAACTTCAGAATACACACTACCAATCTTGATAAATGACTTAGTACCCTTATTGATATCAACGATCCATAATCCTTCTATAGACGGCACAAATACTTTATTACCAAGTATTGCAGGCGAGCTAACTACTAAAGTACCCTTGGACTGAGAACCTAAATTAACATTATCAATAGGTTTACCTCCAGAAGTATAAATATTTACAACCAAATAATCTTCATCATCCTTTGAAATAGATACTATATACTTATCCGAATAACCAAAAGCTAATCCTTTTACACCAAGTTTTTCAATCTTATCACCTTGGAATATTACTAATCCTTCAGTAGTAGGTACCATAAGAGCACCGGAAATAACACCAATCCACCTACTATACTTTACAGAAGTAGAAAAACCAAAGTCTTTTGTTTCAATCAATTTATCTTGAGATTTTTTAGCAGATTCCACTAAGGCTTCTTTTTCAACATCTATAGTCTTTCCAATATTTATAGTAGTATCCTTATCGAACTTAACTTTTTGAGATATAGTTTTACCTTTATACTTAATTTCTATCAAATACTCTCTACCTTGCTCAAGTATTTTATTCACTGGAGCCTTACCAGCAAATATACCATCTATAAACAATTCAGCAGAATTATACTTTTCGCTTCCAGGCAAGAAAATAACTTTAACAGTTTTAGAATCTAAGATAATTAAACTTCTTGATACTTCCTTACCAATACTCAAAACAACTTCTTTAGGTACTTTAACCGAAGAAATTTCAACTTGCTTTGAAATAGATTTAACTTCTTTGCCCAGAACTTCTATATCTTTTTCTGATATCTTTTCATGAGCTGAAACAGGTTCGATAACTTTAGATAACTTACTATCAATCTTACTTTGAATCTCAGGAGTAACCTTTGCAGATTCACCTTCTTCTACCACAATTTCTGAAATATTTTCAAGTTTAGCCAGCTTATCTTTTAATTCAGGAGAAGCTTTCTCTTTTAATTCTTCAATTTTCTTTGATCTAATTGCCACTGCAACTTTACCTTCGGCAACTAAAACTTCAGTACCTTTACTTTCATCAAAGGATACAGAAAATATGGTACCTCTAACTGCTGCAACTGCTGCCTCAGTTTTAACTTTAAACTCTTCCCTTTGACCAATCTTTTCAACAGCCACTTTTACATTACCCTTTAGCAATTCTACAATGTTATCCTTTTTACTACTATCAACAGCAGACACAACCTCACTAAAAGATACTTTTGAATTTTCTTTCACCCTAACTAAACCTTTACCCGGAATTTGAATCTCACATTCAGAATCTGAAGAAGTAGCTATTATATCACCTTCACTCAATTGATAACCTATTTCAACATCCTTTAGAGTATCCGCATTTTGAACCTTTACATCTCCATAAACCATCGATACAATAGCTGAGGTTTTTTGAGGAGTTTTTATGAGTTCCTCTTGAGGCTGACTTAGCTTAACTTCTTTCTTCATAATAAAACTATCGTATAAGAGGAACACTCCTACACCTACAACTAACAACACTACAACCAAAGATATCATTATTTTTGATAACCTTGACATAAAACTTACCTCCTTATACAAAAATGATTGCACATCAAACTCAGGAACCTTTTCAAACTTGCTAAAAGAAAAAGATTCTCTCAAAACTTTTTCTTTCTCTTTCATCTTACATCTCCTATAAAAATATACGATTGAATTTTAAAAACCATGAAGTAATTAATAATAGATTTAACTTATTATATTTTAGGAAGATTTGCCTACTTCTTAGACCTCCTTTTAGCCGTCCAAGTAGGCTACATCAAAAGTTATTTTACTATTTACTGATAGACTTAGAAATTTAAGAGACTTATTTTTGTTCTCCACCCACCCTCCCTTCTAGATTAGCGAAGGCTACGCCTTCACTACTTCCAATTAGAAAGATTAGAAAGCACAATAAAATAAAACTTAAATT
>JBMFQU010000037.1:0-14284 GCA_049968435.1 Brevinematia bacterium | reverse complement strand
AGAAGGACAAAGCACTACTTCTAAAAGATTTAGAAAAATTTTAAGAAACCTCCTTTTGTTACCCACCTGCCCTTAAGCTCTACGCAGGAGGACTTTGTCCTCTTATTGGTACCTCCTATTAGAAGAGGTTGGAAAGTAAAATTTTTACTTCTCTTAATAGAAGTTAGAAATCTTAAAAAATCCTTTTTGTTTACTACCCAACCTACCCCCTAGTTCAGTAGGGGGGGGCCACCCTCTTATCAATATCTCCCTTTACTTATCACACAATCACCTATTCCCAAATTCCTAATTTCAAGTTCCTAATTTAGCTAAGGCTTTGCCTCCTATTATTAGAAAAATTAGAAATTTTTCAAGAAAGTTATTTAGTGCTTCCTTCTTATTATTGGATATCGCACATTACCTATTCCCGAAAATTTATAAACTAAAAATTCCTAATTCTTAACTAGGAAATACAAGGATAAGTTAATCTAAGGATCTAAATTTTCAGATTATCCATTATTATACCTAAATCTTTATCTCCTCTACCTGAAAGATTGACAATAACTATATCCTCCTTATTCATTTTTTTAGCTTCTTTCAATGCATAAGCTAAAGCATGTGAAGATTCTAAAGCAGGTATTATGCCTTCTGATTTTGAAAGTATTCTAACCGCTTCAATTGCTTCTTCATCTCTAACAAATGTATATTTTGCTCTACCTATACTTTTTAGGTAAGCATGTTCAGGACCAACTCCGGGATAATCAAGACCAGCAGATATTGAATGAGTTTCAACAATCTGACCATATTCATCATAGAGTAAGTAAGACTTAGCTCCATGCAAAACGCCAACTTTACCAAAAACCAGAGTAGCAGCATGTTGTCCGAGTTTATCGCCCATACCTCCCGCTTCAACTCCTATAAGTTCTACTTCTTTGTAAGGAATAAAAGGATAAAATATACCAATAGCGTTACTACCACCACCTACACAGGCTATAACTTTATTGGGTAATCTGCTCTCTAATTTCTTTATTTGTCTAAAAGTTTCCCTACCAATAACCGACTGAAAATCTCTAACCATAGTTGGATAAGGATGTGGACCAACAACAGAACCTATAACATAGAGAGTATTACTAACATTTTTTATCCAATCTCTCATCGCTTCATTTATAGCATCCTTTAAAGTTTGACTTCCTTTTTCAACTGGTATAACTTCTGCACCAAGTAACTTCATCCTATAAACATTTGGCTTTTGCCTTTCAACATCAAGCTTACCCATATATACAACGCATTCCATACCCAACAGAGCACAAGCAGTAGCAGTTGCAACACCATGTTGTCCCGCACCAGTCTCAGCTATTATTCTCTTCTTACCCATTTTCTTAGCTAGCAAAACTTGACCTAACGCATTATTTATCTTATGTGCTCCCGTATGTAATAGATCCTCTCTTTTCAAATAGATCCTAACTCCAAACATTTCAGAAAGATTCTTAGCAAAATACAAAGGAGTAGGCCTTCCAGCATAGTTTTTAAGAAGACAATTAAGTTCTTCTCTAAATTCTTTACTCTTACCTATAGAATAATAAGCCTCTTCAAGTTCTTTTACAACAGGGTATAATACTTCAGGTATATACATACCACCAAATTCACCAAACCAACCTTTCCTCATACTCTATGAATTTTATTCATTGCACAATTTAAAATTCACCTTGACCAAAAATTAAAATTATGAATATTAAAATGCTTAATTAATTACCAAATCTTAAACTACATCTCAAATATCTTGATAAAACACTCAAAAGTTTTATCTAACTTCCGAGTCTTATTAAGAGGAGTTATGATTTATGGAAAGGTTTTTCTTTGCCTCAATAATCATTCTATTAACCTCAATGAATACCTTTGGAGAAACTTACTTAGATAAACCTGAAGGAGTAGTAAGCAATGCAATTGAAAGCTTAATAAAAAGAAATTTTTCAAATATTTTAGAGTTAACAGAGCTAAGCGAAAAGAAAAGAGCACAACTTATTATAGAAAAATATTATAATGGAGACAAAGGAATAATAGAAGGAGAATTAAATAATATAATTTCTTACAAAATAACAGAAACTTACTATGAAAAAGATTATTCAATAGTAGAAGTAACATGGGTTTTAAAAAATTCTTTCCAAGCTAAAGATGGCCAAAAGAAATATGAAGCAACAAGAAAAATACTATACTTACTTAAACAATTTGATGGTAGATGGAAAATAATCTCTAGAAAAGTTGAAATATAAAACTTTAAAGTAATACAAAATTAATTTAAAATAATTACAGATATGATAGATGTTTCAGTATCTTGGTTAGCTAGTGCTACAAAAGGTAAGTTAGTACACATAGGTAGCCAAAAAATAGTAAATAATATTTCTACCGATTCAAGAACAATAAAAGAAGGAGATTGTTTTATTGCACTTAAAGGACAAAATTTTGATGGACACAACTTCATAAAAGAATGTATAGACAAAAAAGTAAAAGTATTCATAGTAAATTCTCTGTTTTTCAGGAACAACCAAAACATATTTAAAGGTGATATATCTGTAATTACAGTAAAAGATACTTACCAAGCGCTAACGAATTTAGCACTGAATTATAGAACAGATTTTATATTTGATAAAAAGATAATAGCAATAACAGGTAGTTCTGGGAAAACAACAACTAAGTTTTTGATTGCACAACTTTTATCATACAAGTATAATGTTGAATTTTCACCGAAAAGTTTTAATAACAACATAGGAGTACCTTTATCATTATTCAAAATAAATAATGATACTGAAATAGGAGTGATTGAAGTAGGAATGAACCATAAAGGAGAAATAAGAAAACTATCAAAGATAATATCCCCAGATGTAGGAATAATAACTAACATTGGCTTTGCCCACATTGAATTTCTAAAAACCACAAGAAACATAGCATTAGCAAAATCTGAACTATTCGAAGGCATGAAAGAAGGTAATGTTGTTTTCATTAACAAGCTAACAAGACATCTAGACGTTATTGAAAATAACGCTAAAAAGCATAACCTCATAATTAGATATTTTGATCCAAGTAAAGCAAAAGTAATAACAAATAAAGGTATAGATGGAATAGTATTTGAATATGATGGAGTTAATTTTGAAACTAATGTTCCTGGAGTACACAATATAGAAAATTTAGTTTGCGCTTTAGAGGTTTGTAAATCATTTGAGATTGACATAAAAGATTTAGTACCAATAATAAGAAAATTAAACTTACCTGAAATGAGAAGTAACATAATCAAAGGAAAGTTTACTATAATAGACGATTCATACAATGCAAATCCTGATTCAATGAAAAAAGCAATTGATCTACTTGAAAGTACAACCTCAAATGGTAAAAAAATAGCAGTATTAGGAGATATGTTAGAGTTAGGGGAAATGTCAAATAACTTACATCTAGAAATAGCAAAATATCTTTTAGACAAAAACATAGATTATATAATATGCTATGGTGAGAAGTTTGCTTTAGTTTATGATTTCTTACTACAGAATGGTAAACCTAAAGACAAAGTAATAAGTACAAATAGCATTACGGAAACAGCCGAGATATTAAACTATATAGTTAAAGAAGGAGATACTATACTTATCAAAGCATCAAGAGGAATGAGATTAAATGAAATTTCATCCTTTTTAGAAAATAAATTAAAGGAAGTGGTATGATATTAGCAAAAACATTACTTTCAATACTAATATCTGATGTTGTATTTCTATCTTACCTACTATCTTTAAAACATTTATTGCACTTAAAATTTTCAAATAACTTAATGTACATCCTTTCAGTAGGAAGCGTAATAATAATACTTCTAGTAATACTTTTGTATTTTTACATTAACAAATTCTTAGCATATGACATAAAAAGGATGGAGCAAAAGGAAATAATAAATATATCTAGGATAATAAATTTTCTACCATTTTTATTTTCTCTTCTATTCATACTTATGATATTTGCAGTAGGAGCTTATGAATTTAGATTAACAAAGGATATAAACCAATTTATTAAAATAACATCAGCTGCTTTACCATTATCATTCCTAACATATTACCTAACGAAATTCCCTTTATATGAATTCAAGATAAAAGGATTTGGGTTGTTTGAAAATAAGGATTTTAAAAGTATTCTATTTAAATTTTCTATCGTACTTATCATACATTCTTTGTACATTTCAGCAATTTCTATTTTACCTCTTATATTAAAATCATTCTTAACAAGCATACTATTTACTTACATAACAGTATTTTCATTTCTTTTATTTTCATTCCTATTCTTGATAGATATTATCTTAAGAACAAGATACATACTAAACACACTAAGAGGAGGTGAATTAGAAACCAAAATACCAATATTATCAAACGATGAACTTGATCTAATTTCAGTTTACGTAGATGGATATATCGAAAGAAATGAATCTAAGATAAACTTTCCTTACGTATTCCTTGGAAACAAAAAAATTTACTTAAACTATGGTAAAGGTAATTATGGGTGTATATGGGTCAAAATAGGAGATACAAAAAGTATGTTTGATAAGTTATCGGAAAAAATATTAGAAGAAATTCAAGAAATATATTCAAAAATAGAGTCAATAAGTATTAAAAATAATGGTTTAATATACAAGTTTGACGGAACAGAATGTTTCATAATACTAGGATTAGACCAGAAAGATTGGTCAGAGAGTTTAATATCAATAGTTCAATCGTTAAATAAACTTATTTATGAGGAGATTTACGATAAAATATCAACCTTCAAAGTAGGCATATCATCAGGAGGAATTTTCGTAGGATGGGTAAACGGAGTAAAAGGAAATGAATTTTATTTTTTCGGTGAAGCCTTAACTGAAAGTAGTATTATTGGTAAGTATCCTAAAGAAGAAGGATTCTTTATATCAGGAGAAATAAAAGATTTATTTGAAAAAACAAAGTTCGTAGATAAAGTAAAAGTAAAAGATCTTGAAAAAATAGTAGAAATATATAAATTACTCATTTAATATATAGTCAAGCATACACATTGGGGGTATGTATGGGTAAAAAATACTATTACCTTGAGGAAGGCGCACAAAAAGGAGCTAAGTTCGATTCAATAGAAGAACTAAAGCAAGCAATATGGGAGCTATTTAAAGATAAGATGTCTAAAGAAGAATTTGAAAATTACATCAAAGCCAAAATAAAAGAGGTTGAAGAATAGTTAATGAAAATACTCTGCGTTAGTGATGTTGTTGATAAATATCTTTACGAATCACAAAATTCTTTAGAAATAAAACCTGATTTAATAATATCTTGCGGTGATCTACCTAAACATTATTTAGAATTTCTTATATCAAAATTCAATGTACCATTGTTTTTTGTGCACGGAAATCATGATAATTACGATGATATAGAATTTGAAACACAGAAAGATCCTTTAAAAATGATAGGAAATTCAAAATTTAACTTTTATTCAAATTATGATTACAAAAAACATTTCGCTGGAATAGATCTTGATAGAAAATTGATTGAATTTCAAGGATTGTACTTTATAGGATTTGAAGGTAGCAATAAATACAATAGTTCAAAACATCAATATTCCGAAGAAGAGATGAAAAGAAGAGTAAGGAAAACTTACTGGAAAATTTATTTAAATAAATTAATAAACAAAAAGTATGTAGATATATTAATAACACACTCACCTCCCCTTGGAATACATGATAGAGAAGACATACCACACAGAGGATTTAAGATTTTTCTTGAGTTTATTGAGAGATTCAAACCTAAATACTTATTGCACGGTCATGTACATAGGCATGATTTAAGAGAAAAAAGAATTGATGAATATAAAGGAACAAAAATTATAAACTGCTATGGATACTATATCATAGAGATATAACTATGAAATTAAAAAGGTTTTTATACTGTATTTCTCTAATAATGATATCAGCAAAATCTTTCTCTTACTACAACATTTCAGAATACTACATGAATTATAGTAATTCTATATACATATCTATAAAATATGAAAACGAAAGTTTTGAAAACAAAATATTCTTTAAACCAAACGAAAACAATATGATAGGAATCGAAAGTAAAATCTTATTTAATATACCATTGTACACCTACTCTGGTTACATTGAAAACACAATAACTAGCGGTAATTTTAGAATTTCATACACATTTTTAAAATTAAAACTATTCCAAGACTTTAAATTAGCAATTAATTCATTCCTAGAATATGAATATCTACTAGATTACAACAGATTTTCAATCGGTTTTGAAGTATTCGGAGAAGCAAATTTACTCAATAACCTCAAATATGTTATGGAATTAAAAAATATAAACTTTGGTATTTACAAAACAGAATATACTTCACTTAAATCAACTTTTACTCCTTTTGTCATAGAAAACAAGTTAATATATAAGCTAAAATATTTAAACTTCTATGGAGGTCTAGTAAATCAACTAGATATTGAGTATATAAAAGCTTTAAATTCAATATACTTAGGAATTGAATATAAAACTCTGGAAAACCTAAGTTTGGGTATAAAAAATACATTCAGAATAGGGAATTCGCTTGATTTAGAGATATCAAGTAAAATACCTATAAATAAACTTTTATTTATTCTTTCATTAGGATTTAACTATATAACCGGTATTAAGAGTGAAATTGAATTAATGTTTAACTTATAAGAATAAAATACTATTTGCCATAAGATTACCATGCCTATTTTCCTTTTCTCTAATTATGAAACAACCCTGTTCACCAAAAGTAGCAGCACCTACAAAAGGTGCTTCTGATAAAGCAAACCTATATTGCTCAGCGACGTTATTTACTTCGTCAATTATTGCTCCTACACATCCTCCGCAATATATAAATATTGCACCTTTTAGTTTAACTCTATTTTTATCAACACCTAATGCTCTTTCTACTACCTGTCTTGCCCTATCAAATAGGGCACTTTTATATCCGCTCATAAGAATAACTTCATCTCCGACTTTAAACTCTGTAAATAATGTTAACGCTTTATTCTCTGGTATAACAGAATGTGGATGCGAAAGCAAGTAATTCTTTATTCCCATCACCTCACCTATAACTCTACCAAGGGGCCTTAGAGTAGTAGGTGCAAGAATTATACCTCCTTTCTCAAGGTATTCAGAAATAGAGCCATTTGTCCATTCGTTATATACCAAAGCTGCTGGTCTATTATCAATCTCATAGACAATCCTACCTTCAGCTTTAGTAATAATTCCCTTCTTATTAGTAGGCAAGTAACCACTAAGGAATGTAGAATAAATTTTCTTAGCGCTTCTAAAAGCAACTAGTAAAACTCCTTGATTCAGAACTTTATTACCACTAAAAATAAACCATTTACCTGAAATATCGTCATCCGCTGCACTACCACCATAAACTTTAACCTTTTTCAAAAATACCTCATCAATACCTTCA
Organism: Brevinematia bacterium; assembly: GCA_049968435.1. Classification (GTDB taxonomy): domain Bacteria; phylum Spirochaetota; class Brevinematia; order DTOW01; family DTOW01; genus JBMFQU01. Next base: position 6,847 of record JBMFQU010000037.1, on the reverse strand, counting down.
ACTACTCTTTCTTCAAAACCTGGAACAGCATGCATAAGAATAACATCAGGACTACCAAAATTTTTTTCAATCTCCTTACAAGCTAAAATCGTTTTTTCTTTCGCATCTTCTGCAGAACATTCGTAAATAACAGGATAAGCCTCAATACCATCATTTTGGGAAGAAACCAAAAAATGTGCACCTCTTAAAAACCCCTCAGGCGTAAAAACACCTTGAAAAGAACTACAGCCAAAAATTTTTATCTTAGGAGCAACCTCAGAAATCTTATTTAAAAGAGATTTTATATCAACATCAACAGTAGTATAACAAACAGCCCAATCAGCTCCAGATAATTTGAAAATATCAAAAGCATTAACATATTCCATATACTACCCCCACAATTTTTATTATAATAAAAGTTAAAATTAAAGTCAATAATTTACTATTAATAATTTAAAATTCTAAATTATCTACAATAGAGTAATAAAAGTGATTTTCAAAGATTATTCAACAACTCTAAGAAGTAAATAATAATAGGAGGCGATAGCCCCCTATAATACTATCGATGAAATCATCACACAAAACTTAGAAATCAATCTCGAAGGAACCTCTTTTTGAGTGGTAGCTTTCAAAGAATCAGACCCTGAGAAAGCCCATATTGCATCAACTTTCCCTTCAAGTTTAAGGTTAGGTAAATTCCTAGGTATTTGAAACTCAACTACAGTTTTACCTTCTAATCTTTTGCCTTCAAATACGATAGAATTAGGCTTATCAACAGTCTTATGATTATGACCAATACCAACAGCTTGCTCAACTAAAAATTTCTTGGAATTATTATCGTAATAAAAGATATACATCACAGCCTTATCCATCTTTTTAGAACCAAATCCCAAAGAAACCCACCCTTTAGAGTTAGCATCGATAGTAAAATAAGCATTCTTTTCATCATAACTAACATAGACTTTAAAATTTTTATCAAGATCATATACCTTGGAATATTCTTTTTCCTTTATCTCCCCGTCAATTTTAGGAGAAGCATTAGCAAAAACTAGCGAAGATGCGATTGCCATAACAAAAATCAGAAAATCTTTTTCATACATACTTCCCTTCATATAAAAACGATTTAAATACAAGTTTATCCAACAAACAAATCTTCCTCAACTACTTTAAGACCTTTATCTCTTAGGTGATTCTTCACTTTCTTTCTAAAATCAACATCAGTAATTCTATTCAACCCTCCTTCAATAAAACCTTGTACCATAGCCTTTCTAGCCTCTTCTTGAGATAAACCTCTACTCATCATATAAAACAACTTATTTTCATCTAGCTGAGTAAGAGAAGCAGCATGACCTGATTTAACATCAAAAGAATCTATTTCTAGGGAAGGAACACTATCAGATTTACAATTTGGAGAAAGATGAAGTAAATGACCTCCTAAAAATGAGTTTATATGTTTTAAATTCCTATCAACTTTCAATATACCGTTAAAGTAAACTTTAGATGAATCATCCAATACACCTTTTACTATAACATCAGCACCTTGATTAAAAGAAAGATGTCTAGTATTTACAATTAAATCATATCTTTGAGAAGCATTTGTATAATAAATACCAGTATATTTAAGATCAACATTATTTCCGTACAAAAATATTCTATCATCTGATCTTTGATAAGAAGAACCAAGAGAAACATTATTAAACTCTATACGGTTATCACCCGATGAAACAAGTTTTCTGCTAGCAAAGTAATTAAAATCATAATCTGTCTTGTTTAATAAATTATAGATCAAGTTAGAATCCTCAGAAACTACTATCTCTGCGATTTCAAAACCAAAATTACTGTCATACGAACTAACATCTTCATAAAATTTAACTTCAGTATTTTTACCTATATAAAACATATTATAAAAAGATCCAAATCCATAAGACTTGAAATTTTTGTTTACGAGTAAATCTACCCGTACATTATCTGGTATATATACAAAGATTCCAAACTTCAAGAAAGCAATACCATAGGATATAAAAATTGTTTCATTACCTAGTAAATTCTTAAGAAAGTGTTCTTTAACAAACTTATCATTACCTAATAAACTCAAGTAAAGATCTTTAACAAAAAATCCTTTATCAACTATATTTCTACCAACCTCAACATATACTTTCCTATCACCAATGTCAACATTTAAATTTATTACATCATCTATCAATATTTTAAAATCAATCTTGAAAGAGTATAATTTATCATCTTGGGGGAATTTATCCGAAAAATCGATATTATACTTCGGATTAGTTTTATCAATTATAGGAAATTTAAAATTATTATATGAATTTATCTCAGTTTTAGCTAGTTCCAAATTACTAATAAGTAAATCCGTTGTATTAACAAAGTTAGTAAATTTCATAAATAACCTCCTAATATCTTACCTTCCTAGCGCCAACATCTACTGCTTCCTCTAGCTCAAGTTCAATCAATTTATTCAATTCGACAGCATACTCTAAAGGTAAAGCTTTTGTAAATGGTTCTATAAAACCATTCACTATTGTACCAAGTGCTTCATGTTCAGACAAACCTCTACTCATAAGGTAGAACAATTTTTCTTCACTTATCCTTCCAGCGGTTGCTTCATGCCCTAATGAAACTCTATCCTCATTTATATCTATATAAGGAACTGTATCAGATTTTGAAAATTCATCTACAAGAAGTGCATTACAAGATGTATGATTTTTAGATCCAACTGCACCTTTCATAACTTTAACTAGACCCCTATATATCGTTTTACCGCCGCCTAAGCTTATTGATTTATTCATTATTTTGGATGTTGTATAAGGAGCAGCATGTACAACTTTTGCACCAGCATCTTGAACTTGCCCCGCATTTGCTAAAGCTATAGACAATATCTCAGCCTGAGCTCCCTTACCTAACATATATACAGCAGGATACTTCATAGTTAATTTACTTCCTAAATTACCATCAATCCACTCAACCCTTGCATCCTCATAAGCAAAAGCTCTCTTTGTTACAAGATTATATATATTCTTAGACCAGTTTTGTATAGTGGTATACCTAACATAAGCACCCTTCATAGCGATAATTTCAACCACAGCAGCATGTAGAGAATTCGAAGAATATTGAGGTGCAGTACAACCTTCTATATAATGAACACTCGCACCTTCATCAGCTATAATAAGAGTTCTTTCAAATTGTCCCATATTCTGAGCATTTATTCTAAAGTAAGCTTGAAGTGGAATATCTACAGAAACACCTTTAGGCACATATATAAAACTACCACCACTCCAAACAGCACTATTCAAAGCAGCGAACTTATTATCATTAGGTGGAACAACAGTACCGAAAAACCTCTTAACAAGATCAGGATATTCTCTCAAACCAGTATCCATATCTGTAAATATAACACCTTTACTTTCCCAAGTAGATTTAACATTATGATAAACAACTTCAGATTCATACTGAGCTGTAACTCCAGCAAGATACTTTCTTTCAGCTTCAGGAATACCTAACCTATCAAAAGCTTTCTTTATATACTCAGGTACCTCATCCCAAGATCTACCTTTCACATCAGTAGGCCTAACATAGTAATATATATCATTAAAATCAATTTGGTCAAGAAGTTCTCTTTCTCCCCAAGTTGGCATAGGCTTAGATTCAAAAATTTTATACGCCTTAACACGAAACTCTGTCATCCATTCAGGTTCACCTTTTATCTTTGATATTCTTCTAACAATATCCTCATTTATACCTTTATCAAAATTATATAAATAATCTTCTGGATCCTTAAAAGACCATTTATCCAATAAATTAACACTTAAATTTTTAACCTCTTCCCTAGACATAAAAACCTCCTAAATATACAAAAATGTAAATTATACAGATACATTTGCATCTTTGATAACCCAATCATACCCATTTTCTTCAACCTTTTGAGCTAAAGAATAATCCCCAGATTTTATAATCTTACCATTATACATTATATGCACAAAATCAGGCTTAATGTAATCCAAAATCCTAGAGTAATGAGTAATCACAATAAAAGAATTTTGACTTGATTTATAACTATTAACAGCATCTGCAACAATTCTAAGAGCATCAATGTCAAGACCTGAATCAGTTTCATCCATTATGACAAGCTCTGGTTCTAAAAGTAACATCTGCAACATCTCTGTTCTTTTCTTCTCCCCTCCAGAAAAGCCTTCATTAAGATACCTCCTCATAAAACTATCATCCATTTTAATTAGATTCATTTTTGACTTAACCAGATTCCTAAATTCCATAGGCTTAGGAGCTACAAATTTATCACCTAACCTAAAAGAATTAACCGAATTGTACGATAACCTTAGGAAATTGATCAAACTAACACCTTCAATCTCTTCAGGATACTGAAACGCTAAAAATATCCCTCTCTTAGCTCTCTCATCAGGTGGTAAATCAATAATACTCTCGCCCTTAAAAACAATATCCCCTTCAACCTCATCATAAAAAGGGCTACCCATAATCACATTAGAAAAAGTTGTCTTACCTGAACCATTAGGTCCCATAATCGCATGTATCTCCCCTCTATTTACTTCTAAATCTATACCTTTAAGTATTTGCTTATCCTCAACTTTAACCTTAAGATCTACAACACTAAAAAAATCACTCATAAATTCCTCCTAAACTTGTAATAATTTAACAAAAAAACAAATACAAGTCAAAATTTTAAAGTAAGATATTGAATAATAAAAAGTTCAACTCTAGTTATTTTAATAGATTTTCCCAATTTTCATATACTTTATTTACCAGATATTCAAAACTTAGATTAAGCAAACTTGATGCAAATTGGTAAGTATGTTTAACAAAATATGGATAATTTTTTTGTCCTCTAAGTGGAACTGGAGCTAAAAAAGGAGCATCTGTTTCAAAAAATAATCTATCGAGTGGAACATACTTTATAGAATCGTGTAGATCTGTAGCCTTTCTGAAAGTTAAATTACCTGCAAAGGAAATAAAACAACCTATGTCAAGGTATTTTTTTACTATTTCACGAGTCCCGCTAAAGCAGTGAATTATCATTTTAAGATCGTATTTTTTCAATGTACTAAATGTATCTTCAAAAGCATCTCTTGAATGTATTATTACAGGTTTATTATACCTTTGTGCTAAATCAAGTTGCATCTCAAAAAGTTCTATTTGCTCATTTTTAGGCTTATGCATATGGTAATACTCTAAACCTATCTCACCAATAGCAAAAATATTATGATTTTTAATTATCTCTTCTAATTTCCTTATTCTCTCTTCACTTGGGGAATATTCTGGATACCAACCACATGCAACTTTAAACCCTTTCTCATTAAGGTACTTAATAATTTCAATATCTTCCAAAAAAGCATCAGGAGAAGTGTATATGTTAATACCTTGAGATAAACCTTCATTTACCATTGAATCTATAATTTTTTTTCTCCTTTCTTTATCCTCTTCTATCATATTAAGGTGGAAGTGAGTATCAACAAACATTAGTCCTCCCTAGTAAGGAATCTAGTAATTCTAAGTACTGCTTCTTTTATTTTTTGCTTATCTTGAACCATTGCAAATCTAACAAATCCTTCACCGTACTCACCAAAACCGCTACCTGGAGAACAAACAACTCCCGTTTCTTCTAGAAGTACCTTAGCAAATTCTAAAGAAGTAAGGGCTGAAAATTTCATAGGTATCTTAGCCCATACGTAAAAAGTAGATTTTGACATCTCCACCCTCCAACCAGCTCTATTAACTCCTTCGACAAAAGTTTTTATTCTGTCATAATAAATATCTTTCACTTGGATTATATAGTCATCGCAATATCTAAGTGCTTCAATAGCTGCAAGCTGAATCGCTTTAAAAACACCAAAATCAATATAATCTTTTGTTTTCTTAAGTATCTCTATTAATTTACTATTTCCAGCAGCAAAACCAACCCTCCATCCAGCCATGCTATAGCTTTTTGACATCGTATTAAACTCTATACAGAAATCTTTAGCACCTTTAACTTCAAGAATACTAGTAGGTTTATAATTTTCATCATATATAAGATCAGAATAAGTAATATCGCTAATAACTATTATATCCCTATCTTTTAAAAAATCAACTAACTCTTCATAAAATTCTTTCTGAACAACAGCAGTAGTAGGATTTTGAGGATAGCTAACTATTAAAATTTTTGCTAACTTAAATATACCAGGATCAATCTTTTTAAAATCAAGAACAAAATTATTCTCCTCTAGAAGTGGAACATAATATACAATTCCCCCTGAAGCAATTATACCATTAAAATGAGCAGGATAAGTAGGAGATGGGACTATAACAATATCTTCACTGTTTATTACCCCCATAGCGAAATGAGCTATACCTTCTTTAGAACCAATAAGCTGAATAATCTCTTTATCAGGATTGAGTACAACTCCAAACTTCCTTTCATACCAATTTGCCACTTCTTTCCTAAATTCTCTCTCTATCTCTCCATCATATCTAGAATAATTATGAACATCATCTCTATCTAAAGCTTCTTTGAGTTTATCAATAACTTTTTGTGGAGGTTTTAAATCAGGACTACCTAAGCTAAAATCAATTATATTAACTCCTTTTTTCTCAACCTCCAATTTCATCTTATCAACAACTGAAAAAACATACGGAGGAACCCTTTTAAGCCTATAAGCTTCAGAAAACTCATGTTTCATAAACCCAACTCTTTTCTAATTATAAACTTCGTAAAATTTTTATTTCAATTAATACTATAGTGTATTTAGAAATTCATTAGTAACTCCTTTTAGTTTCGTAAGAAGAAATCTTTACTATTGTTAACATATACTTTTAGAGGCAATAAGATTTTATTATCTACCTT